>NZ_JBQEPU010000007.1:0-236282 GCF_052045835.1 Paraburkholderia sp. 22099 | reverse complement strand
CACAATATAGATGTTGAGGTTTCAACTTGCAACTATTTTAATCGACGTTCCTGCAAATACCTTTTTATCGAAAACCAGACTTCGATAGCTCCGTTTTTTCGGCTTCTGGTATGTAACTAGTTCATAGCGCGGAAATAATATTGAAGCAGCGAATCCGGTGCAATGGCGCCTTTATGCATGCGCGAATACCTGGCTACCCGGCCAGTGCAAAACGAGCGCACGCCAAAAACTCTCACTGGAAGAGTTTGGCGTTGCGAATAAATCTTCAAAGGTTGAAACGTCACCTACGCGACCGCAGCTCGTGCAACGCTGTCGGTGCGAGTTCGGACCGTGGTTATCGGCCGGGAACGTTGGGAAGAACTGTCATTCACCCGACGAGCGGCGATGACTCGAATGGACATCGCCAAAACCGCAATGAAGCGGATCGTCAGGCTGGATCTTTTTTACGGCGACCGTCGTTGACCTGCTGTGCGGACGACGGCCGGGGCGATGCGCGCAAACCACTGCTGATCTTTCTTACTTCGGCATCCTCCGGGCCCAGCAAACGCCCGTCTTGCGAACGAAGCTCGAGCCGTTTGACAGGCTGACCGAACTTGCGATCGACGAGGCGAACATCGAGTTCGGACGGCTCGAAGAAATGCTCCTCGCCCCACTGACGCAACGCCACCAGCAGTGGAAAGAGACCGAGCCCTTTCTTCGTGAGGACATACTTCTGATAGGCGCTGCCGTCGGAAGCCGGCGCCGTTTCCAGAATGCCGTGCTCAACGAGATTGCGCAGCCGCGTCGTCAGGATGTTCTTTGCAAGACCGAGACTCTTCTGGAATTCACCGAAGCGCTCGTAGCCATCGAAAGCATCGCGGATGATCAGGAGCGACCACCAGTCGCCTATGGCGTCCAGCGGGCGCGCGATGGGACAACCCGTTGCCTTGTGACTCGTTCGCTTCACCATCGCGGCCCTCCAGCTGCCTGACAAACTGGCCCGACCGATTACATAGACCTCAACGGCTACGTTCCCCGTCGAGCAGTCATTTACGCCCGTTAGAAGATGGCGCACGACGCGCGGACCACCCTCTTCGACAAGAACAGCCGTGTGAAACGTCGACACGGCTGGTTCCATTATAAAACTTCTTTTTACCGCCACAAGCGTTATCTAATGCTTCGTGGATAGATTCCCGCCCACGTTCGCTTCGCGATGCGCCTACTCGCGAGCCCGTCAATCGAAGCGAAACTCATCGAAGCGGATCCACACCAACAACTGATTGCGATCCGGCTGGCCGCCCTCACCTCGCGGATACGCACGTCGCTTCGACGGAAAGCGCAGGCCCTCCACTTCGACGAAATCGGACACGTAATGCGCGACCTGCGTGCCTCCCGAGACATCCAGGCGGTAGTCCTGGCGACGCAGCAGGTAGTCGGGTCCGAAGTAAAAGCGCTGAGCCGCACTGTGACTGGCGATCGTTTCCGGCAGCAACACGTCGAGGACGCGCCACACTTCACCGTCTTCGTACGACGGCGCACCCTCGGTGAGCTCGACACCCGGCTGCGCCAGCAGAAACGGTGTGGCGAGATAGGTCCAGAGCGCGTAGCCGTTGAAGTAGGCCTGGCGGGATGCGTCCCAATAGGAATGTGGACCGTAGCCCTTGAAAGCCGCGCGAGGATCGACGAGTTCCTGCACGATCTGTCGATCGCCGTCTTCGATGACGACCCGCTCCGGCGCGAACGTCATCGTTCGATCTGGCGCACCGTATGGCGCTATGCGAGTCCATTCGCTCGCCGTGCGAATCGTCACGTTGCCCCAGCCGTGGTTCTCGGCAATGCCCTTCGACGGCCAGAACGGTCCGCCCGTCGCGCTCTTTACACTCAACTGCGAATGCGAATGCCAGCGGTCGAGGCCGCCGTAGGCATCCAGCACGTGCTTCAGGAGATCGTTCATCGGCTGCTCCATCGCATTTTCGTTCGGTTCGCCTTCTTTTTCTCACGCCGCGCCGTGCGGCCGGACCGTCTTGCGCGGCGCGGGACCATGCCGTCCGTTTGCCGGTATCAGACGCTCGCGCGTTGCGCCGACCGCTGCGTGCCGAACAGCACCAGGCTGACCGCGCCCAGCGCCCACACCCCCAGCCCGCCATAGAGCATGACCCAGCCAAAGCCGTGCACCAGTGCGCCGTGCAGGACCGCGCCAGAGGGGTCCGCCTGCACGAGCGCGGGGAAGCGTTCAGTCAGCCCTTCCACGCTGCCGGCCGCGATGTGCTCGGCGAGCGACTGGCGCTGTGCCGCGTCGAACACGCTCGGCAGGACGTTCTTGAGGTAATCGCTGATGCCCGCCACCAGCACGAAGCCCATCACCGCGATATTGATGGCGAGACTGATCAACCGTGCGCTGATGTCCATTCCCGAGGCCATGCCGGCACGATTCGACGGCACCGAGCCCGTGGTGGTATTGGTGGTGGGCGTGTTGGTCAGGCCGAGTCCGATGCCCGCGAGCAGCGAGCCCGGCAGCATCGTGAAGCCGCTGGCATGTTCAGCGCTCGCGCCGAAACGCATCAGAATGAATCCGAGGCCGATCGTGAACATGCCGAGAGGAATGATGACGCCCGGCTGATAGCGATGCGATAGCCGCTCGGCGACAGGCGGAATGACGAGCGTCGGCAGTGTATAGGCCAGCAACGAGAGGCCTGCCGCGACGATGTCGTAGTGCAGCGCGCCCTGGTAGAAGATCGGCAGGAAAATAATGAACGGCCAGAAGCTGAAGTTCATGCCGATCGAACCCATGATCGCACCGGAAAACTTGCGGATTCGAAAGACCGAGAAGTCGAACATGGGATGCGCGTTCACTCGCTCGGCCACGAGAAACAGAACGAAGCTCAAGATCGTAGCCGCAATGATGTACAGCGAGCCGCGGCTCGTGAAGCCCTGCTCCGAGCCTTGCGTGATGTACCAGGTGAGCCCGAAGACGGCGAGCGAGAGCGTGACGATGCCGGCGAGGTCGAGCTTGCGCGCGTCCGGATCGCGCGACTCCTCTATGCTACCGATCGCCAGGAAGAACGTCAGAATGGCTAACGGAACGTGGACGAGGAACACCCACTTCCAGCCAGCCAACTCGGCGATCACGCCACCGATGATCGGGCCGAAACCGAGCCCGAAACCGAGAAAAATGCCCCAGATACCGAACGCCTTGATGCGTTCGTGGCCTTCCTTGAACTGGTTGGAAAGAATGGCGATCAGGCATATGAACATCGAGCCGCCGCCCATGCCTTGCACGAAACGGCTCGCGATGAGCAGCGGGGCGCTCTGCGTGAGCCCGCAGATCAGCGACGCCACGCCGAACACCACGAGGCTGGTCATGAAGAGAAGCTTTCTTCCGTAGCGGTCAGCGAGTGTGCCGGCCGCCATCAACACGGTGGTACACGCGATCGTGTACGCGTTCATGATCCACTGAATGTCGCGGAAGTCCGCATGCAGCAGCCTTTCGAGCGTCGGCAGGATAACGGGGACGCTGGAGATTTCCAGCGCGAACATGAGCTGGGCGAGACAAATCGCGGCGAGGGCAATCGTGTTTCGACCAGAGCGGGCGTATGAGATGTCCATTGTCACTCTTCCAAATCCGATGTTTGACGAACGCGCCGCCAGTCGGATATCCCGGGTCAAGAAGAGCCGGCTGGACAGGCGGTTCGAGCGGGAACCAGATGGCGGCACTACCGGCCAAATGGTTTTAATGTGCAACCACTCGGATCGTAGGCAATTTGGTATCGAAATGCAACTAGTTTCGTAAGGCTGTCGAAATCGAGGCTCCGCCTCTCCGGCGGGAATGTCATCGGGACACTGACCCGGCATCGATCCGGAGGATTTCTTCCTGCGTCGCTTCGGTGCGGCCTGTGCCGATCACGACGATGTCGACCTTTCTGTCATGCGAGGTCGCTGATGTTCTGGAGGGTGAAGGTGCGCGCGGCTTGCTTGGCCAAACAAGCGGGCAAACAAGGGCGAATGAGTGAGGTGAATAGCCTGCGAATGCGGCGAAGCGCTCGGCCACGACAACTTCGCGCGACGCCAGTCGCAGCCGGCTCGGTTCGAAGCGCTTCGCGACCGCCAAGCCGCGCGGGCTTGGTTCGAAGCGCCTCGCGGCCGCCTAGCCCGCCTTGCGGTCCTCGCGCTCCTCATACGGCGTGTCCGTCACCGCCACCAGCAGCGGCGCCGCATGCGCGGTTTCGCGCTTGGTGAGCTTGCCGTCCACCGAGGCGCCGCAATCCATCCGCAATTGCTGGTAATAGATGTTGCCCGTCACGTGCGCGTTGCTTTGCAACTCGACGAAGTGATCGGCAATCACGTCTCCGACGATCCGGCCGTTGATCACCACGTCATAACCGTGCACGTTGCCCTCGACGGAGCCGCGGTCGCTCAATACCAGCAGCGTCTGACTGCCCGGCTCGCCGCTGACGTTGCCCTTCACGTGACCGTCCATGCGCAGGCCGTCGCTGAACTGCAGGTCGCCCACGATGCGCACGTCGTGAGCGACGAGGGTGGCGAGTTTGGATTGCTGGATACCGGGGGTTTTTTTCTTGCCGAACATAAAGATCTCTCGGGAATGGAAATGGTTGTCGCGTGATGTCCCACGCGACGAGCGGGGGTGGGCTTGCTTGTCCGGCGCTTGCGTCAGGCGCGGTTGCCGGGTTGCTGCGTGAGCGTGCTCAGCGGCTCGACGCCGTTGCAGAAGCGGCTTTCGTCTTGCCCCGCCCTTGCAGAAACTGCAGTTGGCCGGTCAAACGCGCGACTTCGGCAGCCGCGCTGTCGGCGGTTTTCTGCACGGCGCCGCGCGCCGCTGTTTCCTGTGCCAGCGCAAGGCGTGTGCGCTCGAGTTCCGCCTGCACGACATCCGGCGGAACGGGCGCCGCATGGCACGAGTCCGCAAGCACTCCGGCGCGCTGCGCTTGCCAGGCCATCAGGGCCGTTGCGCCGACCGCGGCGCTGGCCGCGCACGCGGCTAGCCACAGCATCACGCGAACGCCGAGCGAACGCGCGGGCTGCAATGTGTAGGCGCGCTGGGTGAGGCCGATCGCATTACGGGAGAAACGCCGCTCATCCATGACGTGCGGGTGCGAAGAGCGCGAGGTAGGCGGCCGGATCGACGTGCACGCCGTTGACCAGCACCTCGAAGTGCAGATGCGGACCGGTGGAACGCCCGGTCGAACCGACGTCGGCGACATGCTGGCGCGGCAGTACGAGATCGCCTGCATGCACAAGAATGCGCGACGCGTGGCCATAGCGTGTCATGAAACCATTGCCATGATCGATTTCGACCACCTTGCCATAACCCGACTTTTCGCCGGCGAAGATCACGCGGCCGCCGGCCGCCGCCAGAATCGGCGTACCGGTTGACGCGACCAGATCGATGCCGGAATGAAAGCTCAAACGACGCGTGAACGGATCAGCACGATTGCCGAACGGTGAGCCGAAGCGCGCGCCGTCGGCAGGCATGCGGCCGGGAAACGCGTTATAGGCCATCTGGAGGCCGGCGCTCTCCCGTTCCAATGACGACAGCACCGCCGAGATGCAGTCCAGTTGTTGCCGGGTGCGCGCGGGGTCGGTGCGATCGCCGGGCTGCGCGCTCACGTCGACGCAGCGGCGCGGCGGCAATAAAGGACCGCCCTCGCTATCGCCAGCCAGGTCTTCAGCGCCAGCCGGCATGGCCGGCGCGCGTGGCGACCGCCTGGGTGTATTCAGACGCGACTCGAAATCGTGCAGCGCGCCGATCTGCGCGGTCAGGCGCGCAATACGCGGTTCGATCTGCGCCACCGACGCGTTCAACTTGCCGAGTTCACCGATCGTATAGTCGCGCTCGACACGGCCCGAGTCGGGATTGCCGGATGCTTCGGCCGGCCAGTGCAAGCCGATCGCGATGCCGGCGGCGAGCGCCAGCGCCGCCGTGCCGAGGGCTGCGCTGGCGGCGATGATCACAGCGGTGCGGCGGGTAACAAAGCTGATAGAGCCGCTGCTCAGGCGGCCAGAAAAAAGGACGGAGGACATCAGCGGCCCCACACGCACGGCGAGCGACGACGCGCGGAGCGCGGATGGCACGGATTGAGCGCTGTTTTCAAATAGGACAAGACATCGGCAAACGGAACTAACAGGGATAACTGCATAAGGCGTGCACCGGACGAACCCGGTGATAATCGTGAAAAAAGTGTCGCAATTATCACCTGGCATGCCGAATGATCATCTCGGAATATTCCGAACCTGCCCAATGTGGTGCAAGCACATGTAAATTCTTCACGCCGAGGTGAGATCACCATCCAGCGCGAGCAACCGCGCGACCAGCGCGTCGCCAGCGCGCGTCATCGGCATGCGCAATTCGTCGCGTATCAGCCCTTGGGCGGCCAGCAGCGCCTTCACCGGCGCCGGATTCGGTTCCGCGAACAGCGCCTCCATCAGCGGCGCGAGCGCGTGAAAAATGCGCCGCGCTTCATCGAGGCGGCCCGCCGCGAGCGCGCGATACAGCGCGACAAACCGCTCGGGGCGCACATGCGCCGACGCGGCTATCGCCCCGCTGCCGCCCAGACACAAGGTGTTGAAGAGATTCATGTCCTCGCCGGCGAGCACCCGCAAACGGCCGTCCCGAATCAGCGCTAGCGTGGTGTCGAGCGAGCCGGCGCAATCCTTGATTGCGTGAATCCGTGGATGCGCGGCGAGCGTCAGCAGCGTGCCGAGTTCCATGCGCACGCCGGTTCGATAGGGAATGTCGTAGAGCACGACAGGCTTCTCGCTGGCATCGGCAAGCGCCGTGAAATGGCCGACGATGCCCGCCTGCGACGGCCGGATGTAATACGGCGCGGCCATCAGCACGCCGGCAATCGGCAGCGGGTTCAGTTGCTCGATGCGCTCGCGCATGCTCGTCGTGTGATTGCCCGATACGCCGACCAGCACCGGCAGTGCCCGCGCATCGCATGCGTCGCGGGCGGCGGCGTTCGCTTCGTCGAGAATCGTCGCCAGCACGGCGTCCTGTTCGGCGGCGTCGAGCGCGGCCGGCTCGCCGGTCGTTCCCAGCGCGACCAGCCCGGCGATGCCCGCGTCGGCGTAACGGCGCACCAACGCACGCAACGCGGCGTGATCGACTTCGCCGTCGGCGAAAGGCGTGATGAGCGGAACCCAGATACCCGAAAAAATAGACATGTCTTTACCTCGATGACGACCGTATCGATTCCGTACAGCGGTGCGAGGGAGCAAAGACAGGAAATGCCGCAGGCGGGCGTTGACCGGCTGTTCCGTCGCACATCTGACGGAACAGCGTGCTCCGGTCAGATGAGCGGCTGTTTTTTGGCTTTGGCGCTAACGCTTGAAAGGCCCGCGCGGTTCGCGCGTGCAACCACGGCGCTCGCGAAAGCGAGGCGTGCGGCGATTGACGGACGGAGTCGGAGCGTTTGGCCGGAATGCATGAAGCGCAGTGTAACCGCGTCCGGCGCTGCCTGGCAAAGCCATCGCAAAATGACTTGACTTCTGACGCCGGGAAACTAATATACGCACCGCGTACATCGCCCGTACACTTCCTCCCTTCCGACAGGTGCCCGCATGAGCGTCCCGCAACAAGCCTTCCTACGCGATGCGATGCGTCGCCTGAACATGACCCGCGACACCTTCGCCGGCCGCATCGGCGTATCGCGCCGGGCGCTCGACACCTGGCTCCTGCCGGACGACTCGCAGGAATCGCGGGCCATGCCGGAGATCGTGGAGCGCTTCGTGTCGGAGATCGTCGTGCACGGCGAGCCGGGCGAAAAATATACGCAAAGCGTAGACTCACAGTCGCTCGCGAGTCAGATGCTGTTCGAGGGCAAGCCGCAACTGCTGTCGGTCGATCAGTTCTCGCGCGACTCGGTCGAGGCGCTGTTTCGTGTGGCCGACATCATGCAGCCGATCGCGCGGCGCCGAAAAATCTCGCGTGTGCTGGAAGGCGCCGTGCTCGGCAATCTGTTTTTCGAGGCCAGCACGCGCACGCGTGTGAGCTTCGGTGCGGCGTTCTGCCGGCTGGGCGGCTCGGTGTGCGACACGACCGGCTTCACGTTTTCGTCGATGGCCAAGGGCGAATCGATCTACGACACGAGCCGCGTGATGAGCGGCTACGTGGACGCGCTGGTGATCCGCCATCCGGAACAAGGCTCGGTGGCCGAATTCGCGCGCGCCACCAACGTGCCGGTGATCAACGGCGGCGACGGCCCCGGCGAGCACCCGAGCCAGGCGCTGCTCGATCTCTACACCATCCAGCGCGAGTTTTCGCGGCTCGGCAAGATCGTCGACGGCGCGCATATCGCGCTGGTGGGCGACCTGAAGTACGGGCGCACGGTGCACTCGCTGGTCAAGCTGCTGGCGCTGTATCGCGGCATCAAGTTCACGCTGGTCTCGCCGCCCATGCTCGAGATGCCGGGCTACATCATCGAGCAGATTTCGCGCAACGGCCACGTGATCGAGCAGACCAGCGATCTGCCCAACGGCCTGCGCGGCGCGGACGTGGTGTACGCCACGCGCATTCAGAAAGAGCGTTTCACCGACGAATCGTTCGAGGGCTATACGCCGGATTTCCAGATCAATCAGGCGCTGGTGGACAGCGTGTGCGGCACCGATACGCTGATCATGCACCCGCTGCCGCGCGACAGCCGGCCGGGCGCGAACGACCTGAGCGTCGATCTGAATCACGATTCACGGCTGGCGATTTTCCGGCAGACCGACAACGGCATTCCGGTGCGGATGGCGATTTTCGCGGTGCTGCTGGGCGTCGAAAAGCTGGTCCAGCATTCGATGCGCGACGCCGCATGGCGCCCGCCCGCGTATCTCGGCCCGGACGACGCCGTGTTTCACGGCATCGATTGATACGGCAGAGCGCATGTCGCAGGCGGCGAGCGTGAACCGCGCATCGCGAACGGTGCGACGCTCCGGTTGCGCTTGAGCGCCCCGACAAGAAGCGACACCTGTCACGTTCAGGCGACATGGGCCGCGAAACCGGTCTGTCCCGGCGCAATCTCGTCCCGCAGCGTCAGCGCCGGAATCCTGTACGCGCCGCCGTTCTGTGGCCGGAACGGTATCGGCGCGGTTGTGCCCAATGCGTCCAGACGTTGGCCGAGCGCATCGCGCGCTTCTGCGTATTTCGCTTCGTCGATCCGGCTCGTCCGATAGATCACGAATGGCGGCAACACGTCGAAGCCGGGGTAATACAGAATGCCGTGCTGAATCGGAAACAAGATATCGTCGATCGGACCATTGATGCCGCGCGGACCATAATGCGACTCCCATCCGCCCGTCGTGACGACCAGCATCGCGCGCTTTCCCGCCAGCGTGCCTTCGCCGTAGCGTTCGCCCCAGCGCGTGTCGGAGTGCTCCCCCACCCCATACGCGAAGCCGTATGCATAGACGCGCTCCACCCAGCCCTTGAGAATCGCCGGCATCGAAAACCACCACAGCGGAAACTGCAGGATGACGGCATCGGCCCATCTGAGCTTTTCCTGTTCGAGCGCGATGTCCTGACTCTGCGAGCCATTCTCGAACGCATGCTTCGAGTCGAGCGATGGATCGAAACGTGCGCCGGTCTGCCTGCCGGGAAAATCGTCCGCATCGAGCGACGCTTTCCAGTTCATCGCATACAAATCGGATACCTGCACGACGTGCCCCGCACGCTCGAGACGTTTGACCGAAAAGTCCTTGAGCGACCCATTCAACGATTTGGGTTCGGGGTGAGCGTAGACAATAAGAACATTCATGATCGTGGCCTTCATTGCTGATCGTGGTGAGAAGCAAACACGATAGTTCCCGCCACGGTATATTGGAAATGAATTACCGATATTGCAGGTATTGCAATGAATAATCTCAGAAGGCTCGACCTCAACCTGCTGGTCACGCTCGACGTGTTGCTCTCCGAGCACAACGTCACCCGCGCGGCGGAACGTCTGAACTTCTCGCAGCCGTCGGTCAGCGTGCATCTCGCCAAACTCAGGGATGTCCTCGGCGACCCGCTGTTGCTGCCGGGACCGCGCGGCATGCGGCCCACGGCGCGAGCCGAGGCGCTGCGCGAACCCTTGCGGCAAGCGCTGGAGGCGCTCGAACGCGCGGTGGCGCCCGCCAGGCCTTTCGATCCCGCCGAGGCGACCCACACGTGGCGCCTCGCCGCCACCGACTACGCCGAATCGACCATCGTCCTGCCCGCGTTGGCCGGCCTGCGGGCGGCCGCCCCCGGCACGCGTCTCGCGGTCGTGGAAGCTGTCCCGCCGCGCATCGCGAGGCAAGCGGAACAGGGCGAGATCGACCTCGCATTCCATACGAGCGAAGGGTCGCCCGCCGGGCTGCGAAGACGCGTGCTCTTCGCGGAGCGGTATGTGCTCGCGGGCCGCGCCGGCCACCCGCGCTTGAAGCGCCGGCCGACGCTCGCGCAGTTCCGCAAGCTGGAGCATGTGATCGTGTCGCCGGATGGCGGCGGCTTCGTCGGCATCACGGACCAGGTGCTTGCAAAGGCCGGCCTCACGCGCAAGGTCGTGCTGTCGGTGCCGCACTTCCTGTTCGCGATCTCCGCGCTGGCGAGCACGGACCTCGTGGCGATGGTGCCCGCGCGGCTGGTACGCGGCACCGGCGCGCTGCGAACCGTCGAGCCGCCCGTGGAAGTGCCGGGCTATGAGATGGCGATGCTATGGCATGAGCGCGCGCATCGCGACCCGGCGCATCAATGGCTGCGGGAACACATCGCGGCCTCGGTTTGAGAGCGCGCCACGCACGGCGTGTCAGCCAGCGCGCCGCCCTTCGATCGGATCAACCGGAGTCCATTCCGTGCGTCGGTCGAGCCACGGACTGCCCCGGCTTGCCGACGGAAAGCGGTGTCATCACCCTCGCGAGGCGCGCCTTGAGGCGCCTGCGCATCGGCTCTTCGTATAGTTTGAAGCAGAGCAGGCTCGCCACGATGCAGAACACGATCACCATCCAGCCGTTCGACGGTCCGAATCCAAGCATCAGCGACCAGAGCGCGAGGGGCATGTGAATGAGATACAGCGAATAGCTCGCGTCGCCCAGCCGAACGAGCGGCCGCCAGTTCAATAGGCCCACGACCGGCCGCTCCAGCAACGCGAGGCCGAGTATCAGCGCGGCGAACAACGGCGCGTCGAGAAAAAATGACGGCGCCGCCGGCCGCCATGCGCTGAGCCCCGTCAAGGCAAACGATGCCACGCCGATCAGCACCACGCCTCTACCGTGTTGCGACGTGCCGCTCGCCCGAAGCCGCAAATAGAAAATGGCCGCGGCGATCCCCATGACAAACTCGGAGAGCCGCGACAATGGCATCGAGTAGATCATCGCGCCGCTGCGCGAGACCGGCATATAGGCATGCAGAAGCGCGATCCACACGCCCGTCGCGAGCCACAGCGCGAGCGAGACAAGCGCGATCCGCGCTGCGCGCATGCGCGTGATCCGGCGCAGCAGAAACGGGAACAGCAGATAAAAGAACACCTCGCAGGAGACGCTGTCGGACGGCCCGTTCCACGGCTGCTTGATCGCCGAAAACGGAAACCAGCCGTTGATCAGCAGTAACTGGCATACGAGGCTAACGACGAGCGCCGGATAGACCGCTTCCTTGATTGCATACCACTTCAGCATCAGGGAGGCGTCGCCGGTATAAAGAAGATAGGCCACCACGGGAACGCACAGCAGCAGACCGAGCAGGATCATCGGATAGATCCGCGCGATCCGCGCTTCGTAGAACGTGCGCACGCCGCCGTGCCCGAGTTTGTCGCGATACGTGAAGGTGAGAATGAAGCCCGACAGCACGAAGAACAACGACACCGCCGAACGGCCGCCGTCGATGAAATCGAATATCGCCGACGGCAACGGCAGCAGATTGTTTTCCGAGTAGTGAGAGACGACGACCGCGAATGCCGCGATGAACCGGATACTCGTCAATGCGGGAAACGCACTGCCCGACTGATTTGAGTCCATCGCCATAGACCTCGCCTCCCGATTGCGCGCAACTCAATTTACCATTCGCAGCCGGGAAAACTCAGGCGCCGCCAAGTCATTCTTGCAGCAATGGCGGTAACGCCTGGTAGTTTGGCGTGACGCGGCTATCGGCGTGCGTCGGACTTCGCGCGGCGCGATTACGCTTTGTGGTCGGCTTTGCCGATTGCATCGAGTTCCGCATACACGTCATCGGTCAAACGCAATTGCGCGGCCTGCAGGTTTTCGTGCAAATGCTGGACCGACGACGTGCCTGGAATCAACAGAATGTTGGGCGCGCGATGCAGAAGCCATGCGAGCGCGGCCTGCATCGGCGTCGCGCCGATCGCTTGCGCGATGCCGGACAACGCCGACGATTGAATCGGCGTGAAGCCGCCCAGCGGGAAGAACGGCACGTAAGCGATCTCCTTGCCCGCCAGATCGTCGATCAGCGCATCGTCCTCACGATGAACCAGGTTGTACTGGTTCTGCACGCAGACGACCTCCGCGATCCGCCGCGCCTCGTCGATCTGTGCGGCGGTCACGTTGCTCAAACCGATATGGCGAATGAGCCCCCGCTGTTGAAGCTCGGCGAGCGCCGTCACCTGCTTTTCGATCGAGCCTTCGGCGGGAGCGTGCACGCTGCCCATGATCCGCATATTGACGACGTCGAGCACGTCGAGCCCGAGGTTGTGCAGATTGTCGTACACCCCGCGCTCGATATCTTGCGGCTCGGACGCCGGCAGCCACGCGCCGTCGCTGCCACGCACCGCGCCCACCTTCGTGACGATCGTCAGGTTGTCCGGGTAGGGATGCAGCGCTTCGCGAATCAACTGGTTGGTGATGTGCGGTCCATAAAAGTCGCTGGTATCGATGTGATCGACGCCCGACGCCACGGCTTCGCGCAGTACCGCGAGCGCCGCGTCGCGATCTTTCGGCGGCCCGAAGACGCCGGGCCCGGCAAGTTGCATCGCGCCGTACCCCATGCGCCGCACGGGTCGGCCGGCAAGCGAAAAGGTGCGGGTGGCGGAAGTGAAATTCGGCATGGCGCTCTCCTTGATGAACGATTGAGCGGCAGTATGAGCCGGTTGCGTTGTTAGATAAATCGGCTTAACGTGCACGGGTTGTTTAAAAATATGCACAATCGCCATGGAACTGAACGACCTTGCCGCCTTCGTTTCAGTCGCCCGCGCCGGCGGCTTTCGCGACGCCGCGCGCAGCAGCGGCGTGTCGGCATCGAGTCTGAGCGTCGCCGTGCGCCGTCTCGAGTCGAAGCTCGGCCTGCGCCTGCTGAACCGCACCACGCGCAGCGTGGCCCCGACCGAAGCCGGCCTTCGTCTCATCGAAAAGCTGACGCCCCTGTTCAGCGAAATGGAAGCCGCGCTCGACGTTCTGAACGGCTTCAGGGACAAGCCCACCGGCACGCTCAAGCTCAACGTTCCGCTGAGCGCGGCGCGCATCGACTTGCCCGAGGTCATCGCGCCGTTCCTGAAGGCGTACCCCGACATTCGCGTGGAAGTCGTGGTGGAAGACGGCTTCGTCGACGTACTCTCGATCGGCTGCGACGCCGGCATTCGCTACGACGAGCGGCTCGAACAGGACATGATCGCGGTGCCGATCGGACCACGCGCGCAGCGCTTCGCCACCGCCGCCGCGCCGGGCTATCTCGACGCGCACGGCCGGCCCGGGCACCCGCGCGAGCTGCTTTCGCATGCCTGCCTGCGCGTGCAATTCGCGGGAGGCGCCACGCCGGCGTGGTATTTCGAGCGCGACGGCGAAGTGCTGCAGTTGAATCCGTCGGGGCCGCTGCTCGTGCGCCCCAGCGCCGCGATCGACCTGGCGATCGATGCGGCCATCGCGGGCGTGGGCGTGATTCATCTGTTCGAGCACATGCTGCGCCCGCATCTCGACAGCGGGGCGCTGGAGCCGATGCTCGAGCCCTGGTGGCAACGCTTTTCGGGGCCCTTTCTGTACTATCCGGGGCGCCGTCATCTGCCCGCGCCGTTACGCGCGTTCGTGGATTTTCTAAAGGCGCGTGACGCCGACGCGCACGCGCCCGCGGTGATCCACGCTGCAAGGCGCGCTTGAGCTCGCCCATCGCGGGCGGCGGAGTCGAACCTCATCGCGGTTGCGTCACCGCCACGCGAGCGCTGTTCCGCGAACGCCCATTGCGGCGATAATGACGCCAATCATCGGCGGCGGCGACGCGCTCTCGAACACCGGAGCGCAGCGCCCGGCGGCCAGGCGCCCACTCATCCCAGCCGAAAGTGCTTGCTCGCGAGGCGTCATGACCCGCCTTCCGTTCGACGCGTCCGGTGTGGTTCGAGCATAGACAAGTAGTAGAAACCCGATCCCGATGCATCATCATGACCGACACACGCGTTAGCCCGCTGCACCAATTCGCCGACTTCGTTCGCTCGGAGCGGACCCGACTGACCGGGCAATGGATGAAAGCCGTGTTCGGCGACGCCGACCTGGTCGAAGCGGACAAACTCACTTATCAGCAACTTGCGGATCACCTGCCCGACATTCTCGACGGTCTGTGCACCGCGCTCGATCTCGAGGATCTCGAACGGGTCGAGCCGGCGATCGAACGCAATGCGAGACAACACGGCAAGGTCCGCTGGCGCCAGGGTTACCGGATCGAGGAACTCGTGCGTGAGCTCGATCTCTTCCACCAGGTGCTCGTGGAAGCGCTCGAACAATTCGCCGAGCGTGACAGCACGTTCACGCGCCGCCACGAAAGCCGCGCCCGTCGCCTGATTGCGGAGACGCTCAGCATGGTCACGCTCACGTCGATCCGCGAGGTGGTCAGCGAGCGCGACCGCAAGATCGACGAGTACACCGGCCGGCTCGAACGCGCGAACCACGAACTGACGCTGAAACAGCGGCTCGTCAGCGATCTTTATGAATCGAGGATGCAGATCACGCGTAGCGTGGTGCACGATCTGCGCAACTTCCTGAATGCGTTTTCGATCGCGCTGCAATTGATCGAACGCGCGCCCGCCAAGGCCGACACCGCGTTGGCGCTCGCCAATCGCCAGGCCGCCGACATGAAACAGCTCGTCGACCAGATGGTCGAGTACTCCGTCGTACTCGGCGACGGCGCGCCGCTCACCCTGGAGCAGGTCGAACTGCGCGAGCTTTACGACGAGCTCGCCGCCGCATCGCGCCCGGCGATCGAGGCCAAGGGGCTGGTGCTGCGCACATCGTTCGATCCGGCGCTGGGCGCGGTCACGTCCAATCGGCTCAAGCTGAAGCAGATCGCGGTCAACCTGTTGTCGAACGCGACCAAGTACACGACCTCGGGGCAAATCGAATTCAGCTTCGCGCTGGCCGGCGCCGATCACTGGTCGATTCGCGTGTCGGATACCGGCGTGGGCATCGCGCCTTCGGACAAGGACCGCGTATTCGACGAATTCGAACGCGCCGCGGGCGAGGACATTCCCGGCACGGGACTCGGGCTCGCGATCGTCAAGGAGCTGTGCCGCGTGCTGAACGGGCAGATCGATTTTGCGTCCCGCCAAGGCGTGGGCACCACGTTCGAAATCCGCTTCCCGTTGATGATCGTCGAGCCGCCGGTGGTGGATGCGCCAGCCGTCGATCCCCGGTAAAACCGCGGCGTTCATGCGGCCTGCAAGGTCCGGGATGCGTCGGCAAGTGTAACGTTAGCTTCATGCGGCCCCGCTAGACTGCGCGCTTTCTTGCGCAACCTTACGGACACGGCCACCATGCATTCGTCGCAATTCCTTCGCTTCAGTCTACTGCTCGTCGCCACGAGCTCCGCACTTCTGCTCGGTGCCTGCGGCGGCGACGGCATCGACGACGGCACCCGTTCGGCCGCGACGGTCGCGGCCGTGCCCGCTGCGCCCGCCGACCCCGGCTTTGTCGACAGCGCGCCGGTACAAAGTTCGGTGGCCGCGTTCGTCGACAACGCGTTCAGCAACCAGCGCGGCGACGCGCGCTACGCGACGATGGAAACCAACGCGGGCGTGCGCGTGCTCAACGGCTTTCGCACCTTGTGGCAACCGTTGACGGATATCGTCGACGCCGGCGTCAGCGCGCCCGCCGTGGGCAGTTTCCCGGCCGTCGTGGCTTCCACCTGGACCGGCGTGCCGAGCGACGGCACACCGAACGGCACCGCGTTGAACCCCACGGTGCTGAACGCGAACGTCCAGTATGTGGTCACCGCCACCACGCAGCGCACGGCCGCGCAAGCCGAGGCCGCGTATTACGACGACCGCCGCGGCAAGGGCTACAGCGTCTCCGACGGCATGGGCCCGCTCACCGCCGCATGGCGCAGCGCCGCGCAGCAAACCAGCAGCATCACGAGCATTCCGGCGAACGCGACCACCACCGTGTACAACGACAGCGGCAACAATACCGGCGTGAGCGGCACCGCGAATGCGCAGTTCGGCTCGGTCGTCAGCTTCATCAATGCGATCGGCACCAACGGTTCCACGGAACCCGCGAAGCGCTTCTACAAATATGCGCGACCGTACCGCTGGAGCAGCAGCGTGATCGTCGCGCCGACGCTCGTGCCCGCCGAGAGCGCCACGCCGTCGACCGATGGCGGCTTCCCGAGCGGCCATTCCGCCGAAGGCGTGCGCGACGCGCTCGCGATGGCTTACGCGTTGCCCGAGCGCTACCAGGAAATGCTGAGCCGCGGCCTCGAACTGGGCGAGAACCGCATTCTCGCCGGCATGCATTCACCGCTCGACGTGATCGGCGGACGCATCCTCGGCGAAGCGGTGGTCGCCGCGAACCTCGTCGATCCGAACAACGCGACGCTCAAGCAGGCGGCCTTCAGGCAAGCGCATGACACGCTGTACACGCTGACCGGCACGAACGCCGCCACGTTCCGCGCGTTCGCCGAATCGGGCACGCCGGCGAGCGACCGCTTCGCGGATTACGCGGCCAACAAGGCCAACTATCTGCGCCGCCTGACGTTCGGCTTCGCGCCGAGCGCCGCGACCACCACGCCCGCCGTCGTGCCGAAAGGCGCGGAGGTGCTGCTCGAAACGCGCCTGCCGTATCTGAGCGCCGACCAGCGCCGCGTCGTACTCAAGACCACCGCCCTGCCGTCCGGTTTTCCCGCACTCGATGACGCCGAAGGCTGGGGGCGTCTGAACCTGTTCGCCGCCGCCGACGGTTATGGCGCGTTCGCGGGCAACGTCGTCGTGTCGATGGACGCCGCGCAAGGCGGCTTCAACGCAGCCGACACGTGGCGCAACGACATCTCGGGCGCCGGCAAGCTGACCTTCAACGGCACGGGTTCGCTCACGCTCGCGGGCTCGAATACGTATGGCGGCGGCACCCAGGTGCAGGGCGGCGTGCTCGTGGCCGGATCGGCAAACGCATTCGGCACGGGCGACGTGTATGTGAGCGGCGGCACCGTGGCCGTGAACGCAACGTCGCGTGTGAAGATCGGCGGCAAATACACGCAACTGGCGGGCGGCACGCTGGAAATCAATCGCGGTGCCGGTGACCAGGGACGGCTTGCGGTAGGCGGGCAAACGTCGATCGTCGGCGGCACGCTGCATGTGAAGTTCGCCGCCGGCTTCACGCCGAAGGTTGGCGACACGATCGCCCTGCTCGATTGCAACGGGCTGCAAGGCCGCTTCTCGACGGTCACGGTGGACGGCTTCAAGGCCACCGCGCTTTATAGCGCGTCGGGCTTGCAGATTCATCTCGACGCGTGAGCACAAGCATTCGCGGGCAACTCGACTGCACCGCGACATATCCCCGACATGGATTGTTGCAAGCCGCGGCGCGCGCGCCGATGAACGAACTACGGCAATCTGTCATTGACAAGCCATGCGGCAAAACGGCACACTCGTTTTCATGTTGACGCACACCTCCATCGCCCTAGCGATTAAAAACCCAAAGCGAGCCATCATCGGCTGGCCATTGGGAGCATGTGCGCGTTAGCAGTCTGAATCTGCGACACAAGACCCCAAAGGCCCCGCCGGTAACGGAAGGGGCCTTTTGTTTTGTGGGCGCCTCTGTCTGCCGGCTCAATGACGGAGAGCAAGATGGATCAGGCAAGCCCGCAGTGCATGGACGACGATTCGAGTCTGTATGCGTGTCAGCGGGACGAACGTCTGCCGAAAGTGGTGGTGCATTTTTCCGTGATGCCAGGCGCCACGCTGACATGGCGCGTCGACGCCGACAGCACGCTCGCCGTACAGGGCGCGCGCCTCTGGCTCACCCGGGTCAGCTCCCCTTACGATCATTGGCTCGGTCCCGGTGAGGAGTTTCGGCTGCAACGCGGCGAACGCGTTTGGCTCAGCACGGACGGCGAACGCGCCGCGCGCGTCTCGCTCACGAGTGCGCTGCCGGCGAAAACCGGTGCGTTCAGGCGTTGGCTGGGGCGTCTCGCATGGTTGAGCCTGGGCCCGCCCGCGCCGCGTTAGCCTGCCCGGCGCACCGCGAATCGGTGCGCCTTATGGGCGGCCCTATGGCGTCTCATTGCGACTTATGTGCGCCTCATTGCGCCGCTTGTTGCGGCGTCACCTGCACGGCCGCAGCCGAGACGAATACCGCGTGTATCGTGTCGCCGGCCTTGATGTCTGCCAGATCGACCTCGGGACTGACTTCGAGCGTTTGCGTCCGGGATGCGCCGCGCAGCGTGACGAGTCGCCTGGTCCGATCGATCTTCTGCACGGTGGCGAGTGTTTCGATCTCGCGCGTCGAATCGAGACCGCCCGAGGCCGGCGCGTATGCCTGCGTATCGACGCGCTCACGACTGCCCTTTCCCTTGCCCTTCGCGGTCACTTTTTCCGCCTTCACGAGCAGGGCATTCTTGTAGAGCACGTCTACCCGATCGCCCACCTTCAGTTGATCGAAAGCGGCGACTTGCTGGCCCACCAGCACGATCACCGTGTTGCCTTGCGGACCCTTGAGCGTGAGCGCACGGCTGCCCGGATCGATGCCGACGATCTCCGCCTTCACGTGCACCGGCTCCACGGCGAGCGCGTGTCCTTGCGCGGCGCTGGCCATCGCATCTTGCGCGCACGCCGGCTGAGCCACCGCGAGCGCCGCCGCTATCAGCGTTGCGGTAATCGTCGCTAGTTTCATTGACGCTCTCCTTGAAAAATCGGTTCGATCCGGCATGATGGCGATCGTGAATCAAGCATAGATCCATCGAGCCGCGAACCCATGCGCCGCATCAAATGAAACAGCCCCGTCGCATGCGTGACGGGGCTGTTCAATGAGGCTGCGCTTCGGCTCGAATAACGCCTAAACCATCACACGCGTTCAATAGCAATCGCAATGCCCTGGCCGACGCCGATACACATCGTGCACAGCGCGAACCGGCCCTGCGTGCGCTGCAACTGATACATCGCGGTGGTCACCAGACGCGCGCCGCTCATGCCAAGCGGATGGCCGAGCGCGATCGCGCCGCCGTTCGGGTTCACGCGGGCGTCGTCGTCGGCAACGCCGAGCGTGCGCAGCACCGCAATGCCTTGCGAGGCGAATGCCTCGTTCAGCTCGATCACGTCGAACTGGCCGATGCTCATGTTCAACCGCGCGAGCAGCTTTTGCGTAGCGGGCGCCGGGCCGATGCCCATCACGCGCGGCGCGACGCCGGCGGTTGCAATGCCCAGCACGCGCGCGCGCGGCGTGAGGCCGAAGCGCCTGGCCGTTGCTTCGTTGGCGAGCAGCAGCGCCGCCGCGCCGTCGTTCACGCCCGACGCATTGCCCGCGGTCACCGTGCCGTCCGCGCGCACCACGCCCTTCAGTTTGCCTAGCGCTTCGAGGCTGGTTTCGCGCGGATGTTCGTCCTGCAACACCGTGATCGGATCGCCCTTCTTCTGCGCGATCGTCACGCCGACGATTTCCTGCGCGAGCGTGCCGTCGCGTTGCGCGCGCGCCGCCTTCTGCTGGCTGCGCAGCGCGAACGCGTCCTGATCGGCGCGGCTGATCTTGTAATCGGTCGCGACGTTTTCGCCGGTCTCCGGCATCGAATCGACGCCGTACATCTGCTTCATCAACGGGTTGACGAAACGCCAGCCGATCGTGGTGTCGTGAATGTCGGCCTGGCGCGAAAACGCGCTGGCCGCCTTGCCCATTACGAACGGCGCGCGGCTCATGCTTTCGACGCCGCCCGCCACCATCAACGCGGCCTCGCCCGACTTGATCGCGCGCGCGGCGATGCCGACCGCGTCCATGCCCGAACCGCACAGGCGGTTCACCGTCGAGCCCGGCACGTCTTGCGGCAAACCGGCCAGCAGCAGCGACATGCGCGCAACGTTGCGGTTGTCTTCACCGGCCTGGTTCGCGCAGCCGTAGATCACGTCGTCGATCGCGCTCCAGTCGACGTTCCGGTTGCGCTCCATCAGCGCCTTGAGCGGCACGGCGCCCAGGTCGTCGGCGCGCACCGACGACAGCGAACCCGCATAGCGGCCGATGGGGGTGCGAATCGCGTCGCACAGGAATGCTTCGGTCATGTGATGTCTCCAGTTGATAGGCTGCGTGCGCCGCGCCGTGATGGACCCGCACCCCGGACCCGCACCCCGCGGTGCGAGAGGTAAGCACGGCGGCGCGGGCGAGATGCGCCGACGTACCGGCTCCGCGAACGCAACGGAAATCGGCTGCGGGGCAGCGGTGACGTTGGATCAGCTTAGCGCAGGATGGTGGGCGACGCGTTCGGGATTTACCAGAAAGTTCGTTATATGAACGCAATGGCCGTATATCGAACAACTTGGCACGATAATAGGCGCGTGGCCGAAAGCATGTCAAGCGCGGTCAGGCCCGCACCAGGGAATACGTGCGGGCCGTCTATTGTTGTGACGAGAGTCGGAGAAGGATCGGAAGATCGACGCGTTCGCGCCGGCGAAAGTGCGCTCAGGGCCGCCGGCACGAAGCTTTTGAAGTGTTTCAGCGAATCTGAATCTGTTCGTCCGCGATATAGCTGCGGATCACGTCGGCAAAACTGCGCTCGCCGGTGAGGCCCAGGCTTTCGGCGCGCGACGTATCCCACCGCCCTGGCCAACTGCCGACGATCTTTTCCACGCGCGCATCGCGCTCCCACACGATCCGCTTCACGGCCTCCTCGCCCGCGACCTCGCGCAACGCGGCCACCATCTCGTCGACGCTCACCGAGATGCCCGGCAGGTTCAGCACGCGCTGGTTGCCGAGCAACGCGGCGTCGAGTTCGAGCCCGGCGATCAGGCTCTCGATCGCCTTGCGCGGCGACAGCAGCCACAAGCGCGTCGCGCCCGCCACCGGACACACGGCCGCCTCGCCGTTCAACGGCTCGCGAATGATGCCGCTCGCAAACGACGACGCCGCCGCGTTCGGCTTGCCCGGCCGCACGCTGATGGTGGGCAGCCGCACCACGCGGCCGTCGACGAAACCGCGCCGCGCGTAATCGTTGAGCAGGAGTTCCGCGATCGCCTTCTGCGCGCCATACGACGACTGCGGCTTCAACGCGGTATCGTCCCGCACCATATCGGGCAACTCGCCGCCATACACCGCCACCGAACTCGTGAAGAGCACGCGCGGTTGGTGCCCGCGTTGCCGGCAAACTTCGAGCAGCAGCCGCGACGCATCCAGATTGATGCGCATGCCGAGATCGAAATCGGCTTCGGCTTGCCCGCTCACGATCGCGGCCAGATGAAAGATCGCCGAGGTCCGCTCGTCGATCACGCGTTCCAGCACGCTACGCTCGGCGATGTCGCCCACTTCCGCGCGCACGCGGCTGTCGCCGAAATCGCTTGCGCGCACCACGTCGAGCAGCACGAGTTCGGTAATGGCTTGCGGCTTGCCGTCCGCGCCCTTCAACGAACCGCGCGCCAGCAGTTCACGTGCGAGGCGCTGGCCGAGAAAACCCGCGCCGCCGGTAATCAGTACTTTCATGATGTTTTTCGTCTCTCTTAACAGGCGTTATGCAGATACGGTTTCAGCCAGCCGAGGCCCGCTGACGTGCCGGCGCGCGGCCGGTATTCGCAACCGATGTAGCCGTCATAGCCGAGCGAGTCGATCAGATCGAACAGGTACGGGTAGTTCAATTCGCCGACGTCGGGCTCGTGCCGCTCCGGCACGCCGGCGATCTGAATGTGGCCGATGCCCGCCATATCGCGTTTGAGTTTCACCGCGAGATCGCCTTCGACGATCTGGCAGTGATAGCAGTCGAACTGCACCTTCAGATTCGGCGCGCCCACTTCCGCGCAAATCGCCTGGGCGTCGTCCTGACGGTTCAGGAAGAAGCCGGGGATATCGCGCGTGTTGATCGGCTCGATCACCACCGTGACGCCGTCGGCTTGCGCGGCCTTCGCGGCATGGGCGAGATTCTTCAGATACACGTCGCGATGCCGGGCGCGCGATTCGTCCGCGCCGATCAGCCCGGCCATCACGTGCAGTTTGCGATTGCCGATGACTCGCGTGTAGTCGAGCGCCGTATCGACGCTGCGGCGAAATTCGTCCTCGCGGCCCGGCAGCGAGGCAATGCCGCGCTCGCCCGCGGCCCAGTCGCCGGGCGGCGCATTGAAGAGGGCCTGAGTCAGATGGTTCGCATCGAGCCGCGCCTTGATTTCGCCGGCGCGGAAATCGTAGGGAAACAGAAACTCGACCGCCTTGAAGCCGTCTTTTGCCGCGGCGGTGAAACGGTCGAGGAAGGCGTGCTCGTTGTACATCATCGTCAGATTGGCGGCGAAGCGAGGCATGGCAGCAACTCCTTTGAAACGGATCGGCGCGCGGCAACGAAAACGATCGGTGCGCCGCGCGCGACCCGGTTTAGCGATTGACCAGTTTGGCCGGCGTGAGCCAGGTGGCGATCGCGCCGATCACCAGCATGCCGGCCAGCACATACATGCCGGTTTGCGTGCTATGCGTGAGGTCCTTCAGATAACCGATCATGTAAGGACTCGCAAAACCCGCGAGATTGCCGATCGAATTGATGATCGCGATGCCGGCCGCGGCGGTCGCACCCGACATGAAGGCGGTGGGCAGCGACCAGAACAACGGCGCGCAGGTCAGCACACCAGCGGCGGCAAGCGAGAGAAACGTGATCGACACCACGGTGTTCTCCGCGAACGAAGCGGCCACCGTAAAGCCGATTGCACCGAACAGCGCCGGCACGATCAGATGCCAGCGGCGTTCACGGCGCTTGTCCGCGCTATGTCCCATCAGGTTCATCACGACGATCGCGCACAGGAACGGAATCGCGCTCAACAGGCCGATATTGAACGCACCGCTCACGCCAGTCGATTTAACGAGCGTCGGCATCCAGAACGTCAGGCCGTATTGCCCCGTGACGAACGCGAAGTAGATCAGCGACATCCACCACGTGCGCGGATCGCGGAACACCGCGCCGAGCGAATGCGCTTGCGTTTTCTCTTGCGGTTGCGCGGCGGCGATTTCATCGGTGAGCAGGCGCTTTTCGCGCTCGCTCAGCCACTTCGCGCTGGCAATGCCGTTGTCGAGATACAGGATCGTGGCGATGCCGATGGCGAGCGCGGGCAGCGCTTCGATCAGGAACATCCATTGCCAGCCGGCGAAACCGCTGCTGTTGTGGAAGCGCTGCATGATCCAGCCCGACAGCGGATTGCCGAAAATGCCCGAGACCGGAATCGCCGACATGAACACGGCAATGATCTTCGCGCGCCGATGCGACGGGAACCAGTACGTCAGATACAGGATCACGCCGGGATAGAAACCCGCTTCGGCGAGACCCAGCAGGAAGCGCAAGGTGTAGAACTGCATCGGTGTTTTCACGAACACGAACAGCGCCGAGAGCAAGCCCCAGGTAATCATGATCCGCGCGATCCAGATTCGCGCGCCGATCTTGTGCATCAGAATGTTGCTCGGCAATTCGAACAGGAAGTAGCCGATAAAGAACACGCCGGCGCCGAGACCGAACACGGTCTCGCTGAACGCGAGATCCTGCGACATCTGCAGCTTCGCGAAGCCGACGTTCACGCGGTCCAGATATGCGACCACGTAGCACAGCATCAGAAACGGCACGATGCGCCAGAACACTTTCTTGTAAGTGCGCTCGACTTCGTCAGCGCCGGGTTGCCCCACGGCCGCTGCAAGCGGGCGGCTGGATGCGGACTGATAGGAACTCATGCATTGTCTCCTTCGATGTATTGCCGTGCGCACCGCATCGCGGTGTCGTCCGGCATTGTGTATGTCAGGTTCTTACCAGCGCGCGCCGAACACGGTGCGCAGTTCTTCGAGCGCTGCTTCATCAAGCGGCGCGGGCCGCGGATTCGTCATCAACCACAGGCGCGCGGTCTCTTCGAGTTCTTCCAGCGCATAGGCGGCGTGCGCCACCGAGCGCTCCCACACCACCGGACCGAGCCGTTCGAGCAGAACCGCGCGCACGGTATCGGCAAGCGCGGCGATCTGTTCGGCCACTTGCGGGTCGCCTGGGCGTCGATAACGAATCAGGGGGACGTGGCCCACTTTCATCACGTAGTACGGCGTGATGGGCGGCAATACGTCGGTGTCGCGCCATACGCCCGCGAGCGTCAACGCGACCAGATGCGTCGAGTGCGTGTGGACGATGCCGCGCGCCTCGCCGTTGCGCGCATAAATGCCGCGATGCAGCGCGAGTGTTTTCGACGGCTTGCCGCCCGACACCGCGTTACCGTTGAAATCGACCTTGGCGATCTCGGCGGGATCGAGCCGGCCGAGACAGGCGTCGGTGGGCGTGATCAGCCAGCCGTCGTTCAGGCGCGCGCTGATGTTGCCGGCGGTGCCCACGGTGTAGCCGCGCTGATAAAGACTCGCGCCGCTCACGCAGATTTCCTCGCGGACCCTGGCTTCATCGTTGACGTGCAGTGCGGGCGCGCCGGTCATGGCGCGGCTCCTTCGAGATGACGCAGCGCTTTTTCGAAGAAATCGGTCGTGCCGAAGTTGCCTGATTTCAACGCGAGCGCAAGCGGTTCCGCGCCGGTCGTCGCGGTAGCCGGCACGCCCGGGTCGATTTGCGCGCCGATGCGCAGCGTGCGCACGTCGAGCGCCTGCACCACCGCGCCGGATGTTTCGCCGCCCGCCACCACGAACTTGCGCACGCCGCGTTCGCGCAAGCCGCGTGCGATCGACGCCAGCGTCGTTTCCACCAGATGCCCCGCTTCGTTGACGCCGAGTTCGCGCTGCACCGCCTTGACTTCGTCGGGCGTGGCGGTCGCGTAGATCAGCACGGGTTGCGCCTTATCGAAGTGCTCCTGTGCGAACGCCAGCGCCTGTTCGACCACCGGCTCGCCGCGCGCGACCGCTAGCGGATCGATGCGAAACGACGAGCGCGTCTCGCGCCATGCCGCCACTTGCGCGTTGGTCGCCTTGGACGCGCTGCCGGCCAGCACGACCGACCAGCCTTCGACGCGCGGCAATTGCGCGGCGTCGGCCTGTTCCGCGAGCAAGCCGGCGCGCCAGAAATTCGCGGGCAAACCCAGCGCGACGCCGGAACCGCCCGTGATCAGCGTGAGGTCGGCGCAGGCTTCGCCGAGCACGTACAGATCCGCGTCGGAGACCGCGTCCGCGATCGCCATCCGCACGCCGTCGCCGCGCAGTGCGCCGAACGCTTCACGTACCTTAAAAACGCCCTGCGCGACGGCGTCGTAACGCACGAGACCGACCTTCGATTGCGTCTGCCGTTGCAGCACGCGCACGAGGTTCGCGTCGCGCATCGGCGTGAGCGGATGGTTTTCCATGCCCGATTCGTTCAGCAACGCATCGCCGACGAACAGATGACCGCGATAAATCGTGCGGCCGTTCTCGGGGAATGCCGGGCATGCAATCGTAAAGGCCGCGCTTGCCGCGTCGACGGATAACGCGTCGAGCAACGCATCCGTCACCGCGCCGATATTGCCGGCGTCGGTTGAATCGAACGTCGAGCAGTATTTGAAAAAGAACTGGCGGCAGCCTTGCGCGCGCAGCCAGTGGAGCGCGGCGAGCGATTGCGCGACCGCGTCGGCGGCGGGAATCGTGCGCGATTTCAGCGCGACCACCAGCGCGTCGGCTTCAATGGTTTCATTCGACTCGGGCACGCCGATGGTCTGCACCGTGCGCAGGCCGCCGCGCACCAGCATGTTGGCGAGATCGGTGGCGCCGGTGAAATCATCGGCGATGCAGCCCAGAAGCGCGCGTTTCGATGGGGACGTCATGGCTCGCTCCCGTGCTTACTGCGCCGCCGGCACGTCGATGCCGGGGAAGATCTTGATCACCGCGGAGTCGTCCTCGCCGCCGTGGCCGGCGGTCGACGCCATCATGAACATCTGATGCGCGGCCGCCGAAAGCGGCAGCGGGAATTTCGAACGACGCGCGGTATCGAGCACGAGGCCGAGATCCTTGACGAAAATATCGACCGCCGACAGCGGCGTGTAATCGCCCTTCAGAATGTGCGGCACGCGGTTCTCGAACATCCACGAATTGCCCGCGCTGTGCGTGATGACCTCGTACAGCGCGTCGGGATCGACGCCTTCGCGCAAGCCGAGCGCCATCGCCTCGGCGGCCACCGCGATATGCACGCCGGCCAGCAACTGATTGATGATCTTCACTTTCGAGCCGGCGCCATGCGCCGAGCCGAGGCGGTACACCTTGCCCGCCATCGCCGCGAGCACGTCCTCGCACGCGGCATAGGCGGCGTCGGGACCGGAGGTCATCATCGTCATCTCGCCCGACGCGGCGCGCGCCGCGCCACCCGAAACCGGCGCGTCGAGCATCTGCAAACCGGCCGCCTCGACGCGCTTGCCGAGTTCGATCGCGAAGTCCGGCGCGACCGTCGCGCTCGAAATCACCACGGCGCCTGGCTTCATCGCCGGGACCGCGCCCTGGTCGCCGAACAGCACCGCCTCGGTTTGCGCGGCATTGACCACGAGCGTGACGACCACTTCGCATTGCGCGCCGAGTTCGGCGGGCGTCGCACAGGCCACACCGCCTTCCGCGACGAACGCCTGCAGGACCTCGCTGCGCAGATCGCATGCGTGAACCCGAAAACCCGCGCGCAGCAGCGAGCGCGCGACACCCAGGCCCATTGCACCAAGACCGATGACACCGACATTTCTGGACATGCTTGACCTCTGAAAATTCGTTAACCGCTGATGCGCCCGCGGCACCTGGACCGGCTCAGTTCCGCGCTCGGTTCAGCAGATCCCCGCTTCCGCGAGACGCCGCGCCGCGTTGTACATGTGCGTGCGCGCCGCGTTGCGCGCCGCCATCGGATCGCCCGCGCGGATCGCGGCGGCGATCGCCGCGTGCTCCTCGCGCACCTGACGCGAAAAGTCCTCGCGCAAGGCTTCGTTACGCCGCGTCACGAACGTGCCGGCTTCGAGGTATTGATTCAGGAACGTGAGTGTCTTGAGGAAATACGGATTGCCTGTTGCCGCCGCGATCGCACGATGGAACGCCACGTCCTCGGCGACGCCCTCCTCGCCCTCGGCCACCGCCTGGTCGATTTTGGCGAGGGCGCTGTCGATCGCCATCATGTCGGCATCGCTGCGGCGCATCGCGGCCTCGGAGGCCACTTCCGCCTCGATCGCGCGCCGCAGCGCGAGGATCTGCACCACCGAGCCGGGCTCGACGGCTTCCGCGTAGTCGATGCGCAGCGGCCGGACCGCGCCGTGCGCCGCGATGAACACGCCGCTGCCCTGGCGCGGCTCGACCACGCCTTCGTTCTTCAGCCGCGAGATCGCCTCGCGAATCACCGTGCGGCTCACGCCGAACTGCTGCGCCAGCACGGCCTCGGTCGGCAGCTTGCCGCCGCGCGGGAACGCGCCTTTGTCGATCTGCTTGAGCAGCTGCTGGGCAACCGTGTCGCTCAGTGCCCGGGCAGGAATCTTGTCGAACATCGATGCCTCGATTTGTCATGTCGTCGGGTCATCATACAAATTTTCGATGCAGCGTGCATCCATGCAAACCCTGAGTGTTTTGAAGTAAGACGGCGCAAAGTTGGCGAAACGGAAGGCTTAAGCTATCGTCACGCCTTTGCGCCGCATCGCCGCCGGCCGAGTCCGCGCGATGCTCGCGCGCATTTCCTCGCACGCACTTTCAAGGCCCATGAGCAAAGCCCTGCCGCCGTCTTCCGCCGTTCCCGCCAGCGCCGAACCGGCCCCGGAGAAGCCGGGCGACTCGTATGTGCAGTCGTTCGCGCGCGGCCTCGCCGTGATCCGCGCGTTCGACGCCAGCCGCCCCGAACAGACGCTCACCGACGTCGCGACCGCCACCGGGCTCACACGCGCAGGCGCCCGTCGCATTCTATTGACGCTGCAAACGCTCGGTTACGTGGAAGCCGAAGGGCGGCTGTTCCGCCTCACGCCGAAGATTCTCGACCTGGGCTTCGCGTATCTGACCTCGATGCCGTTCTGGAATCTCGCCGAACCGGTGATGGAAGCACTGTCGGCGCGGGTCCACGAAAGCTGCTCGGCGGCCGTGCTCGATCGCACGGAAATCGTCTATGTGCTGCGCGTGCCGACTCACAAGATCATGACCATCAACCTGTCGATCGGCAGCCGCTTGCCGGCGTATTGCACGTCGATGGGCCGCGTGCTGCTGGCCGCGCTCGACGACGAAACGCTCGACGCGACGCTCGGCTCGACGCCGCTCTATGCGCACACGCCGCGCACGGTCACCGATAAAGAAGAGTTGAAGAAGCTGATCGCGCAGGTGCGCCGCCAGGGGTGGGCGATCGTCGATCAGGAACTGGAAGGCGGCTTGATTTCGCTGTCCGCGCCGATTCGCAACCGCCAGGGACGCGTGATCGCGGCGATGAACATCAGCGGCAATGCACAGCGCAATTCGGCCAAACAGATGGTGAAGGCGTTTCTTGAACCGCTGCAGCAGGCGGCGCAGACGGTGTCGGAGATGGTGGCGCGGCGCGGGTGATGGCGATGAAGGCGCGCGTCTCACGCGCGCCGCATGCAGGTCGCCCGTTGCCCTTCACTGACCGAGATACCGCTCCACCAGCCGCGCCCAGAACGCCGCGCCGACCGGCAGGTTACGGTCGTTGAAATCGTAATGCGGGTTGTGCACCATGCAGCCGTCCTCGCCCGCGCCGTTGCCGATGCGCAGGAACGTGCCCGGCCGCTTCTGCAACATGAAGGCGAAATCCTCGCTGCCCATCAGCATGTCGCTCTGCGCGATCACCTTGTCGTCGCCGACCAGTTCGCGCGCCACCTCCACCGCGAAATCCGTTTCCGCGTCCGAATTGACGACCACCGGATAGCCCTCGATGTACTCCACCACCGCCTTGCCGCCATAGCTCGCGGCCTGGCTTTCGGCGAGTTCGGTGATGCGCTTCTTCAGCAGCGCGCGCACTTCCGGGCTGAACGAACGCACGCTCAGCTCCAGCTTCGCGCTGCTCGAGATC
Source organism: Paraburkholderia sp. 22099 (assembly GCF_052045835.1). NCBI lineage: Bacteria > Pseudomonadati > Pseudomonadota > Betaproteobacteria > Burkholderiales > Burkholderiaceae > Paraburkholderia > Paraburkholderia sp. 22099. Next base: position 207,019 of record NZ_JBQEPU010000007.1, on the reverse strand, counting down.
ACGTTGTTCGCGGTGCCCGCATGCATCGAGCCGACCGTCACCACGGCCGGCTGCGACGGATCGACGTTGCGCGCGACGATCGTTTGCAGCGCCATCACGATGCTCGCCGCCACCACCACCGGATCGACCGTCAGATGCGGACGCGCCGCGTGGCCGCCGACGCCTTCGATGGTGATGATCGCCTTGTCGCCCGCCGACATGAACGGCCCCTTGCGAAACAGCAGCACGCCCGGCTGTTCGCCCGGATGGTTGTGCACGCCGAACACGGCGTCGCAGGGAAAGCGTTCGAACAAACCGTCGTTGATCATCTTCAGCGCACCGCTGTCGATGCCGCTTTCCTCGGCCGGCTGGAAATACAGATGCACGGTGCCCGAGAAATTGCGCGTGGCGGCGAGATGCTGCGCGGCGCCGAGCAGCATGGCCGTATGGCCGTCGTGGCCGCATGCGTGCATCTTGCCGTGCGTGCCGCTCGCGTACGGCAGGCCGGTTTGCTCGATGATCGGCAGCGCGTCCATGTCGGCGCGAATGCCGATGCTGCGCTTGCCGTCGCCCACCTTCAGCGTGCCCACCACACCCGTTTGGCCGACGCCGCGCGTCACCCGCCAGCCCCATTGTTCGAGCCTCTCCGCCACCAGCGCACCCGTTTGCACTTCCTCGTAAGCCAGTTCCGGATGGTGATGAATGTGGTGGCGAATCTCGCGCAGGCTTTCGGCGGCGGGCATCAGGTCGGACACTTCGGTAAAACGCGCGGCTTCGCTCATCTATTGCTCCAGGGATACACGCCGCATGAGGCGGCTAAACGGTTGACGAAAGGGGTGACAAATCGGCTGACAGGCAGGCAAAAAGCGGGCAAAAGCAGGCAAGCACTATAGCCACGCCATTTTGTTCGAATAAGATGCTGTTTTTTTCACCCCGATAAACAAGTTTTATATACGGGCTTACCCTCATGAAGCTCCAGCAGTTGCAAGCGTTCGTCGCCGCCGCCCATCACCGCAGCCTGCGTGCCGCCGCGCGCGAACTCGGCGTGACGCAACCGGCCGTCACGCATACGATCCGCGAGTTGGAGAGCGCGCTGAATGCCGAACTGATGGTGCGCAGCGTGCGCGGCATCGAGTTGACCGCATGCGGGCACGCGCTGTTGCCGCGCGCCGAGCAGTTGCTCGGCGACGTGCGGCGCACGGTTGAAGCGGTCGAACAGGTGAAGGGCGAACTCGCCGGCAAGGTGAGCGTGGGGACCATGCCGTCGATCGCGTTAACGGCGTTGCCGCATGCCGTCTCGAAGTTTCGCCGCGCGATGCCGCTGGTGAATCTGCATCTGGAGGAAGTGACGATACCGGACGCGGTTGCGCGCCTTCGCAACGGCGCACTCGACATCGCGGCGATTCATCACGTGCAGGCGCTCGACAGCGATCTGGTGCAAGCGCCGCTCTACTCGACGCAATTCGTCGTCGCGATGCGGGCCGGGCATCCGCTTGCGAACGTCACGCGTCTTCATGAACTGCTCGACGCGGAGTGGATCGCAACTGTCGGCGCCGATCATTTTCCGCACAGCGTGATGATGGCGATGTTCAACGCGCACGGCTTGCCCGTGCCGAAGCGGCTGCTGCGCGCGCCGTCGTCGTTCGCGGTGACGCTGGGGCTGGTGTCGCAAACCGACGTGATCGGCTGCTTCACGCGGCCGCTCGCGGAAAGGGTCGCGCCGCTCGGCATACGCGTCGCGCAAATCGAAGAGGCACTGCCGAATTACGACCTCAGCATCATTTCGCGGCGCGATCTGCTGCCCACGCCCGCCGTGCTGCAATTCGTATCGTGCTTGCAGGAAGCGACCAGGGAGCGCATGGCGGCCGCGGCGTAACGCGTTTTATCGAACGTCGGCTTCCGACTTGAGAAATGCGATCAGCGCATGCCCCGCTTCCTCGAGCGCGCCGGAATTGTCGATCGTCGTGCAGCGCACGCCGCTGGGCAACGAAAACGGCGCGCGGCGCGCGAGCCGTGCCGCGACCTGTTCCGCCGATTCACGCGCCCGCGCGCCGAGCCGCGCTTCCAGAATATGCGGCGCGGCGTCGACGTGCACGATCTCCGCACGCGGATAGCGCGCCAGCGCATGCGGTACATGCTGCCGCGACCCATTGACGACCACCGTGCAACCGCGCGCGAGCCACGCATCGAGTTCGATGCCGATGCCGTAACGCAACGAGTGACTCGACCATTCGAGCGCGAACAGACCGAGCACGGAGCGCTCGGCGAATTCCTCGATGCTCAGCGCCACATGCTCCTCGCCATTGCCGCTCGGCCGCGTGATATAGCGATGCGCGAACAGAATCGGCTCGCCCATCAAGTGCTTGCGCGCGAAGCTCAGCAACGAATCCTTGCCCGCGCCGGACGGGCCCATCACATAGATCAAACGACCTGTCATTGTTATTTCACCTCGCGGGTCTGAACGGCACGCGCTGCCACAGCACGAACGGCTCGCCTGGCGCCGGTTCGACGAAAAACGCGGCGTGGTCGATCGAAAGCGGCCCGAGCACCGGCGTTTGCGCCTGCCACCAAGCCACCAGCGTCGCGCGCTCATCGATGTCGGCGAGCGAACCGGATAGCGTCATGTGAAAACGGAATTCGTCCAGCACATACGGATAACCCCATTCGATCAGCAACGCGCGTTGCCGTTCGCTCAACGGCGCGGCGAGCCGGCGCGTAAGATCGGCGGCGGATGATCTCGCGCGCAGTGCGCCGAGCGTGTGCAACGCGCTGGCGGCGACGGCGCGCAGGTTCGCCTCGCCTTGCTGATCGGCGGGACGCAGCGCGACGAAATCGCCGAGCGTCGCCGCTTCCACCGGCAGCATGAAGGGACTTTGCGTCTCGGCCCATGCGCGCGTTGCGTCCAGCACATTGTCTTGCGTGACGCCGTCGGCGAGCCGAAAGGGAGCGACGAGCGTGCCGTGCCAACCATAGCGGCGCGGCGCTTCCGTCAACTCTCGCAGCGGACGCGTCAAGCCTTGCGGCTGCGGCGGCTCGCACGGCTCGCCGCTTTCCGCGTCGCGGCCGAGCCACGTTGAGCCGGCGCGCCACCATGCCGACTCACGCGACGGCGCGTAATACACGGCAAAACGCGCGCCCTTGTTCCACGCCGCGCCGCTCATACGTCGTGCTCCACCAGCAGTTGCACGCGGTCCGCGGCGAAATGCGTGAAGCCGTATTTGACCGGCGTGCCTTGCAGATCCACGTCGACGTTCTCGACCCACAACACCGGCTGCTGCCGGTTGATGTTCAAACGCCGCGCCACCTCTGGATCGGGCAGCACGCTGCCGATACGGCTCCACTTGCGCAGGTAGTCGTTCACGCCGAATTCGGCCATCGACCTGGTGATACTGCCGGTACGTTCGAGCACAGCGGGCAAGTCGGCAAAACGCGTGGCGGGATACCAGTTGCGCGCGAACGTGATCGGCACGCCGTCCGACTCGTGCAGCGATTCGATCCGGTAAACCGGCGCACCGGCGCGCAGGCCCAGCGCCTTCGCGACAGTCGGCTCGGCCTTCACACGCACGGCCGATAACATCTTGCCCGCCGCCGCATGATTCTGCTGACGCAAGTTTTCTGTGAAGCGCGTGCGTCGGCCAATCGAATAGTCGATCGCGCCGGGTTGCACGAAGGTGCCGCGCCCCTGCTCGACGCTGATGAGTCCCGATGCGGCAAGACCCAGCATGGCCCGGCGCACGGTGTGCCGGTTCACGTCGAAGCGTTTCGCCAGTTCCCCCTCGCTCGGCAAGCGCCCTTCTTCTCCGAAACCGCTGGCGGCGATTTCGGCGGCCAGAATCTGCTCGATCTGCCGCCAGACGGCAACGCCCGCGCCGCGTTCGAGCGTCGTGCCCGGCGTCGCGCTGTCGTTCGATGTCATGGTGCTGTCATTCCCCTGGGTTCAAATATTCGCCATGACGTGCATTGTAGTGCGCAAGCGGTGATGGAAATATGAAACGTCGATGTACGCGCATAGACGTCTAGACGTTTAGATGAATAAGTGGTCAAATGAGCACTCGCTGGATCAACAGGACATTCGATGAGCGCCACTTCCGCCTCGCCTTCCTCCGCCATGCGGCGCGCCTGGATGGCCGTGCTGGCCCGCACGCCGCGCGCCGATCTCGAAGCCGCATTCGAGCGCGCGTTGCAAGGCGTGGCCGTCCCCTCGTACGACTGGCTGCGTCCTCCTGAAATCGGCCTCGCGATGGTGCGCGGCCGCGTCGGCGGCAGCGGCGATCCGTTCAATCTCGGCGAAGCCACCGTCACGCGCGCCACGCTGCGTTTGCGCGTGGCGGGCAATGCCGCGCCGGCCGTCGGCGTCGCGTGTCATCTGGGCCGCGACCGCCGCCGCGCCGAACTGGCCGCGCTGGCCGATGCGTTGCTGCAAACGCCCGAGCATCACGCGGCCTTGCATCGGCAGTTGATCGAGCCGTTCGCAGCGCGGCAGGCGGCTCTGCGCGCCGAGCGGCGGCGAGACGCCGCGGCCACGCGCGTGGAATTCTTCACGATGGTCCGGGGCGAATGATGGAAAACTCGCGAATGGCATTGGCCGCCTCATTAGCTGAATTGACGCCGGGTTTCGCGGACCCTGTCCACGATACGCAAGCGGTATTCCGCACGCTGCTCGACGCGTTGTCGCGACCGGGCACGGTCGGTGTCATCGAAAACGTCTTGCCTGACGCGCGGGCGACGCGCGCCGAGTTCGCCGCATTTGCCGCGCTGCTGACGCTATGCGACTACGCCACGCCCGTATGGCTCGCGCAACCGGACGCGGCGCTGGCTTCCGCATTGCGCTTTCATACCGGCGCGCCGCTCGCCGACGAAGCCGCGCAAGCCGCCTTCGCGTATATCCACGACGCCGACACGATGCCGGCGCTCGAATGCTTCGCACTCGGTTCAGCGGAATCGCCTGAACAGTCGGCGACGTTGCTGATCCGCGTGGACGCGCTAACAGGCGGAACGCCGATCGTATTGAGCGGCCCCGGCATTCAGCACACGCAGACCATCGCGCCCGTCGGACTACCCGCGCGTTTCTGGCGCGAACGCGCGGCCCTCGCGCCGCTCTTTCCGTGCGGCATCGATTGCTATCTGCTTTGCGGCGCCGAATTGATCGGCCTGCCGCGCACAACTCAAGCGAAGGTGAACTGATGTACGTTGCCGTCAAGGGTGGAGAGCGCGCCATTGAAGCGTCGTGGCGTCTGCTCGACAAAGCGCGCCGCGGCGACACGCGGCTCGCCGAACTCAGCGCCGCGCAGATTCGCGAGCAATTGCGCCTCGCCGTCGCGCGCGTGATGACCGAGGGCTCGGTCTACGATGAAGAACTCGCCGCACTCGCGATCAAGCAGGCCGCCGGCGATCTGGTCGAAGCGATCTTCCTGTTGCGCGCCTACCGCACCACGCTGCCGCGTTTCGGCTATACGCAGGCGATCGATACCGAGGCGATGCAGGTGGAGCGCCGCATTTCGGCCACGTTCAAGGACGTCCCCGGCGGCCAGTTGCTGGGCGCGACTTACGATTACACGCAGCGTCTGCTGGATTTCGCGTTGGTCGCCGAGGGTCACGCCGCGACGGATACGGGTTCAAGCCCTGCCTGTTCACCGCAAGCACCACCGCCCGAAACGGAGACGATGCCGCGCGTCGTCACGCTGCTCGACAACGAAGGTCTGATCGAACAGGAACGCCCCACGCCGGACGCGCCGCAACCGCACGATCTGACGCGTGAACCGCTCGCCTTTCCCGCGAGCCGCGCCACGCGCTTGCAGAATCTCGCGCGCGGCGACGAAGGCTTCCTGCTTGCGATGGGTTACGCGACACAGCGCGGCTACGCGAACTCGCATCCGTTTGCGGGCGAGATACGCTTCGGCACGATTGCCGTTGAAATGGAACTCGACGAATTGGGCGAATCGGTTGAGATCGGCGACATCGACATTACCGAATGCCAGATGATCAACCAGTTCGCCGGCAGCAGCGAGGTGCCGCCCACGTTCACGCAAGGTTACGGTCTTGCATTCGGCCACTCGGAGCGCAAGGCGATGGCGATGGCGCTGGTGGATCGCGCGTTGCGTGCCGAGGAACTCGGCGAAACGCTCGGCTCGCCGGCGCAAGACATCGAATTCATGCTCTCGCATAGCGATAACGTCGAGGCGTCCGGCTTCGTTCAGCATCTGAAATTGCCGCACTATGTCGACTTTCAGTCGGAGCTGGAACTCGTGCGGCGCTTGCGAGCGCGGCACGCCACGCGCGATCAGGGTGAAAGCGTGAACGGATCGAACGATCAGGAGCAGGCAGCATGAACGCGCCCGACTCGATTCATGCCACCGCGTCATACGACAGCGCCGCGCACGGCTACAACTTCGCCTACCTCGACGAACAGACCAAGCGCATGCTGCGCCGCGCGTTGCTCAAGGCGGTGGCCGTGCCCGGTTATCAGGTGCCGTTCGCGTCGCGTGAGATGCCGTTGCCGTTCGGCTGGGGCACGGGCGGCATTCAGGTCACTGCGGCGATCATCGGCAGGCGCGATACGCTGAAGGTCATCGACCAGGGCTCCGACGAAACCACCAACGCGGTCAACATCCGCCGTTTCTTCGCTCGCACGACCGGCGTGGCGACCACGCGGCGCACCACCGAAGCGACGATCATCCAGACACGTCACCGCATTCCCGAAGCGCCGCTCACCGACAAGCAGATTCTGGTCTATCAGGTGCCGATGCCCGAACCGCTATTCCGGCTGGAGCCGCGCGTCGCCGAATGCAAGAAGCTGCATGCGCTCGCCGATTACGGCCTGATCAGCGTGAAGCTGTACGAGGACATCGTGCATCACGGCAGCATCGCCACCACCTACGATTACCCGGTGATCGTCAACAACCGCTATCTGACTTCGCCCTCGCCGATCCCGAAGTTCGACAACCCGAAGTTGCATATGAACCCCGCGCTGCAATTGTTCGGCGCCGGCCGCGAACGGCGCATTCATGCCATTCCGCCCTATACGCCGGTGCGCAGTCTCGACTTCGACGATCATCCGTTCGAGGTGCAGCAATGGCAACATGCGTGCGCGCTGTGCGGATCGACGGAAAGTTTCCTCGACGAAATGATCGTCGACGATGCGGGCAAACGCATGTTCGTCTGCTCGGATAGCGACTACTGCCACGAACGCCGCGGCGATCGCGAATTCGCGCTGCCCGCGCCCGAAGCATCTGATGCGCGCGAAGGAGAATCCGCATGACGCCGCTGTTGAGCGCGCGCGCGCTGAGCAAACAATACGGCGGCCGCAACGGTTGCAGGAACGTCAGCTTCGATCTGTATCCGGGCGAGGTGCTGTGCATCGTCGGCGAATCGGGCTCGGGCAAGACCACGCTGCTGAATACGCTCGCATTGAAAACCGCGGCCGATGGCGGCTCGCTCCATTACACCGCCACGCATGGCGAGAAGCTCGATCTGCTGGCTTTGTCGGAACCGCGCCGGCGTCTCCTAATGCGCACCGAGTGGGGCTTCGTCCAGCAGAACCCGCGCGACGGATTGCGCAGCGGCGTCTCAGCCGGCGCGAATATCGGCGAGCCGCTGATGGCCGTGGGCGCGCGCCACTATGGCGATATCCGCCACGCGGCGACGCAATGGATGGAGCGCGTCGAACTCGATGCCTTGCGTATCGACGAATTCCCCGCCGCGTTTTCGGGCGGCATGCAGCAGCGTTTGCAGATCGCGCGCAATCTCGTCACCGCGCCGCGCCTCGTTTTCATGGACGAACCCACGGCGGGGCTCGACGTGTCGGTGCAGGCGCGTCTGCTCGATCTGCTGCGCACGCTCACTTCCACGCTGCATCTGTCGGTGCTGATCGTCACGCATGACATCGGCGTGGCGCGCTTGCTCGCGCATCGTCTGATGGTCATGCAAGGCGGTGAAGTGGTCGAGGCGGGATTGACCGATCAGGTGCTCGACGATCCGCAGCACCCTTACACGCAAACGCTGGTTTCCTCGGTTCTGCCGGTTTGAGGCTCACAATGCGATCCATCGAAACAGGCGCGCACTCGCAGCCATTCATCGACAACCGCGCGTTGATGCTGCGCGCCGTCGGCCTCGGCAAGACCTTCACGCTGCACGGCCAGGGCGGCGTGCGGATCGAAGCGCTCACGGGCGTCTCGCTCGATGTCGAGCGCGGCGAATGCGTGGTGCTGGTCGGACCTTCCGGCGCGGGCAAGAGTACGCTGCTGCGCTGCCTGTACGGCAATTACCTCGCAAGCCGCGGCTCGATTGCGATTCGCGACGCGGCGAACGATGGGCAACCGGTGTCGCTGACCGGCGCTGAACCGCACGACGTATTGCGTCTGCGCCGCGCGGTGGTGGGCTACGTGAGCCAGTTTCTGCGCGTGATTCCGCGCGTGCCGACGCTCACGCTGGTCGCCGAGCCGCTGCTCTCGCGCGGTGTGGCGCAAGACGAGGCGCGGGCGCGCGCCGCTGCGCTGCTCGCCCGGCTGAACGTGCCCGAGCGGTTGTGGACGCTCGCGCCCGCCACCTTCTCGGGCGGCGAGCAACAGCGCGTGAACATTGCGCGCGGCTTGATCGCGGAGCATCCGCTCCTGCTGCTCGATGAACCCACCGCCTCGCTCGACGCGGAGAATCGCGACGTGGTCGCGGATCTGATCGTCGAGGCGCGCGAGCGCGGCGCGGCGATCGTCGGCATCTTTCATGATGAAGATACGCGCCACAAGGTCGCCACGCGCCGTCTCGAACTGAGGCCGCCTCTGCGTCAGTGAGCGGCATCAAACGGTACTACACTGGCATTCAAAACGGACTCACCACGGAGCCACTCGATGTTGATCAGAAACGCTCGCATCGTGACGCGAGATGAAGTTTTCACCGGCATGATCCGCGTCGAGCACGGCGTGATTCGCGGCGTCGAGCGCGGCACGACCGCGGCGCTCGAAGCGGAAGATTGGGACGGCGATTATCTGTTGCCGGGCCTGATCGAATTGCACACGGATAACCTTGAGAAGCATCTCGCGCCGCGTCCAGGCGTGCAATGGAACACCGATGCCGCCTTCGTGATTCACGACGCGCAAGTGGCGGCCGCCGGCATCACCACCGTGTTCGACGCGCTCGCCATCGGTTCGCGTTCGAACGTCGGGCTGCGTGGCCGCGATCTGCAAACGCAATGCGCCGAGGCGCTCACGCGCTTTTCCGAGCGCAATCTGCTGCGCGCCGAACACTTTCTGCATCTGCGCTGTGAAATCGCCACCGCCGACGTGGTCGAAGTATTCGATTCGTTATGCGCGCATCCGCTGCTGCGGCTCGCCTCGGTGATGGATCACACGCCCGGTCAGCGTCAGTGGCATGACCGCGAGCAATGGCGCCGCTTTCAGGAACGCGACGGCAAGCTGAGCGACGAACACGTCGCGACCGCGCTCGCTGAACTGTCGATCGAGCAGGAGCGCTATGCCGACGCGCATCGCCGCGAGATCGTCGCGCGCTGCAAGCAACTCGGCATTCCGGTCGCGAGCCACGACGACACGTTGATCGAGCACGTCGAACAGGCGAGAGCCGAAGGCATCGTGCTCGCCGAATTCCCGACCACGCGCATCGCCGCGCAAGCGGCGCGCGAGCACGGCATTTCGACCATCATGGGCGCGCCGAACATCGTGCGCGGCGGCTCGCATTCGGGCAACGTGTCGGCGCTCGAACTGGCGCAAGCCGGCCTGCTCGACATCCTCTCGTCGGATTACGTGCCGTCCAGTTTGCTGACCGCCGTGTTCGAACTCGTCGACAAGGCCGGCTGGAGTTTGCCGCGCGCGATGGCGACGGTCTCCGCCGAACCGGCGCGCACCGCCGGCTTGCAGGATCGCGGCGCGATCGAACCGGGTTTGCGCGCGGACTTCGTGCGCGTGACGATGCTCGGCGCGTTACCGGTGCCGCGCGCGACTTATCGCGCCGGCGCACGGATCGTTTGACGCGTTGGAGCAGGGAGCGTGGTTTTGCGGCGCGTGGCTTGTCGCCACGCGTTCGATCAGATCGACAGCGGCACGCGCTCCGGCTCATCCGCTTCGAACCACGCGGGGTTGCGCTCGGCAATCGGCCCGAGCGACGTCAGAATCTCGCGCAGATGGCGGCGCATCGCATCTTCAGCCGCGGCCGGATCGTGAGCACGCAGGCCGGCGAGAATCTTCGCGTGCTGCTTGATCAGCAGATCAAGCGGCGACACGTCGGGCAGGCTCAGATAGCGCACCCGGTCCATTTGGGCCTTGATGTCCTGAATCGTCTCCCATGCGGCCGTGCAGTCGATGGCCTGGGCGATCGCGTAATGAAACGCCTCGTCGAGTGCGAGGAATGCGGCGGTATCGTTCGATTTCGCGGCGAGCTTCTGGTCACGGAGGTTGTCGGCAAGCGCCTGCAACTGCGCGTCGGTGATCGAAACGGCCGCCTTGCGCACCACCGCGGTCTCGATCGCCTCGCGAATGAAGCGGCCTTCGCGCACCTGGCGCGGCGAAATGCGCTTAACGAAGGTGCCGCGTTGCGGCAGCACCTGCAACACGCCGGCTTCGACCAGTTTGATGAACGCCTCCCGCACGGGCTGCCGCGACACCTGAAACATGTCGGACACTTCCTTCTCCGAAAGCGGCGTGCCCGGCACCATCTGTCCGACGAAAATCGCCTGCCGCAATGCGCGGAAAATCTGCTTGCCGATCGGCTCGTGCGTATCGAAAGAAACGTTGGCAGTGAGATCGGGCAGGGTGGCACGCGCGCCTGCCTGCACGCTCGACCGGCGTCGTGTGCGAGGCGCGGCGCCAGGCGTTGCATTGGCGGAAACAGAAGGCTTGGCGGCGTGGACGTTCTTGGTCGGCATGTCGAAACAGCGAAAAGCGGCGAGTGATTTCAAGTGGGACGTTGCGCGCCGCGAAAATTCATTCCGTGGTTTCGCGCGAACGTCGCACCATACTACCATGCACTTTTCATGCTCAACGCACCGGCGCGCGGCTCGCGAATCCATACCAGGGAACACAGCGCGCCGAGCACCGCAATCGCGCCCGCCAGCACGAACGCACTGCCATAAGCGCCATGCGTCGCCTCGACGATGAAGCCCGTCACCGCGGGTCCGATCACGCCGGCCAGATTGGCCAGCAGATGCACGAAGCCGCCCGCGCCGCCCACGTGTTCGCGCGGCACGGTGTCCTGAATCACCGCCCAATACACGGCGCCCGTCACATACAGGAAGAAGATCGATACCGACATCAGCGCAACCGCGCTCTGTGTGCTGGCGACACGGCCGGCCAGCGCGACGCATACCGCCGCGGCGCCGAGGCAGGTGCTCAGCACGAGCTTGCGCGAGAGCAGCGGCTTGCCGGTCAGGCGCAGGATGAAGTCCGAGATGAAGCCGCCGGACGCGAGCCCCACGCTGCCGAGCACCCAGGGAATCACCGTCGCGATGCTCATGTCGCGCAGGCTCAGGTGATGCGCCTCGGTCAGATACGTGGGAAACCACGACAGAAAGAAGAACAGCACGTAGTTATACGAGAAGAATGCGAAGGCGGTCGCGAGAATGATCGGCTTGCGCAGGAAGTGGCCAAGGCCGAGCTTCGCGCCGTCCGCCGAATGGGCGATCACATGTTCGTCCGCCTGGCCCGCGCGGATGAGTTCCGCCTCGCGCGGCGTCACGCGCGCGTTTTCATGCGGATGTTCGGTGGTCATCGCGGCCCACACGACGAGCCACACGAGTCCCAGCAGCATGATCGCGACGAAGGCCCAACGCCAGCCGAACCGCACCGCCATGAAACCGACCACCGGCCCCGCCAGCGCGCCGCCGAGCGGCGTGCCGGAACTGATCACGCCGATCGCGCTCGCCACTTCCCTGCGCGGGAACCAGTTGTTGACCATCTTGCTGTTGGACGAGCTGAACGGCCCCTCGCCCATGCCGAACAACACGCGCAGCACGATCAGCGAACCGATGCCGGTGGCCAGCGCGGTCGCGCCGCAGAACACCGACCACACGCCCATCGCGGTGCCGAACACGCGTTTCGCGCCGATCTTGTCGGACAACACGCCGCCGACGAAATTGAACAGCGCATAGCCGACGAAAAAACTGCTGAACACGATGCCCATTTGCGCATGCGAGAAGTTCAGGTCTTTCTGGATCAACGGCGCCGCGATCGACAACGCGGCGCGGTCGAGATAATTGATGACGCCGGCCAGAAACAGCAGCGCGACGACGAACCAGCGTTGACTCTTGATCATTGGGTGTCTCCTTCAGTTCGCCTCTTCACGGGCGTTTGAACGGCTTGATGATGTGATTCGCCGTGCAAGGCATCGCCAACGCAATGCCTGTGCAAGCGCCGGGATTCAGTCGAAGTTCAGATGCACCTTCATCGACTGCGCGCGGTCGAGCGCGACTTCGAATGCGTGATTCGCCTCGTTCATCGCGAAGGCGTGCGTCATCAACGGCCGCAAGTCGATCTTGCCGGAAGCGATTTCGTCGGCGGCAATCGCGTATTCGCCGGTGAAGCGAAACGAGCCTTGATAACAGAGTTCCTTGGACATCACCAGGTTCGCCGCCACCGGCGATTGACCGGCCGGCAGATTGCCGACCTGAATCACCGTGCCGCCCGCGCGCGCCGAGCGCAGCGCCGTATCGAGACCGGCGGGACTGCCTGACGCTTCGATGACGACGTCGAATGTGCCGCGCTCCGCGGACCAGGGGTCGATCGTGGCGGTGTCCGCCGCGTTCACGGCCTCGTCCGCGCCGAGTTGACGAGCGACCTGCAAGGCCCGGTCCGACAGATCGAGCGCGACCACGCGGTGCGCGCCGGCGCGGCGCGCGACCGTCAGCAGAATGCCGCCGATCGGACCGCAGCCGACCACGAGCACGCTCGCGCCCACCAGCGAACCGGCCTGCTTCACCGCATGCAGCGCGACGGCGAGCGGTTCGGCCATCGAGGCCTGAGCGAAGTCGACGCCGTCCGGCACGGGCACGCACTGCCGCGCCGCCACGACGATGTATTGACGGAACATGCCCTGCGTGTGCGGAAAGGTCGAGGCACTGCCCATGAAGCGCATGTTCAGGCAATGGTTCGGCATCCCGCTCACGCAAAAGCGGCAAGTTCCGCAAGCCAGCCCCGGATTCACGGCGACACGTTGGCCACGCGTCAAGCGACTCTCCGCGCTCACGCCCTCGCCGAGCGAATCGATCTCGCCCGCCACTTCGTGACCGAGCACGAAGGGCTCGCGCACCGCGAAATCACCGCTCTTGCCTTTGAAGTAGTAGGACAGGTCGGAACCGCAAATGCCGCCGGCGCGCACTCGCACCCGCACCTGGCCTTTGCCGGGTTCGGGCGGATCGACTTCGTCGATGCGGATCAGTTTGGGTTCGTGAAGCACGGCTGCGAGCATGGTGGACTCCGAATCGCAAAAGGTGGCGCGTTCAATACCGCGCGAGAGAAGAAGATGGCGAGGGCGTGAAGGCTATGAGGGGATTACTCGAACGGGTCGGCTCACCAGTTCCACAATGTCCCGTCCTCGAGACGCGCCACCGGCAGATACGCCGGGTCGTACGGATAACGGGCGGCCACCGCTTCGTCGATGTCGACGCCGTGGCCGGGCGCCTCGCCGGGATGCATCATGCCCTTGTCGAAGCGCCATGCATGCGGGAACACGTCGAGCGCTTCCTTGGGAAAGCCCATGTACTCCTGCACGCCGAAATTCGGCACCCACAGATCGAAATGCAACGCCGCACCCATGCACACCGGCGACAAATCCGACGGCCCGTGACAACCGGTGCGCACCTGATACAGCGAAGCGAAATCAGCGATTCGCCGCAGATGCGTGATGCCGCCCGCGTGCGTCAAGGTCGCGCGAATGTAGTCGATCAACTGCTCCTCGATCAACTGCTTGCAATCCCAGATGCTGTTGAACACCTCGCCCACCGCGATCGGCGTGACCGTGTGCTCGCGAATCAACCGGAAACCGGCCTGATTTTCAGCGGGCGTGGGATCCTCCATCCAGAAGAGACGATACGGTTCGACCGCTTTGCCGAGGCGCGCGGCTTCGATCGGCGTCAAGCGGTGATGCACGTCATGCAGCAAATGCGTGTCGAAGCCGAATTTGTCGCGCACGGCCTCGAACAGCTTCGGCACGAAGTCGAGATACGTTTCCGACGACCAGCTCTGCTCCTCGACCGCGCCCTTGGTGGCCGGCTCGTACATGCCGCTGCCTTTCGACACGCCGTACACCGAGCGCATGTTCGGCACGCCGCTTTGAATGCGAATCGCCTGGTAGCCGGCCTCGATATGTTCGGCGTAACGGTCGAGCGCTTCGGGAATGTCGCGGCCGGTGGCATGGCCGTACACCATCACGCCCTCGCGCGACGCGCCGCCGAGCAGCTTGTAGAGCGGCATGCCCGTCACCTTGCCGAGAATGTCCCACAGCGCCATGTCCACCGCGGCGATCGCCGTCATCGTGACGGGACCGCGGCGCCAGTAAGCGCCCTTGTAGAGATACTGCCAGGTGTCCTCGATACGGCCGGGGTCGCGGCCGATCAGAAGCGGGCACACGTGGTCTTTCAGATACGATGCGACCGCCAGTTCGCGGCCGTTCAGCGTGGCGTCGCCGATACCGTGCACGCCTTCGTCCGTGACGATTTTCAGCGTGACGAAATTGCGGCCGGGGCACGTGACGATCACGTCGGCGCGAACGATTTTCATGACATCCTTCCTTGCAGAAACGAGTTGCGAAACGTGCCGGACGTGCTGAGCGCGGGGCATGCAACTCGCGGTTTTCGTGACGGTTCCGAACAGCGGCCCAGATGAAGAACAACCTTGCCGACGCTGTCCGGCGTCGTTTGAACGATGCTACCATACAAGTATTGCTAATCGTCAAATCAGGGTTTTCCCGTTGCACGACGTTATTCCCAGCTCTTTTCACACGACGGATTTCCTTCCATGCCCTCGCCAGCCAACTTGCCTCGCCTCACCCGCTCCGTATTGCCGGCACTGCAAACGCATGTGCTTTCTCCTCGATGGCGCGAGCCGGCTATCGGCATCGTTCATCTGGGCATCGGCAATTTCCATCGCGCGCACCAGGCGCTCTATACGGAAGAAGCGATGCTGGCGGCGGGTGGCGATTGGGGTATTTGCGGCGTGACGCTGCAAGGCGACGTCGGCAAGCGCGACGCGCTGATGGAGCAGCAAGGTTTGTACAGCGTCGTCGAACGCGGTCCCGACGGCGCACGGGTCACGGTCGTGCGCGCCCTGCGCGAGGTGCTGGCGATGCCGCACGATCACGCGGCGCTATTCGGGCGCCTCGCCGATCCATTGGTGCGGATCGTCTCGCTCACCGTCACGGAAAAGGGCTATTGCCGCGACGCGAAAACCGGCGACGTCGCACTCGACGATCCGGGGGTCGCACACGATCTCGCTCATCCGCTCGCGCCGCGCACGGTGCCCGGCATTCTCGTCGCGGCATTGCGCGCGCGGCGCGACGCCGCCGGCCAACCGTTCACCGTGCTTTCGTGCGACAACCTCGCACACAACGGCGCGGCGCTGCGCCAGGTGGTCTGTTCGTTCGCGCGGCGAGTCGATGCCGCGCTGGCCGACTGGATCGCCGCCGAAGTCGCGTTTCCGTCGACGATGGTCGATCGCATCGTGCCGGCCACCACCGACGCCGAGCGCGCCACCGTCGCCGAACAACTCGGCTATCGGGACGCGGCGCCCGTACCGTGCGAGCCGTTCAGGCAATGGGTGATCGAGGATCGTTTTGCGGCGGGACGTCCCGCGTGGGACGCTGTCGGCGCGCAACTCGTCGACGACGTCACGCCGTTCGAACTGGCGAAACTGCGCATGCTGAACGGCACGCATTCGACGCTGGCGTATCTCTCGATGCTGGGCGGCTTCGCCACCATCGACGCCGCGATCGCGGACCCCGCCATGCACAAGCTCATTCACGCGATGATGACGCAGGAAATCGCGCCTACACTCACCCTGCCCGCGTCGTTCGATGTCGCCGGCTATCGGGACGCCTTGCTGGCGCGTTACGCCAACCCCGCGCTCAAGCATCGTTGCGCGCAGATTGCAATGGATGGCAGCCAGAAGATTCCGCCGCGCCTGCTCGCCACGATCGAGGCGAGAATCGACGCGGGACAGCCGTTCGCGCGTCTTGCGCTGGCGGTAGCGGCATGGATGACGTTCTTGCGCGGCCATGCGGACGACGGCACGCGCTACGAGATCAGCGATCCGCTCGCGGATGACTTGAAGGCGCTCGCCGCCTCCGCGCAAGGCGAACCGCAAGCGCTGATGAACGCGCTGCTGTCCGTGCGCGACGTGTTTCCGGCACAGCTCGCCGCGCGCCCCGAGTTCAGAACGGCGCTGCAAGGAGCGTTGCAATTGCTGCGGAAAAACGGAGCGCGTCGCGCCGTTGCCGCCATGCAATGAAGCGCGACCGCGCTCGCGTCACGCCAGCGGCTCGGCCTCGTGCCCTTCTGTGGCCCCTTCGCTCGCCTGCGCCCGCGCCTGTTCGAGTTGTTCGAGCCGGCGCGCTTCGAGCAGATCCTGGTAACGCAAATAGGCGCACCGTCCGCCGGATTTAGCCGCGTACATCGCCGCGTCGGCGTTGAGCAGCAGTTCCTCCGCCGTGCCGCTGTCGTCGGGGAACTGACTGATGCCGATACTCGCGCCCACCGCCATGTTGTGCCCATCCATCAGCAGTTCCTCGTTCAGCGTGTCCACGATGCGCGAGGCGATTGCCGGCGCCGCTTCCGCGGCACGCGGTCCCTCGATCAGCACGATGAATTCGTCGCCGCCGAGCCGCGCCACCACGTCGGCGGTGCAGAGCACCTGCTTCAGCCGGCGCGCCACGACCACCAGCACCTTGTCGCCGACGGAGTGCCCGAACTGGTCGTTGATCTGCTTGAAACGGTCGAGGTCGACGAACAGCACCGCGAGACTTTCCTGACGCCGCGCCGCTTCCTCGATCGCGTTCTCGAGCTTCTGCATGAACAGCATGCGGTTCGGCAATCCCGTCAGCCCGTCGTGCGTGGCGAGATGCACGAGTTCAGTCTGCTTGTTATGGAGCGTGTCCATTTGCGACTTGATCTCGCGGCGCAGACGATCGAAGCAGCGCGCCAGCACGCCGATCTCGTCGGTACGCTTGAGCGGCAGCGTTTCCATCGCGTGCTCGGCGAACAGATGCGTGGCCGCGTACGCGAGAATGTGCAACGGCTTGGTGAGCGCGCGGGCGAACAGAATCGCGAGCAGCACCGCCAATGCGCTGAACACGAGCACCATGCGAATGATCCGGTTGCCGAGCAGATCGGCGTCGGACAATACGTCCTCGAGCGGCTTGGCGAGACCCAGCACGATGAAGCGGTTGCCTTCGGACGCGCCGAACGGCCTGCGCACGAACGAGAGCACCTGCCCCGCCGCCTGCCGCGGATACGTCAGGCCGTTCACCAGCACTTCGCTTTGCGACTGCTCGAAGAGCGGCTTGGTCACCGAGAAACTGTCCTGCATCAGCACGCGCCGGCCCTTGTCGAAGCCGAAGGTTTTCGAACTGTCGGGATGCACGAGGAAATCGCCCCATTCGTTCGCGAGATACACCTGATAGTCGCTCGGCAAATCGCTCTGCAAGCGTTTGAGCAAGCCGGCCAGATCGACGTCGATCACGACGACGCCCACCACCTGCCCCCTCCCGTTCGCCACCGGCGTGCCGAGCCGCAGCGTCGGCCTGTTTTCGGCGGCATGGGCGCCGTACTCGTGATTGACCGAGATCGGCGACGCGTACAGGCGGCCGGGCGAGAACGCGAGCGTGTCGAAAACGTAGGCGAACTGGCCTTTTTCCTGCAGCCGGTTGCCCTCGACCCGCACGAGGCCGTCGGCGTCGCGGTCAAAACGGATCAGTTCGAGCCCGTAATGCTGACGGGTAATCAGGCGAATCTGCAGATAGTCGGGATGATGGACCATGAAGCTCGAATACACCTGCGCGAGCCGTTCGCGCGCCGCATTCTCGCCGAGCCCGTCGTCGGTCTGGGCGATCTCCGCCGAGGACGGCATGCCCGCGAGCACCAGCGCGTCGGCGCCGATGTCGTCGATCGCGACGGAAAAGCGCTGCCCCAGTAGTTCCGTCGAGGTCAGCAGGCTGCGCCCGGCTTCGTTCACCAGCATCGCGCGGTTGGCGCGATACGCGTAATAGCCGGTCGCGCCGGACGCGATCACGCCGATGCACGCGAGCAGCACCGATAACTTGAACGTTAAGCCTGGGCGTATCATCAAAAACGCTCCGACCGGTCTCCGGACACGATTCGGGTCCACAGTTCCTCGCGCCGCTGGATATCTTCCACCGGGCCGATCCACATGATGCGTGCGTTAGCGTTGTTGTCCACGGGCGCCGTCAACGTGTTGGCGAGTCCCTGGCGTTGCGGCAACAACCCGCTGACTTCCGGTTCGAGCATGTAATCGATCCATGCGAGCGCGAGCGTGCGATCCGAGGCCGAGCGCGTCATCGCCCAGCAATCCAGCCACGCAAGCACGCCTTCGTCGGGAATCACATAGCCCACATCCGCGCCCGCGCGGCGCAGCAATTCGACCTGCTGCGTGCCGTAATTGCCGAACATCAACGCGACCTTGTGTTCGATGAAGAACGCGGTCGCCTCTTCCGGCAACGTGTAGTAGGTGAGCAGATTGCGGCGCAGCGCGATGAGCTTCTGGGTAATCACGCGCATCTGCGCGGCGTCGAGCTGAAACGGATGCGCGTAGCCGAGCGCCAATGCGGTAAACGAGAAATTGTGCTGCGCGCTATTGAAGTCCAGCACCTTGCCGCGATACCGCGGGTTCCACAATTCGAGCATCGAGCGCGGCGCGACGGGGATCTGCTTGCGGTCGTAAATCAGCCCCATCGACGAATACGTGAATGGGATGCCGTACACCTGGCCCGCCGAGGTGAGCCCCTCGATCGACGACAACGCCTGGAAACGCGGCAACTGTCTTTTCGTGTTCGGCAGGCTCGCGAGGTCGAGCGGGGCCAGCAGATCGGCGCGCGTATAGCGCTGGATTTCGGCGGTATTGGCGGCGAGCACGTCGAAAGGCGGCGTGTCTTTCGCGTGCATCTGGGCCCACAGCGCCTCGTCGGAATCCACCATCGTGACTTCCACTTTCGCCTGGTAGCGGGCCTCGAAACCGCGCACCACGTCGGCGTCCGCATAGCCCGGCCAGGCGAGCACGCGCAGCACTCTGTCGCCGGCCGCGACCGGCCCTGCGAGCAGCAGCCCGCAGCAGAAAAACGCCGTGATCAGAAGCGCCGGACCTGCGCGAAAAACGGCTTGGCGAAGCGCGCACGGCATGAGGAGTCGCCCACGAACGGACCGTATGCCGCAGCGCATCTCATCTGCCATCGAAATCATGTGCATATGCAACACCGTTTAGCAGAAGGCCGTTTGGACGAGCGCGGCAGAACCCGCGGCGCTTGGCTGCGGGGCGCGTTGCTCGATGACTTTCTTCAGACAGATGCACTCGTTATGCTGCGTTGTGAGCGCGGGGAGCATCGATGATAGCGCCAAGCAATGCGTTTTTTGGTTTTTGGCGTCGCCGGAGTCCGAAAAACACGTTCCGGCGTGATTTAACAAACGCGCTCATCTGTATTTAACGGCAATCGGTGTGAAATCTTTAATGGCCGGCGGCCGATTAAAACGCGTGCGGCGCTGCAACTCAAGAACCCGCGCGCCGCTGCCGATAACGATGACTTGCCCCGACCCGCCGCCGGCGGCTGTCGGCGGACCGCGAAGCACGGCCTGCCCGGCGGGCAATTGAAGGTGAAACCGATGATGCGCTTGAGGAAAACAGACTGGATGCTGGTGCTTGTCGTGGCCGGATCGATTGCGGGCTTCGGCAACTGGCTCCAGGGCGAAATGAACCGCGCATCACTCGCGCGCGTTCAGCGTCAGGCGCAAGACTCGCGCGGCGTCTGCGCGGGAATGAGCACACGAGACGCGGAGATGATGGACAAAGGCGAACTCTGGTGCGGCAGCATCGACCCCGCACGCGCGGATTCCTTGAGTAAGGAGTAGCCGCGCTGGTTGATCGACTCGTAGCCGGGCCACGGCCGGCGAGCCAATTGCATTACTAACGCATTACAACGCAACGCACAGCGCGGCACGCGGCCGGAGCCGCGATCCAATTCGCTTAAACCACGCACTGCGGCGGCGCCCTCCGCCCACCCCTGCACAACCCGGCTTTAGAAGCTATCCTCATGCGCCATCCGGTGTTTCACTAGCTACCCAATTTTTTTGAACTGATAAGCTTGGCGCGCGCTGCTGGCCGCCCCGGCCGGCAGACTCAACCCAAGCCCGGTCGTCAGTCGCGCCGGGCGTCCCGCGGCGGCACAACCGCAGGCGGGCGTATTTGAACCACACGAGGAGTTAAACAGTGAAAAAACTGCTAGCGGCTTTGACGGTTGCTCTGCTTGCCACCGTCTCGATCGGCGCACACGCTAAAGATTGGACGACCATCCGTTTCGGCGTCGACGCCAGCTATCCCCCGTTCGAGTCCAAGGGTCCGGATGGCAAGCTCGTTGGCTTCGACATCGACCTCGGCAATGAGATCTGCGCGCGCCTGAAGGCCAAATGCGTGTGGGTCGAAAACGACTTCGACGGCATGATCCCCGCACTGAAGGCGAAGAAGTTCGACGGCGTGCTGTCGTCGATGTCCATGACGCCGCAACGCGCCGAGCAGATCGCTTTCTCGTCGAAGCTGTTCAACACGCCGACGCGCCTCGTCGCAAAGAAGGGCTCGGGCATCCTGCCGACGGCCGAATCGCTGAAGGGCAAGACGGTTGGCGTCGAGCAAGGCACGATCCAGGAAACCTACGCGAAGACCTACTGGGAAGCGAAGGGCACGAAGGTCGTGCCGTACCAGAACCAGGACCAGGTCTACGCCGACTTGCTGTCGGGCCGTCTGGACGCGGCATTGCAAGACGCGGTGCAGGCTGAAATCGGCTTCCTGAAGACGCCGCGCGGCGCGGGCTACGACTTCGTCGGCAAGAATCTCGACGATCCGAAGATCCTCGGCAACGGCGCCGGCATCGGCATGCGCAAGGAAGACACCGATCTGAAGGCGAAGGTCGACAAGGCGATCGCCGAGATCATCAAGGACGGCACGTACAAGAAGCTGGAGAAGAAGTACTTCGACTTCGACGTGTACGGCAGCTAAACAGGCTGCCATGCCCGCCGCGCGCATCTGAAGGCGCGCCGGCGGGCTCGCAGGCAACGGGCTCCGCCACACGCGGAGCCCGTTTTGTTTGCGGGCCGCATAAGACCACGCGGCCCGCCATATCGGCTAAGATCGTGCGATCGAGACGCCGCGAAATACGCCCCGGCCGGCCCGCCATCAACCGGACCAACGGCACGCTTTCCTCCTGTAATCAACGACATAGCGCGGCATGCCCGACTTGCCCGCGGATTTGAAAACCATGCAAACCCAAACCCATCCGCTGATTGCCCCGACGCTCGGCACCGCCCGCAACCTGACGAGTTTTCACTACGGTCCCGGCGGCGGGCAGAAGATTTACATTCAGTCGTCGCTGCATGCCGACGAGTTGCCCGGCATGCTGGTGTCATGGGCGCTGCGCCGCAAGCTGGCCGCGCTGGAGGCCGCCGGCAAGCTGCGCGGCGAAGTCGTGATCGTGCCGGTGGCCAATCCGATCGGCCTGAATCAGCACTTTCTCGGCCACCTGACGGGCCGTTTCGAAACCAACACCGCGCAGAATTTCAACCGCAATTTCCACGACCTGGGGGCGCTGGTGCAGCCGGTTATCGAGGCGCGCCTGAGCGACGACATCGACGCCAATCGCAACGCGATCCGCGCGGCGATGCGCGAGGCGCTCGACGCGGAGAAGCCGCAAACCGAACTGGAATCGCAACGTCTCGCGCTGCAAAAACTTTCCTACGACGCCGACGTCGTGCTCGATCTGCATTGCGACTGGGAAGCCGCGATGCACCTCTATACGAACCCCGACCTGTGGCCCGAAGTCGAGCCGCTGGCCTGCTATCTGCACGCCAGGGCGTCGCTGCTCGCGCTCAATTCGGTGGGCAATCCGTTCGACGAGATCCACAGCTTCTGCTGGTCCGATCTGCGCGGCCGCTACGGCGAGCGCTTCCCGATTCCGAACGGCTCGATCTCGGTCACGATCGAGTTGCGCGGCCAGCGCGAGGTGTCCTACGAGTACGCCGAGCACGACGCGCAAGCCATCATCGAATATCTGACCGTGCGTGGCGTGGTCGACGGCACCCCGGCGCCGTTGCCGCCGCTCGAATTCGCCGCTACCCCCCTTGCCGGCGCCGAACCGCTCGTCGCGCCGATCAGCGGCGTGCTGGTGTACCGCTGTGAAGTCGGCACGTGGGTGGACGCCGGCCACGAGATCGCCGATATCGTCGACCCGTTGACCGATCGCGCGGTCACGGTCAAGAGCAGCGTGGCCGGCGTGCTGTACGCGCGGCATCTGACGCGTTTCGCGACGGCGGGGCTCGAATTCGCGCGCATTGCCGGCGCGAAGGCGTTCAGAAGCGGCTCGCTGCTGAGCAATTGAACGGACAACAACTTAACGCTGGCAACGGCTTCGCAAGGCCGTAGCTTCACCTCCCAACATCGCCCGCTTTTCAGCGGGCGATCTGCTTTGACACGCCGATTGCCGATCCCGCCCGCACGACGCCTTGCGTGATGTCCGCTTGCAAAAGCCACGTAAAGCCACGCGCATGTCGCGCCGGCGCGACAGATTCCAAAAAATTTCGGCCTGTCACATACCTTACTCTGCGGTCCCTTAAATTTCGGGCCATCGCGCGACCTGACCAAAGAGCACGGCGCTGCGATTGCCTAATCTTTATTGGAGAAAGTCTTGAACAAGAAACTATTGACCGCCGCTACCCTCGCCGTTTTCGCAAGCGCCGCCCACGCGCAAAGCAGCGTCACGCTGTATGGCGTGATCGATGCCGGTATCAGCTACGTGAACAACTCGAAGACCGCTACCGGTCACGACAACCTCTTCAAGTACGACGACGGCGTGGCCCAAGGCAGCCGTTGGGGCCTGCGCGGCACCGAAGACCTCGGTGGCGGCCTGAAGGCGCTGTTCGTGTTGGAGAACGGTTTCAACAGCGGCAACGGCACGCTCGGCCAGGGCGGTGCGATGTTCGGCCGTCAGGCGTATGTCGGTCTGTCGAAGAACGACATCGGCTCGCTGACGTTCGGCCGCCAGTACTCGTTTTCGACGGACTATCTCGGCGGCAACTACTCGACCGGCGGCCAGACCGTCGCGGGTAACTACGCTTATCACATCAACGACGTGGATCAACTCACGTCGAGCCGCATCAACAACGCGGTCAAGTTCAGCAGCGCCAACTTCCACGGCTTGACGTTCGGCGCGATGTACGGCTTCTCGAACCAGGCCGGCGCATTCGCGGGCGCGCCGGCAAGCGGCACGACGGCTGCACCGGTTGCAGGTTCGTCGCGTGCGTACAGCTTCGGCCTGAACTACGCGAACGGCCCGTTCGGCATCGGCGCGGCGTACACGGACATCCGTTACCCGAGCCAGTCGACCCCGTCATTCTCGACGACCATCGCCAACGTCGCGACCGGCAACGTCCGCGATCTGCGCACGTTCGGTGTGGGCGGCCGCTATTCGATCGGCGCGGCGACGCTGTGGGCGTTGTACACGAACACGCGCTTCGAGACGATCAGCGGCGGCGCGACGACGTTCGCCGCCTATGAAGCGGGCGCGAAATACGCGTTCACGCCGGCCTTGACGGCAGGTGCGGGCTACACGTACATGCACCTGAGCAATGCGAACCGCGGCCACTGGAATCAGGCTGACCTGAGCATCGACTACGCGCTGAGCAAGCGCACGGACGTGTACGCACTGGGCATCTACCAGATCGCCGCCGGCCGCAACGGCACCCAGGATCTGCAAGCGCAGATCGGTTCGAGCACGAGCTACTTCAACACGTCGGGCACGGGTGCGGACAACCAGCTGGCGTTCCGCGTCGGTCTGCGTCACAAGTTCTAAGCGGGTCTTGCAGGCGAGGAACGTAGGTTCCTTGCCGTCGCGAGGTTGTGAAAAACGCCCCTGCGGGGGCGTTTTCATTATTTGCGCGAGCGCGGAACGGCGGCTGAGCACCCAACGATAAATCGCATACTGAACGATTACATAAGTTCGTCGATGAGCGACTGCGTGTCTCGGATCAGATCGTTTCGCCATGACTGAGTTTGTATCAGCACCATGAAGATCAAATCAGTCAGCGCGTTTTGCGCCGTGCGTGAGGAAATGGCGGAACTGCGCCACTGATCCTCTTCCGCCAACGTGACGAGAGACAAGTCGGCCAGCGCACGAAGAGGATTCTCCACCGGATTGGTCAAGGCGATGACGCGGGCTTTGCGCTGCTGAGCGACGCGTGCGGCGTCGAGAATCTCTTTCCTGCGCCCCGAATAAGAAATCGCCACCTGAATGTCCTGCGGACCCAGCGTATTGGCGATGCTGAGCTGGGCATGGCTATCCGGGTCGATCAGGGCGATCACTCCGATTTTAAGGAGCTTGTGCGCAAAGTCGCTCCCCACTGTCATGGAGCCACCGAGCCCGGTAATGTGCACGAACCGCGCTTCACTCAGCGCCGTCACGATCTTTCCCAGGATCTCGTAATCGACACTACCGGTGGTCTCGACCAGTGCGCGAATCTTCTCCTGCATCAATTTTCGCGCGATCGTGGGCGCGTCGTCGTCGCTGTTGATCGCGTTGTGCAGCGGGAAGTTCGTTGCCACGGGAAGCTGGATGGCTTGCTGGCGACCCGACTCCTCGCTCAGCGCGAGGCGAAAAGCCGTCATGCCCTTGAACCCGATCTTCTGGACGAACTTGACGATGCTGGACTGGCTGACCGCTGCTAACTGAGCAAGCTCACTGGACGAAATTTTGGAAATGCGTTCCTGGTGAGCGAGGATGGTCTCGGCGATCTTCAGTTCGCTGGGTGAAAATTGACTGCGAGACTGAGCGATCTGGTTGATTATCTTCATCGGATCAGGTGCTGGTTGCGCGGGATGCCGCGTGTCGTATTTGTGCTTGCCCTAAGCGACGGTCGATTCGCGTGCTCTGCTGCTGGTGCCTTCAGCGGTAGGGCGATGTTAACACGGCAACCGAGGGGCGCCGGTCCCTATGCATAGCTGGTAGCGGCACGAAAAACAGACAATTGCCGGCGCACGACGCGGCTCTTTTCCTTGCGCCATGAAGCCATGTTTGCGGTGATGCCGTGATGCGTTGATTGCGAAGCGATGCGCCAGCGCCGAAGCGAGATCGTGGCAAGCACTGCGATTGCGCTTCCTCACTGGCGACACCGATCCGCCTCGACAACGATCTGAAAGACGCAGCTAACTTCAACGCGTTTAAACCTCCCCGCTCCCCACGACCTTGAACGGGTGCCCCGCGTGCCTTGCGCGGGAATGCCGCGACTGCTTGCCGGGCGATTTCCATGCTCGCGCCTCGGCGCTCCTGGCATCCCTGACACTCGATCCACACTTTTAATGTTTACCTTGCCCGGCTCAAGGAATAAACTATTCCATATGAACGAATAATGGAATAACAGGACTATGGACATGCCGCGGATTCAACTACATGACTTGATCACAGAACAACGCAATCCGGCCAGCGAGCAGATCGATCGCGTGGATACGCTGGCCATGCTGCGCATCCTCAACCATGAGGACCAGAAGGTCGCACTCGCCGTTGAGGCAGTTCTACCGGCGGCCGCGGCGGCGGTCGATGTCATTACCGAAGCCTTGTCGCACGGCGGCCGCCTGATTTATGTCGGCGCCGGCACGTCGGGACGTCTGGGCATTCTGGATGCCAGCGAATGTCCGCCTACCTTCGGTGTCGCCCCGTCGGTCGTTCAGGGACTGATAGCCGGCGGCACGGCTGCCATGGTGGGCGCCGTCGAGAATGCCGAGGACGATGCCGAAGCGGGCCGGCGTGATCTCGAGCAGATCCGATTTTCTGAGCGAGACATTCTTGTCGGAATCGCTGCGAGCGGACGCACGCCGTATGTCATCGGCGCCATGAAGTGGGCGGCCTCACTGGGCGCCCGCACGATCGCCGTCACTTGCAATCCGACCGGCCCGATGGTCGCGCTGGCGGATATCGCCATCACCCCCGTGGTGGGTCCCGAGGCGGTCACCGGCTCATCCCGCCTCAAGGCCGGAACTGCTCAAAAGCTGGTTTTGAACATGCTGTCGACGGGCGCCATGATCCGATTAGGCAAGGTGTTCGGCAACCTCATGGTGGATGTCGAAGCGACCAATGCAAAGTTGGTCGAGCGACAAATCCAGATCGTCATCGCGGCCTGCGATTGTTCCCGCGAGCGTGCGCGCGAGGCCGTCAATGAGAGCGGCAGACAGTGCAAGACAGCCATCGTGATGATTCGCGCCGGAGTCGATCTCCATGCGGCGAAAGCGGCGCTGGCCCGGACGAAGGGGCACGTTCGAGCCGCCCTGCTGGCCCTCGATGCAAATCGACCACATTCCAAAAGCACAATCCACAGAGAGAAGACCTGACGATGCAAAGCATTAACGAAACAACAGCACAAGAAATATTAGATGCTATTGGTGGGCCGGCTAATGTGGTTCGTTGCAGCAATTGCATGACTCGCCTTCGCTTTGTTTTGGGCGGGCAAGACCGCGTTGACACGGCAGCATTAAAACGGATCGCCTGTGTCCAGGGCGTACTTGCCGCCGCGGATCAATTGCAGGTCGTCATCGGGGCGGGCAAGGTGCAGCGCGCCGCGGACCTGGTCAAGGAACTGCTGGCGAAGCACGAGTCAAGGGCGGCCCCCGAAGCGCCTGTCGACAATGCCGCGGATCAATTGGCCGCGGTCGCGCGCGATAACAAGAAGGCCATGAAAGCGCGCCACGGAACGCGGATTCATCAGTTCCTGAGCAAATTCGCGACTATTTTTACGCCGCTGATCCCCGGCTTTCTTGGTGCGGGGCTGTTGCTAGGGGGCGCGACACTCATCGAACAGGCGATGCTGGCGAATGTCCTCGATCGGAATCCCACGATCGTGCATCTGGTCGCATACATGAACGTGTTCGGCAAGGGACTGTTCGGCTTTCTGGGAATTCTGGTCGGCTATAACACCCAGCAGGCCTTTGGCGGTTCAGGGGTAAATGGCGCGATCCTCGCGTCCCTGTTTCTGCTCGATTACGGTTCGACCGGCAGCGGCAGTTTTCATGCGGGAATCCAGGACTTCTTCGGTCTTCAGATCGATCCGCGCGGAAGCATCATCGGCATTCTGATCGCGGGCATAGCGGGTGCATGGATCGAGCAGCAGATAAGGCGGCGAATGCCCGCCAACCTCGACATGATCCTTACCTCGCTGCTCACATTGCTCATTGCCGGGGCGTTGACGTACGTGGTCATCATGCCTGTCGGGGTCCTGCTATTCGACGGCATGTCGTGGTTATTCGGGCATCTGAACGACAATCCGATTGGTGCCGCGTTACTGTCGGGGCTGTTCCTGATTGCGGTGATGTTCGGCGTCCATCAAGGTTTTATCCCGGTGTATTTTGCCTTGATGCAAAGTCGCGGCTTCAATTCGTTGTTCCCGATTCTGGCGATGGCGGGCGCGGGTCAGGTGGGCGCCGCCATCGCGCTTTATGTGAGAGCGCCGCGAGAATCGGTTTTGCGCAAGCAAATCAAAGGAGCGATCGTGCCCGCATTACTCGGTGTCGGCGAGCCGCTCATTTACGGCGTCACGCTCCCTCGCGTCAAGCCCTTTATTTCCGCCTGCTTTGGCGGTGCGGTTGGCGGCTTTGTAATCGGGTTGTTTGCATGGTTTCATTTCCCGATCGGCCTCAATACGGTATTCGGCCCCTCGGGCCTCGTATCGCTGCCGTTGATCACATCCGATCACGGAGCCCTGCCGGCCATGGCTATTTACCTCGTCGGCATTTTCTCCGCTTACCTCGCCGGATTCGCGTTTACGTACGCGTGGGGATGTCGCGACGTCGACATGACGTGATCGATCGGCCTCCGCACATCGCCCTCCTTTCCTTCCATTGAACGCTTGAATTCATCACCTGGGTGCGGGTGTGATTTCAAGCGGGCTCCTGCTGGCCCGGGCATGCAAATGAATTGGGCCCGCGCTGCAAATACAAACAAATTAAATCTGGAGATAGTTTGAAAAAGATAGTGTTCCTGGTTGGCATCTCGAGTCTGTCGATCCCCGCAATGTCCCAAACCGCACCGAATAGTTCCATGACGTTTTATGGCGTGGCGGAAGCACAGTTTGGAAGCTTTCGGAACCTCGTTGCGGCGCCGGTATCGTCAGCCAATCCGTTCGGTGTGACGGCGTCTCCGACGGCGAGCATCGGTGCGATCCCCTACGGCATCAATGCGTCGAGGTTCGGCATCAAGGGCGTCGAGAATCTCGGCAACGGAATGTCCGCCACGTTTGTGCTCGAAACACAGAACTCGCTCGCGGACGGCTCCATGCCTGCGCGTCTTTTTCATCGGCAAGCCAATATCGGGCTCACGGGGGGCTTCGGTCAGATTCGTCTGGGTCGCATCTACTCCGCCTGGAATGACGTCGCATCCAACGCGGCGCCTGGTTACGGAGACACATACGATCCATTCGTGCGCGTATGGCGAATCGCGGGGCCGGTTCCGCTCGGTTCACCGGTTCCGAGCGCCAGCGGGCAAGTCACGGGGTTATCAGGGGCTGTTGGCGCCAACAACGTTGTTGGAGACCCAAACAATTGGTCGCATGTGCGGATGGATAACTCCATTCGCTACGATTCACCGAACATGGGTGGGGTCACTTTATCCGCTCAGGTCGGCATGAATGATCCGAGGAAAACAATTACCGCAAGCACCTTTGCCATCGTCTATGCGCGCGACCGGATCCGCGCCGGCCTCGGCTATTTTCGCCAGTCGACCGCGAGCAATTACGACCCCGCCACGCAACGCTATGATCCAAACCGGTTGAAGACGGGAAATCTGACAACGCTTACCGGTGCGTTCAACTACGACTTTGGCGCCTTCACATTGATGACAATGGCAGGGCAGTCCCGATACGACCTGTACTCCCTGGGCGAGCGGGTTTCGTCTACGGAGTGGTCGATTGGGGCGAGTGTTCCACTGGGTCAGTGGGTATTGAAACCGAGCGTGGCGGGCAGTAACAGCAAGCGTCTTCCGAAGAGCGACATCGGGGCGGGAATGGAGGCCATCTATAACCTGTCAAAACGCACGTCGCTCTACGCTGCCTATAGCTATAGCTACTACGGCGAACTGCTTCATGGACAGCCCGTGAAGTCCAGCTATATTTTCGCAACGGGTGTTCGTCACTTCTTCTGAGCGGCGCGTCGCCGCTTCAGCGTTGCGGGTCGGGCCATCTGTCCCACCATGCCTCGCGCATCGCGCGTTCGAGGTCGTCCACGTAGTCGGTCACCACTTTTTCGTATTCCGCGGTGTTCGCTTCGCAGTCGGACGGATTGCGTTTGCCCTGCGCCTTGCGAATAGCGGAAACGCTCGTGTGCAGCACCGTCATCTCGTCCCACATCGCGCGGGAACGGCGGGTGTCGTCGTCGTTCATCATGGCTGATCCATCTGGAAGCGCGGCATGCCGGGCCGCTGCGTTAAAACGGGCAATGCGTCATCAACTCAGCCTGATCTTCGGCTGAACCAGTGCGTTGATCTGCTCGGCGGTCCACATTAGCCCCGCTCTGCCGAAACCGTGAAGCGCCTGCTGATGACGTCGATAGAGCATGGCATGGCTCAATTGCGCGAACCGTCCGCGAATGAAGCCGCCGGGGAAGAAGCCGAACCGTCCGAGTGTGCCGAAGGCGCCGTAATCGCTTAGCGACACGAGCGAGCCGAAGTCCCGAAAAGCGAACTCCGGCATCGGCGCGCCCGTCAGCCATCCAGGCAGATGACGGGCCAGATGCTCCGCCTGCTGCGTGGCCACCTGGGCGGTGGGCGGCAACGGCCGCTCATGATTCTCCGGCGTCAAGCTCGCGCAATCGCCGAGTGCGAACACGTGGTCGTCGCGGATGGACTGAAGCGTTGCGCCGATCACGATCTGATTCGAGCGGTTGGTTTCCAGCCCGGCCAGTTCGCTCAGGAAGTCCGGCGCCTTGACGCCCGCCGCCCACACCATCAGATCGGCTTTCACCAGACGATCGTCGCCGTGACGGAATCCGTCCTCCTGCGCCGCCGTGACGCGCACCGAGGTGAGCACGCAAAAGCCGATGTGTTCGAGTTGCTGCTGGGTCGATGCGGAAATCGCCGGCGGAAACGAGGCGAGCACGCGCGGGCCGCTTTCGAGCAGCGTGAGACTCAACCGGCTGCGCAGCGTGGGATCGCCGTAGCCTTGCGCGATTTCGAGCACCCGGCTCAGCTCGGCGGCGAGTTCGACGCCGGTGGCGCCCGCGCCGACGATCGCGACGCGCAGTCTTTCGTCGCGCACCACCGCGCGCAGCATGCGCGCGCGCAACACGCCGTTGAAGGCTTCGGCCTGCTGCTGGCTGTCGATGAAATGACAGTGCTGCCTCACGCCCGGCACCCCGAAGTCGTTTGCCCGGCTGCCCAGCGATAGCACCAGCACGTCGTAGGGAACCGCTCGCGCCTCCAGCACCAGCTCGCCTTCGGGCGTCCTGACTTCGTTGAGCAGGACTTCCTTGCGTTGCCGGTCGAGTCCGCCCATCTCGCCCGGCTGCCAGGCGAAGCGGTGCGCGCTCGCATGCGCGAGGTAGCTCACCTGCTGTTGCTTCACATCGCGCGTGCCGGCCGCGATGGTGTGCAGCATCGGCTTCCAGATATGCGTGTGGCTGCTGTCGATCAGCGTCACGGACGCCTCGTGCGAATGCGCGAAATGGTTGCCGAGCCGCGTGGCGAGCAGAATGCCGGCGATCCCGCCGCCGACGATGACAATGCGTGTTGCGTTGGACATAACCGTTCCGTGTTGATTACGGCTCGCGAATTCCGCGCGAGGGCGAAAGACGCATGCCGCTTCGGTGCAGCTTCAGTGCGCAGCTTCGGTGTGCAGCTTCAATGCGCCTGCGACGTATCGGCGACCCGCGTCGGTTTCGGCGCGAGCCACACCGCCAGCGCGGCGAAAATGAAACATGCGCCTGCAATCGTGAAGAGCTGATTGGTCGCGAGCATCACGGCCTGCGACTGCACCACGTCGCTGATCTGCGCCTGCGCCTGACCCGCGCTCCAGCCCGAATTCGTCAGCATGGTCGAGAAGTGGCCGGCCTGATCGACGAGTCCCGACAACTCCGCCCGGTCATACTTCGTGCGGTCTTCCCACCCGGTATTGACCAGCGACGTCGCAATCGCGCCGCCGAAGGTCCGGCAGAAATTCATGAGCCCCGCCGCCGATGCCGTTTCGGGTTCCTCCACGCTGCTCAGCGCGAGCCCCGTGAGCGGCACGAAGAAGAACGGCAAGCCGACGCCTTGCAGCAGCAGCGGCAACGCCACTTGCCAGAACGTCATGTCGGTGTTCGCGTGCGTGCGCCACAGCGTGACCGCGCCGAGCCACATCACGCCGGCGAACACCAGCCAGCGTCCGTCGAACCGGGACGACAGGGTGGCCGCGAGCGGCGCCGAGAGCACGGCGAGGATGCCGGTCATCGCCGTGGCGCACCCCGCCCACGTCGCCGTGTAGCCCATGTAGCTCTGTAGCCACAGCGGCGTCAGCACGGTCGCGCCGAAAAACGCGCCGAACGCCAGCGTGATCGTGATCACGCTCGCACTAAAGCCGCGATGACGAAACACCCGCAGATCGACCACGGGATGACGGTCCGTCAGCTCCCAGATCAGGAACGACGCGAAGCCGATCGCCGCGATGATTGCGAGCACGCGGATTTCCGTCGACGCGAACCAGTCGTGATCCTTGCCTTCATCGAGCAGGATTTGCAGCGCGCCGACCCATACGACGAGCAGCGCGAGACCGATGGCGTCGATTGGAACGCGCATCAGGCTTGTCTCGTAGCGCTTGAGCAAACGCCAGCCGAGATACCCGCAGATCAGCGCGACCGGAACGTTGATGTAGAAGATGTACGCCCAGTGCATGCGGTCGCAGATCACGCCGCCCAGGATCGGGCCCAGCACCGGCGCGACCAGCGTCGTCATGCTCCACAAGCCGATCGCCGCGGCCGCTTTCTCTTTCGGGAAAATGCGCAGCAGCAGCGTCTGCGACAGCGGCATCAGCGGCCCGCCGGCGAGTCCCTGAAACACGCGGAACAGCACCAGCATTTCGAGCGAAGTCGCCATGCCGCACAGCGCCGAACACAGGCCGAACATGATCAGCGACGTGATGAACACGCGCACCGTGCCGAAACGGTTTGCCAGCCAGCCGGTCAGCGGCACCGTAATCGCTTCGGCCACCGCGTAGGACGTGATGACGTAGGTGCCCTGGCTGGACGACGCGCCGAGCGCGCCGGAAATGGTCGGCACCGACACGTTCGCGATCGTCGTGTCCAGCACCGCGACGAAGTTGGCGGCGGCCAGCAGCAACGCCGCGCCGATCAGCATGCCGCCGCTCAGCGGCGGCAACGGGATGTCCCGCGTTTGATGCGTTTGACTGGATGACATGGTCGGCGCGGCCTCAGCTTGCGGGCGTCGCGTTGTCGACGCCGCCGTCGCGCGTATCCACGGTCGCTTCCATCGACAGGCCGACGCCCAGCGGATGCGCGCGCAGATCGGCCGGGTCGATCGCGACCCGCACCGGTAGCCGCTGGACCACCTTGATCCAGTTGCCGGTCGCATTCTGCGCGGGAATCATCGCGAACGCGGAGCCCGCGCCGCCGGCCAGTCCGGCGACCTTGCCGTGATAGACGATCTTGCCGCCGTACAGGTCGGACGTCAGTTCCACCGGCTGACCGATGCGCACCTTGTCGAGCTGAACTTCCTTGAAATTCGCGTCGACGTGCAGCGAATCCACCGGCACGACGGACAGCAGCGACGCGCCCGGCTCGACCCGCTGACCCACCTGCACCTGGCGGCGCGCGACGACGCCGTCGACCGGCGCACGCAACACCGTGCGTTGCAGATCGACGCGCGCCTGGTCCCGCTTTGCGCGCGCGAGCAGCACTTCGGGATTGGTGTCGACGGTGGTGTCGGCGAACAGCACCTTGTTGGCGTCCTGTGAACCGATGGCCGCCGCACGGCTCGCCTGCGCCTGCAAGGCGTTGGCGCGGGCCGCCATCAGCGCCGCCTGGGCGCTCGCGAACGAGGTCTGCGCGTTGCTGAGTTCCTCCCCGGACACCGAGCCGGAATGCGCGAGCGCTTCGCGGCGCTTCAGGTCGATCGCCGCGCGGTCGAAATCGGCCTTGGCCGACGCGATTTGCGCGTTCATGCGCGCTTCGTCGGCGGCGCGCGCCGCCACCTGGGCGGCGAGCCCGGCGTCGGTCGCGAGGTAGCCGCGCACCTTGCGCTCGGCGCGCCCCACTTCGGCTTCGGCCTGTTCGAGCGCGAGCTTCGCATCGGTGTCGTCGATCACGACGAGCACGTCGCCCTTGCGGACATGCTGCGTGTCGACCGCGGCGACGCGCTGCACGATGCCGCTCACCGACGGGGTGATCGACGCGATCTCGGCCGCGGTGTACGCGTTGTCGGTCGACACGTAACGCGAGCCGATGAAGTACCAGTAGCCGCCATACGCGAGACCGGCCAGCACGATGACGGCGCCCAGCAAGGCGAACAGCTTCTGGCGGCGAGCGACGGGCGCGGCGGCCGTTGTGGTCTTCTCGCCGGCATAGGTCGAATGGTCGGCGCTCGGCATGGACGGCGCGTCGGCCGCGGGGGAATGGCTTTGAGACATGTTCTGGTCCTTGGGATCAGCTTTGATTTTTCGGGTTCGCTTGGGGGTTCGCTTCGGGGTTCGTTGCGGCGGCGGACGGCGTGGTGGTTGGTGCATTGGCCGGTGCGTTGGCCTGCGCGTCAACCTGATAACCGCCGCCGAGCGCGCGCACGAGCGAAACGTCGAGCGTGAAGGTGCGCGAGCGCATGTCGGCGAGCTGGCGCTCCGCGCTCACCAGCGTGTCGGCGGCGCTCAGCACGTCGAGATAGCCGGACAGTCCGCCCTGATAGCGCTCGAGCGCCACGCGATGCGATTGCGCGGCCGCGTCGTACGACGCTTGCGTCGCCTGCAACCGGTCGGTGAGCGCGCGTTTGCTGACGGCGACATCGGCGACGTCGCGCAGCGCCTTGGTCAGCGTTTCGTCGTAGTTGGCGACGGCTTCCTCGTAATTCGCGCGCGCGCCGCGCAACTCGCCGCGCAAGCGGCCGCCGTTGAAGATGGGCAGCGTGACGGCCGGTCCGACATTGCCGACCGCCGAACCCGCGCGCGTCAGCATGTTCAGGCCGAGCGACTGGAAGCCGATCATCGCGGAGAGGTTCACGTTCGGATAGAAGCCGGCCTTGGCGACGTCGATCCGCTTGCTCGCGGCTTCCGCGCGCAAGCGGGCGATCACGACGTCGGGACGGCGGCCCAGCAGGCCGAGCGCGAGGTCGGCGGGCATGCCGGCCGGCTGCGCCAGATCCACCGCCGGACGGCCGATGGCGAGGCCACGGTCGGGACCGTCGCCCATCAGCGCGGCAATCCGGTTGCGGGTGAGCGCGATCGATTCGTCGAGTTCGAAAAGATCGGCGCGCGCGCTTTGCTGCTTCGATTCCGCCTGCTTGACGCCGGCCTGCGTCTCCAGTCCGTTGGCGAAGCGTTCGGCGAACAGTTGCGCGGACTGCGTGCGTACCTTGACCGCCGCTTCTGCGCTGTCGCGTTCGGCGAACTGGCGCGCGAGATCCGCATACGCATCGGCAATCGACGCCGCCAGCACCATGCGAGCCTGGGCAGCATCGGCGCGCGCCGCGTCGAGCTCCGACGTGGCGGCGGCAAGCGACGCGCGATTCTTGCCCCAGAAGTCGATCTCGTAGCTGAAGTTGAGTTCGGCGGAGCCGTATGGACGCCAGCCGCGCGGCACGAAGGCGGGCGGCACGCCGTTGTTGTAACTCTGCTTCTGCTTTTCGACCGACCCTTGCGCGCTGACTTCAGGCAACAGCGCGGCGCCCGCTTCCTGCGCCGACGCTTCGGCATTGTGCAGACGCGCCTGCGCGGTGGCCAGGGTCGGCTCGCCCTTCAACGCTTCGGCGATCAGCGCGTTCAACTGCGCATCGTTGTAGCGCAGCCACCATTGTTCCGTGGGCCATGTGGATGGCGCGTCCTCGCCCGCGCCCGTGCCGAAACTGCGCGCGCTCTCGTAGCGGCCCGCATCCTTTGGCGACGGCTTTGGCGGCATGTCGGGAAATTGCGCGCACGCGCTCGCCAGCACGCTGACGACAAGCGCCGCGACGAGCGTCATGGCCGGTTTCGCGGTTCGTGCCGAACGCGCCCTCTCTCCGATTACCGCAGCTTCTTTCACGATCTCAGTCTCGTCCTTAACAATACCGTGCAGTTTAGTTATGCGGATGTTGGCGTGTCAACTAAAATAAACTGACCGGTTCAGTTTTTAGGGGCGAAGTCCGGCAACGGCCTTTGGTAACATCACGCACGGACAGATTTCATGAACCTTCCGGCAAAGCACAGGAAAGCCTCGGGAATGAGAAAGAAAACGGAAGAAAAGCGGCAGGCGATCGTCGACGCCGCATTTGAGGTGTTCAGCGAAACAAGCTTCGAGCAGGCGTCGATGTCCGACATCGCGGCGCGGGCCGGCGCGTCCAAGGCGACGCTGTACGGCTATTTCCAGTCGAAGGAAGAGATGTTCTTCGAAGTGATGCACGAGTGCGCCGCGCACGAAATCAAAGGGGCGTTCGCGCTGCTCAAGACATCGGTGCCGATCCGCGAGGCGCTGACGAGCTTCGGCAAGCACTATCTGATCGCCATCCTCAAGCCGCAGTTGCTCGCGGTACGGCGCCTCGCCATTCATGAAGGCGGCCGCTCGCATGTGGGCGCGCTGTTTTACGAACGCGGACCGAAACTCGGCTGGCAAACGGTGGCGAACTTCCTGCAGCAGTCGTGCGAAGCGGGCCACTTGCGCAAATGCAATGTCACGGTCGCGACGGCGCATCTTCGCGCGCTATTCGAAGCCGAGCTGGCTGAGCTGTGTCTTCTCGGCGTGCCGACGGACACGTCGGCACGCAACATTACGCAAGTGGTGAACCGGGCGCTGGACGTTTTCATGGCTGCCTATGGCGGCAGCACCGAAAAAAGCCGCTAGGCCCCGATCCTCCGAAACCCGGCATCCTGATGGGCTCTTCCTGCCGTTCGGCCGGTAACGGCGGCGAGAAAGTCGCACGATTTCCGGCGTTCAAACTCTGGTACGCTGCGCCCTTCGCAACTGCTTGCATCGAACTCGATGGAAACTCCCTTCAATGATCGTGGCGTGTCGGTCACGCGCAACGCACTCTCGTCCGCCGGTCAGGTTTTTCCGCTGCGCGACATCGTGAGCGTGCAGGTCGTCACCGTGCAGAAGAACAAGGTCTTGCCGCGCGCGATCTCGCTCGTCGGTGTCGTCGGCGCGCTTGCCGGCGGGATTCTGAATTCGCCGGCGGGCATGGTCTGCGGCACGATGCTGATCGTGGTGGGCTGGCTCACGTGGCTGACCCAGGACGTCACGCATCGTCTGATGGTGCAAACCGCCAACGGCGAGCGCGAGGCGCTGTCGAGCACCGATCGCGAGTTCGTCGAGCGCGTCGGCGCGGCCGTGGACGAAGCGAAGGCGGAGGCAGCGCCTAACGCTTGAGTCGTCGTCCAGGGGATGCTTGACCTGGATCAATGTTTGCGCAGGCGCGTCGCCAGCCGCGCGGCTCACCCGCAAACGTCGACACATCTTTGCAATTGAGCTTGGGTGGCCGTGTAGAGTCGCCGCTCCTCTCATCGCGTGTTCCCGCCCCGCAGGCCCCGCAAGCGTCCCGGTTTCCCCGCTTGACACCGCGGCAATCCACTGAGATTGCCGCCCGTGCTGTCTCAGTGCCGTCTACCGGTCAGCTCACGATGCATCGCCTTCGCCAGGGACCCGCATTTTTACAAAGCGTGATCCTATGTCCCTGTCGTCTCCCGATGCCGCACGCCGGCACCCGCTTCATCGTTTCCGTCATCTGGGCGCCGCGGCGCTCGCCGTCACCGGCGCGCTCGTCGCGCTGAGCGGCTGCTCCACGACGTTCCCGGTTCCCACCCCGCCCGCCTCGACTGCCGCGCTGATCAACAACGGCAACGACGGCCTGCTGATTCCGCTGCAAGTGGAACGCGCCGATCAGGGTCACGCACGCCTCGGCCTGCCTGTCCAGATCGACGGCAAGCCGGTGTATCTGGCGCTCGATACCGGCACACAAGGCGTGCGCGTGTTGAAGTCGGTCCTGCCCGGCAGGAGCTATCCGAACGCCGGCCCGGCGAGTTCGCTGCCGCTCACGAACGGCGCGCAGATTTCCGGCGCGGCGGTCAAGGTGCCGTTCAGCATCGCGGGTACGAAGCCGGCGCAGATCGACGCGCAGGCGGTCGACCAGGTGAAGTGCCAGGAAAACGCGCGGCGCTGCGTGGGAATGGACGGCTACACCGCCGAATTCGGCTGGGCGTTCTCGGGCCTGTTCGGCGTCGGCGCGGCTCAAGCGGACGACAACTGCTGCACGCAACCGCTGCGCGCATTGCCCGGCAACATCGGTCAGCGGTACCTGGTGCATGCGAACTTCACCAAGCCGTATCTGGTGCTGAGTCCGTCGAACGCGCTCACGAAGGACTACACGATGGTGCCGATGACGGTCTCGAAAGACGGCACGGCGCAATGGCCGCGAGCCTGCGTGAACGTCGGCGACAGGATGACCTTTTGCGCGCCGCTGGTGTTCGCCACCGCCAGCACGCAGATGATCCGCGTCGAAATGGACAAGGCGCCGAACTGGACCGGTGACGACGAAGTGGGCAAGGTGCTCAATCAGGGCAACTACAACGTGGCGCTCGGCACGGGCAAATGGCTGCATCGCTATCAGGACGCGCAAG
Organism: Paraburkholderia sp. 22099; assembly: GCF_052045835.1. Taxonomy (NCBI): domain Bacteria; kingdom Pseudomonadati; phylum Pseudomonadota; class Betaproteobacteria; order Burkholderiales; family Burkholderiaceae; genus Paraburkholderia; species Paraburkholderia sp. 22099. The sequence goes on along the minus strand of NZ_JBQEPU010000007.1, from coordinate 169,023 downwards.
TCGAGATCGTCAAGGCAAAGCCGGGCGCCAACCGTATCGTGATCGGCCTGATGGGCATGCAGAACATCGACGTGCTGTTCGATTTCCCGCGCGGGCAGTTGGGCCTGTATGCCGCGAGCGAGACCGAGACGCTCGTGCAGTGACATTCGGTAAACGCTCGGCGATATTCAGCGGGCGATAAAGAACAAAGGCCGTGCGAAAAATCGCACGGCCTTTGTTTTTCATGCGAGCGCGCGGAACATAATCCGCGCAACCCTGCCTTCAAATCACGCCATATCGAGCGGACTCACCCGCCAGATATCGCGCGCATATTCGCCGATCGTGCGGTCCGACGAAAACTGCCCCATGCCCGCGACGTTCTCGATCGCGCTTTCAGTCCACGCGCGTTTGTCGACGAAGCGCGCATCCACTTCGCGCTGAGCCTTGGCGAACGCGGCGAAGTCGGCGAGCACCATGTAGTGATCGCCCCAGTCGACCAGCGTGTGAAAGATGTCCGAAAAGCGCAGCGGATCGTCAGGCGAGAAAAAACCCGTGCGGATCTGGTCGAGTGCCATGCGCAGTTCGGGATTTTCCTCGTAGAGTTGCCGCGGCCGGTAGCCGGTGGCGCGCAGGCTGTCCACTTCGTCGGCGGTGTGGCCGAAGATGAAGATGTTCTCGCGCCCCACGGCATCGCAAATTTCGATGTTCGCGCCGTCCATCGTGCCGATCGTCAATGCGCCGTTGAGCGCCAGCTTCATGTTGCCGGTGCCCGACGCTTCCGTGCCGGCCATCGAAATCTGCTCCGACAGATCGGCCGCCGGAATGATCAGCTCCGCCACGCTCACGCCGTAGTTCGGCACGAACACCACCTTCAGGCGGTCGCCCACCAGCGGGTCGTGATTGATCGTCTGCCCCACGTCGCCGATCAGCTTGATGATCGTCTTCGCCATCCGGTACGCGGACGCCGCCTTGCCCGCGAACATCACCACGCGCGGCACCCAGTCGCGTTCCGGGTTCGCGCGAATCTGGTTGTAGCGCACGATCACGTGCAGCACGTTCAGCAGTTGCCGCTTGTATTCGTGAATGCGCTTGACCTGCAGATCGAACAGCGCGTCGGGATCGAAATGCAGCTTCGTGTGATGCGCGAGCCGCTGCACGAGCCGCAGCTTGTTCTGCCGCTTCGCCTCGCGGAAAGCCTCGACGAACGCGCTGTCGCCGCGCAGCTCGCGCAGTTGTTCGAGGTCGAACAGATTGCTGCGCCAATGCCGGCCGATCTGCTGATCGATCAGCGACGACAGCGACGGACTCGCTTGCGCGAGCCAGCGGCGCGGCGTGATGCCGTTGGTCACGTTGGTGAAGCGGTCCGGATAGATGCGCGCGAAGTCGGCGAAGATGTCGCGCGTCATCAGTTGCGAATGCAGCTTGGAGACGCCGTTCACCTTGTGGCTCGCGACGATCGCCAGATAGGCCATTCGCACGCGCCGCTGCCCATATTCGTCGACGAGCGAAATGCGGCGGATCATCTCGGCATCATGCCCCGACTGCTCGCTCACATGCTTGAGAAAGCCGGCGTTGATCTCGAAGATGATCTCCAGATGTCGCGGCAACAGGCGCGCGAGCATCTCGACGTCCCATGTTTCGAGCGCCTCGGGCATCAGCGTGTGGTTCGTGTACGAGAAGATCTTCGTGACGTGATGCCACGCCTTGTCCCACGGCAGGTGATGAACGTCCACGAGCAAACGCATCAGTTCGGGAATCGCGAGCACCGGGTGCGTATCGTTCAGATGCACCGCGACCTTTTCGGAGAAGCGCCCGAAGGTGCTGTGCGTGCGCTGATAGCGGCGAATCAGATCCTGCATGGTCGCCGAGACGAAAAAATATTCCTGGCGCAGCCGCAGTTCGCGGCCCGCGGGCGTCGAGTCGTCGGGATAGAGCAGGCGCGAGACGTTCTCCGACATGTTCTTCGTGTCGACCGCATTGCGGTAGTCGCCGCGATTGAACGCGCCGAGGTCGAGTTCGTCGGTCGCGCGCGCCGACCACAGGCGCAGCGTGTTGGTCGCGTCCGTCGCATAACCGGGGATGACGGTGTCGTAGGCGGTCGCGTTCACGTGCTCGGTGTCGATCCATTCCACGTGTTCGCCACGCTGCACGGTGCGCCCGCCGAAGTGCACCATGTACTTGATCTCGGGCCGCGGAAACTCCCACGGATTGCCCGCGCGCAGCCAGTAGTCCGGCGCCTCGACCTGCTCGCCGTTGACGATTTCCTGACGGAACATGCCGTACTCGTAACGGATGCCGTAGCCGAAGCCCGGAATGCCGAGCGTCGCCATCGAATCGAGGAAGCAGGCCGCGAGCCGGCCCAGGCCGCCGTTGCCGAGCGCGGCGTCCGGCTCGATATCGGTGAGCGCTTCCATGTCCACGCCGAGACTCGCGAGCGCTTCCTTCATCTGATCGTGGATGCCGAGCGCGAGCAGCGCGTTCGTGAAGGTCCGGCCGATCAGGAATTCCATCGACAGGTAGTAGACGCGTTTCACGTCCTGTTCGTATTGCAGGCGCGTGGTTTTCATCCAGCGCGCGACCAGCCGGTCGCGCACGGCGAGCGCGGCGGCATGCAGCCAGTCATGCGGATGGGCGGTGACGGCGTCCTTGCCGACGCCATACATCATGCGATTGGAAATTGAGCGCCGTAGCGCGTCGACGGTACTGTTGAGCTGGTCGAATTCCAGATCGACGGCTGTCATCGAAGCCTCCGGTAAAAAGACGCGGCATGCGCGGACCGCACAGATGACGGGCGGGAGGCGCGTGCCGGTCAGGCGGGTTAAAAAAGAGAGTAGGACATTTTACGGCTCGCGGACACCGGCAAGCGCGAGCGCGTGTTCACGCACATGCCATGCCCGCCGTCATCCGCCGGCGCGCGGGTTTTGCGCACGCAGGCGGTGCAAGCGGCACGGGCGCAGCACTGCGCACGTGCATCGGCCCGCAAAGCAGGCAAACGATTGCGGGCGGTCAAGGGCGCATGGGGCGCATAGGGCGCATAGGGCGCAACGCAGTTCGATTATTTTCCGCATGGGTGACGCGGGGATGAATGAGCCGATCGCCGCAAGCCGTGCTCGAATCGGGCTGTCATCGTTGAGTGACAGGTTGTGCCAAAGCGGCTTGCGATGGCGCGGCGCGCGCGCCGATTCGCGGACGCGAGGCGGGCCTGGCCGTTAGTTGCAACAGCGCAAGGCGCAACCGCGCGCCGCCCACTTCCTCCACTCCCCATCTCCCCATCTCCCCATCTCCCCATCTCCCAGCACGATTTCCACGACTCTGTAACAATCGCTACATTCGCCGCGCGGCTCGCCTCGAACGCTGCACCTGGGTCATGCGCGCGCCTCTCCACGTAACCCTGCCACCTGCGCGCCGCATCCTCGACCATGCCGCGCATCGGCATGCCTACCCGCCGAGCCACGCCTTGTCAGAGAACAGCGCCACCGCCGTCCCAATCCTTCCGGCAGACGGCCCCATGTCCGCCGCCAACCGCCGCGCGATGGCCGCGATCATGCTCGCGGTCGCGCTCGCCACGCTCGACACCGCGATCGCCAACACCGCCTTGCCCGCCATCGCGGCGGACTTGCACGCCGCGCCCGCGGCGTCGGTGTGGATCATCAACGCGTATCAGCTCGCGATGGTCGCGACGCTGTTGCCGCTCGCGGCGCTCGGCGACATCGTCGGGCATCGGCGGATTTATATCGGCGGCATCGCGCTGTTCACGCTGGCGTCGCTCGTCTGCTCGCTCGCCTCGACGCTGCCGATGCTCACCGCCGCGCGCGTGCTGCAAGGGCTCGGCGCGAGCGCGATCATGAGCGTCAACACCGCGCTGATCCGCTATCTTTATCCGCCGCATCGGCTCGGGCGCGGCCTCGGCACCAACGCGCTGATCGTCGGCGTGTCGTTCGCGGTCGGGCCGACGGTGGCATCGCTGATTCTTTCTGTGGCCGCATGGCCGTGGCTGTTCGCGGTCAACGTGCCGCTCGGCCTACTGGCGTTGGGCTTCGCGTGGCCCGCGTTGCCGCACACGGAACGCGGCACGCACAACTTCGACCCGGTCGCGGCGCTGCTCAACGTCATCACCTTTGCCGCGCTGATCTTCGCGCTCGGCGAGGCGGCCCAGCGCGCGCCGGCGCAAGTCGTGCTGAGCGCGGCGGCGGTCGCCGTGATATTCGGGCTGTTGCTGATCCGGCGTGAAACGGGTCATCCGGCGCCGATGCTGCCCGTCGATCTGTTCAAGCGGCCGGTGTTCGCGTTGTCCGCGCTGACCGCCGTGTGCTCGTTCGCCGCGCAAGGGCTCGCGTTCGTCTCGCTGCCCTTTTACTTCGAGGACGTGCTGCATCGCAGCCAGGTCGAGACTGGTTTCCTGATGACGCCGTGGCCGGTGGTGGTGGCGTTGGCCGCGCCGCTGGCGGGCGGTCTGTCCGACCGCTATCCGCCCGGACTGCTAGGCGCGATCGGCCTCGCGGTGATGTCGGCGGGAATGGCGTCGCTCGCGCTCTTGCCGGTGCATCCGCACGTGCTCGACATCGGCATCCGCATGGCGATCTGCGGCGCGGGCTTCGGCTTCTTTCAATCGCCGAACCTGAAGGCGTTGATGGCGAGCGCGCCGCCCGAGCGCAGCGGCGGCGCCAGCGGAATCGTCGCGACCGCGCGGCTGCTCGGGCAAACCACCGGCGCGGCGCTCGTCGCGTTGAGCTTCGGTATCGCCGGACGGCATGGTCCGACGCTCGCGCTGGCGGCCGGCGCCTTCTTCGCCGGCGCGGCGAGCCTCGCGAGCGGACTGCGGCTGCTGGCGCCGTCGCATCGCGCGGGGGCGCATGTGCAAGCGTCGGCGAAATAAGAAAAAGCGGGCGTACTGCTGTGACAGTGCGCCCGCTTTTGAATGCTCATGCTCTCGTTCGGATAACGGTTCCTCCCGGCGGACTTTTCAGATCCCGGCCTCGAGAAGCATGCGTCTCTTCGCTCACCGCGCCGCGAAATACCCCTTCACCGCGGCGACAAACGTATCGATATCGGCACGCGACACATCCTTGTGCGTGACGAATCGCGACGCGTACAGCATCTGCGTGAGAATGCCGCGCTCCTTCAGCCACGCTTCGAGCGGCGCGCAATGCTGCTGCGGAAACTGCGCGAACACCATGTTGGTCGCGACCGACTGCACCTTGACCGGCTCGATCGCTTCGAGCCCGGCCGCCAGGTGGGCGGCGTTCGCGTGGTCGTCGGCGAGACGCTCGACGTTGTGATCCAGCGCGTACAGGCACGCCGCCGCCAGCACGCCGGCCTGGCGCATGCCGCCGCCCAGCACCTTGCGCCAGCGGTGCGCCACCTCGATCAGCGCGTGGCTGCCGACCAGCACCGAGCCCACCGGCGCGCCGAGCCCCTTCGAGAAACAGATCGAGACCGAATCGAACGGCTCGCACAGCGCCGCGACCGGCTTGCCCGACGCGACCGCCGCGTTGTAGACGCGCGCGCCGTCGAGGTGGGCCGACAGGCCGCGTTGACGCGCGAGTTGCACCGCCTCGGCGACATACCCCTCGGGCAGCACCTTGCCGCCGATGGTGTTCTCCAGCGCCAGCAGGCGCGTGCGCGCGAAGTGGTTGTCGATCGGCTTGATCGCGGCGGCGATCTTGTCGAGCGGGATCGAACCGTCGGCGGCGTTTTCGAGCGGCTGCGGCTGGATGCTGCCGAGGACCGCCGCGCCGCCGCCCTCGTACTTATAGGTGTGCGCCAGTTGCCCGACGATGTATTCGTCGCCGCGCGCGCAGTGCGCCATCAACGCCGCCAGATTGCTTTGCGTGCCGCTCGGGAAGAACAGCCCCGCCTCCTTGCCGGCGCGCTCCGCGACGCTTGCCTGCAGGCGCAGCACGGTGGGGTCGTCGCCCCAGACGTCGTCGCCCACTTCGGCAGCCGACATGGCCGCGAGCATGGCCGGGGTCGGACGGGTTACGGTATCGCTGCGCAAATCGATCATGGTGAATTCCTGTGCGTCTATCTAGGGATGACAGCCGATCGCAGCCGGCGCGCCGGCTGCGAAGCCACACAGTGTATTCAAATTATTTAAGCGACGCAGCGCCTGGACTCACGCTGAAGGGGTGACGCATGGCGCAAGGTTCTCGCGTGCCGCACGCTCATGCCGCCCTCGCCCTCGCCCTCGCCCTGGCCCAGCCGGGCTCGGGCGAGCAGAACCTTGCACTTCGCTTACCCGCCCGACCTCGGCAGCCACGCCAGCGGATCGACGGGTTGGCCGTTCTGGCGGACCTCGAACTGGATCGACGCCACGCCGCGGCCGTCCACCCCGACTTCGCCGATGGTTTGCCCTTGCGCGACCGCGTCGCCTTCCTTGACGAGCAGCGTGCTGTTCTGCCCGTAGGCGGTGATCAGGGAGTCGTCGTGCTTGATGATGATGAGCGGACCGTACGCTTCGATGCCCGTGCCCGCATAGACCACGCGGCCGGTGGCGGCCGCCTTGACCGGATCGCCGGGACGGCCGCCGATCACGATGCCGTTCGATCTGCCGGGCGCGAACGTTTTCAGCACCGGTCCACGCAGCGGCCACAGCAGCACGCCTTGTTGCGGCGCGCCGGAAGCCGTGGGGCCGGCCGGCGCGGCCGGCGCATTCGGACCGGCGACGCCGACAGGCGGCGTCACGACACTGCCGGACGCCATCGGCGGAGACACGCGCAGCACCTGGCCCGGATTGACGATGGCGTTCGCGGCGAGCCCGTTCCACGCGGCGATATCCTGCGGCTTATGCCCATACGCCGAGGCGATGCCCGCCAGCGTATCGCCCGGATTGACGCGATAGAAACCGGCCGGCACCGGGACCGTGTTGAGGGTGGTCGGGCGGGCGGGCGCATTGCCATAGAACGGCGTGCTGTCCCACGGCATGCTCGTACAGCCCGTGAACATCGCGCCGAGCGCGACCACGGTCAGCATTCGGGTCCCCGTCAATCGCCAGTGTCCTGTCATGTGATGTCCTCGACATGTTGATTCAATCGGATTCAATCAGCCCAGCATTTGCCGTGCCGCCCGGCGCGCGGGCGTGGGCGCGGGCGTGAGCGGCAACCCGCCATTATGCCGCCGGCTACGTTTGCAACCGCGGCGACACGGCGTCGCCGCATGGGCGCTCACACGCTGCCCTCCGCCTCCACCACCAGAATGCGCGCCGCGCCGAGCGGATGCGCCACGTGCTCCGTACCCACCGACGCGTAGAACACATCGCCGGTTTCCAGCACGGTCGACTGCTCGACGCCGCCTTCCCGGTAGCGCATCTCCACGCGACCGTCGAGCACGGCGAACACTTCCTCGCCGTCGTTGACGTGCCACTTGTACGGCTGGTCGGTCCAGTGCAGGCGCGTCGTGATGCCGCCCATGTTGGCGATATCGAGCGCGCCCCAGGCGCGCGTCGCGGTGAAGCTCTTGCTGCGAATGATCTTCATGGCAATGGATGCTCGAAAAAATGCAACGCCGTGGTTCATCATGCGGCGGGCATGACGGGTGGCCCGCCCCGCCGCGATCCGGCGTTTCTGCTGGCCCCATTATAAGGTCCAGGGATTGGCGCGCCCGGCCAGGCGGGCTTCATTCCTGTGAGCATTGAATCATCCGGACCCTCGCCTATACTCAGTCAAATATGCAAGACGCCTGCCGGCGAACCACGAATCTCGCGAGGAATTTGAGGATGAACAACGCCACCTTTCTGGCCGTGCAGCTCAACGTCGACGATGTGACGTCATCGCCCGGTTTGGTCGAGTTGCTGAACACGCACCTGGTTTTTGCCGCGGACGTGGCCGAGGCCGCCGACGCGCTGGTGCAGTTGGCGAGCATCGCGAGGTTGTCGAGCGGCGTGCAGGCGAGCGTCGAGATTCCCGCCGTCGCGATCGAGCGGCTGCGCGAGGCGCTCGACAATCTGAGCGGCTACGACGAGTCCTGGCTGCTTGCCCTGGAGCCGAGCGACGCGCTGTTCGAGGACATCGCCCGCCGGCAACGTACGCTGCATTAGGCCCGCGCTCGCGGCTCGCATCCGCGCTGCCCGCGCACGGCCGGCGTCCCGCCGACAACGTCGCCGGTCCGCCAGATTTCGCTCACCGCTCGCACCGCGGAGCAGCCGGCAGTTTCACCGTCGGCGCCATTCGCGGGTTGTAGCGAGTCAACCGGAGGAACCGCCGTGAAAACTTTCCTGAACCGCCGCAGCGTGCTGACAGGCCCATCGCATCTCGTGCAGATCGAGCGGGAAAACACCGCCGCCCGCGTCTCGCCCGACGACAGGGAAGAAGCGGCGCTGGCCGCGGCGGCCGGCGTCACGCCCGGGGCACCGCCGACGCCCACGCCCATGCGTCCGGTGACGACCTTGCGGCAAGTGCAGGTGGTGCCGTCGCAGGTCAGCGCGCGCGGCGTGCAGATCGCCGATACGGCAGACATCGAATGGCTCGCCGAGGAGGAAGCGCTGACGCCGTTCCGGGTTTTCCGCAGCTTCGACTACTCGGTCAGCCTGCTATTCCACGCGAAGGAGCTGACGTACTACGTCGCGCTGTATCAGGACGGCTCGCTGTGGCGCGCGCTCAAGGCCGCCGATCTCGAAGCCGCCGAAACCGCCTTCCTTCATTTCGAGGAACAGGCGACGCGGCTCTCGGAAGGCGAAACGCGCCGCGCGCAACTGGAAGCGCAGAACGAACAGTTGGCGCGCCTGATCGCTCGCTCCGAGGCGCAGGCCGAAAGGCTGCGCAACGATCTTCAGCGACGCGGCGCGCAGGAGCATGCGGTGTCGAACCGGCAGCATCAGGTACACAAGGAAGTGTCGCAACTCGAGGCGCAGCGCGTGGCCGCGCAGGCGCATCTGAACAAGGCGCACCGGCAGATTCACCAGCTCAGCCTGACGAGCAATGAAGCGATTCCGCATCTGCCGAATCGCTGAACCGGCGCTTGAAACCGGTGCTTGAAACCGACTGCGGGACTCGGCGTTGACGAGCGCTGCAAACGACAAAAAGCAAAACGCCGGCCGGCAAAACCGGTCGGCGTTTTTATTAACGCGCACCGCCTGTTGACGGCGGTGTTTCTACAAGTCTCTTCAGCGCGAATCAGTTGCCGAAGTAGACCGAGTTACGGTCGTTGCCGCTCACCGGACGGCCGGCTTGCGAGCTGCCGGCGATCGGCGCGCCGTAGCCGCTGTTGACCGCTTGAGTGGTGCCGTTTTGCGCATCGACACGTGCTTGCGCGGCTTGCAGGTTAGCCGGGTAGTCGATGTGATCGCCCGTGGGGTTGTAGCCGGCCTTTTCGAGTTGCACCAGTTCGGCGCGGACTTGAGCGCGCGTGACCGGCTGATTCGATTGAGCAAACGATGCGACAGGAGCGGCCAGGGCGGCGGCGACGACAACGGCGGAAATGAGCGTCTTCATGATGTAAACCTCCAGAACTTGTTTTGAATCGCTTTGGGCTTGTTATCCCGTAGCGCTTGAGAAGAAGTTTAGGAGGGTCGACATCTAGGGGAAACCCCTTAAACGACGAAACTCAATTTCGATTATTGCAACAGTAGCGGCCGAGTCCGGCAGTTCCGCTATCTGGCCGGCAAGGTTGGGCAACAATCGGCACCCGATCTGAACCGCTCGCGCGGCCCGGCGCGCCCTTATCGCAAGCGCCCGCCGGTCCCCTGCTCGAACCCTCAGTTCCAGTTCGCGTGGAAGCTGCCCGGCTTGTCGGTGCGCTCGAACGTGTGCGCGCCGAAGAAATCGCGCTGTGCCTGCACCAGATTCGCCGGCAGGCGCTCCGAGCGATACGCGTCGAAATACGCCACCGCCGACGCGAAAGCCGGCACCGGCACGCCCGCATTGATCGCGGCCACCACGACCTCGCGCAACGCCGACTGATAGTTCTTCGCGATGTCGCGGAAGTACGGATCGAGCAGCAGGTTGGCGATCGCCTTGTCTTTCGCATAGGCGTCCGTGATCTTCTGCAGGAAGCGGGCGCGGATGATACAGCCGGCGCGGAAAATCTTCGCGATCGTGCCGAAGTCCAGATCCCACTTGTACTCTTGCGACGCCGCGCGCAGTTGCGCGAAACCTTGCGCGTAGGAAATCACCTTGCTGAAATACAGCGCGCGGCGCACCGATTCGACGAACGCGTCGCGCTCGACGCCGAGCGGCTTCGCCGCCGGCCCTTCCAGCAGCTTGCTCGCGGCGACGCGCTGATCTTTCAGCGACGACAGCACGCGCGCGAACACAGCCTCCGTGATCAGCGGCAGCGGTGCGCCGAGGTCGAGCGCATTCTGGCTGGTCCACTTGCCGGTGCCCTTCTGCGCGGCGCGGTCGAGGATCACGTCCACCAGGTCCTTGCCGGTTTCCTCGTCTTTCTTGCTGAAAATCTTCGAGGTGATTTCGATCAGATAGCTGTCGAGCTCGCCCTGATTCCACTCGGTATAGACCTTGCCGAGTTCTTCGTTCGAGAGGCCGACCACCTGCTTGAGCACCGCATAGCTTTCGGCGATCAGTTGCATGTCGCCGTATTCGATGCCGTTGTGCACCATCTTCACGAAGTGGCCCGCGCCGTCCGGTCCCATGTAGGCGACGCACGGCTCGCCGTCCGGCGCCTTGGCGGCGATTTCGGTGAGGATCGGCGCCACCAGATCGTAGGCGTCGCGCTGGCCGCCCGGCATGATCGACGGGCCTTTCAACGCGCCCTCCTCGCCGCCCGACACGCCCGTGCCGATGAAGTGCAGGCCGGCCTTCGCCAGTTCCTGATTGCGGCGGATCGTGTCGGTGAAATGCGTGTTGCCGCCGTCGATCAGAATGTCGCCCTTGTCCAGCAGCGGTTTGAGCTGGGCGATGGTGGCGTCGGTGGGCTCGCCTGCCTTGACCATCAGCAGAATGCGGCGCGGTTTTTCGAGCGACTCCACGAACTCTTCCGGCGTGAAGGCCGGCACCAGTTTCTTGCCCGGATATTCGGCGATGAGTTCGTCGGTTTTCTCGCGGCTACGGTTGTAGACCGACACCGCGTGGCCGCGGCTCTCGATGTTGAGCGCCAGATTGCGGCCCATGACCGCCAGCCCCACCACGCCGATTGCCTGTTTGCCCATGTGAATTCTCCAGAGTCCAAAAAATGTCGTGACGCCGCGCCGGAATGAACATCGGCGGAGCGTCGAGGGTGAAAGCATAAAAGAAATGCCGGCTTGCCGCTTGATGGCGGGCAGCGGACGGAAGTTTTTTTGCCGAGTGCGGTGTTTGTTGCGGTTGGTTGTTGCGGTTCGCCTTTCGCGATTGCTTGCGGAAGCGGGCCATTGCGGCGGTGCTTCTTGCAGCACCCTTGCCGTGCGTCCGCATTGCCGCATGAGTTCGTGCCCGACACGAGCCAGCGCAAGACGCAACGTGCGCATGCCCGCCAACGAACGTATCTCAGCCCCGCACCGCGCCCCGCCGTCTTCTGAACACCAGACTGAAGTTATTGGCCGGCATCGCGATCGGCTCGTCGCACTCGAGTCCCGCCGCGGCGCCCAACGCGATCACCGCTTCCATGTCGCGCACGCCCCACGCGGGGTCGCGGCTGCGCAATTGCCGGTCGAACGCGTCGTTGCTCGGCGAGGTATGCGCGCCGCCGCGCTTGTAAGGGCCGTACAGATACAGCACGCCGCCGTCCACGAGCCGATTGCCCGCGCCCGCAAAGAGCGCCTGCGCCGCGCTCCACGGCGAGATATGAATCATGTTGATGCAGACCACGGCGTCGAGCGCGTCCACGCCCCAATCCGGCTGATGCACGTCGAGCGCGAGCGGCGCGCGCACGTTCGCCAACCCCGCGTGCGCCACCCACGCGGCAATCGACGCCCGTGCTTGCGCATCGAGATCGCTCGGCTGCCAGTCGAGGCCCGGCAAGGCGCCGGCGAAGCAGACCGCGTGCTGCCCCGTGCCGCTCGCGATTTCGAGCACGCGGCCGGTGGCCGGCAGCACCGTGCGCAGCACGGCGAGGATCGGTTCGCGGTTGCGTTCCGCGGAAGGCGAATGTTGCCGCAGCGCCGCTTGGGGATTCGTCATGTTCAGGCTTTGGGTTCAGTACAACGACGTGCGCACTCTTTCGGCGAGTTCGCGGTCGTAAGTGGCGGCGTCGAAATTCGCGCCGCTGACGCGCCGGAGAATTTCACCCGCGCTCGGCAGCCGGGACCGTTCGACATGATGCGCCGGGTCCCATAGTTTCGAGCGCACCAGCGCCTTCGAGCAATGAAAATACACCGCGTCGACGTCGATCAGCAGCACGGTGCGCGGCAGTTTACCTTCGACGGCGAAACTGTTCAGCATGGCCGGATCGTCGGAAATGCGACCGCGGCCATTCACGCGCAAACTTTCGCCGACGCCCGGAATGATGAACAACAGCGCCAGATGCGGATTGACGATGATGTTGCGCAGACTGTCGATACGATTGTTGCCGATGCGATCCGGCAGCGCGAGCGTGCGTTCGTCGACGATACGCACGAAACCCGGCGTGTCGCCGCGCGGCGAACAATCGAGGCCGTCCGGTCCCGCGGTGGCCAGCACGACGAACGGCGCGACCTCGATAAAGGCGCGATAGTCTTCATTGACGTAGGCGATCTCCTTGCGCACGGAGCGTTCATTCGGCTGGCCGTAGCGCGCTTCGAGCTGTTCAATCGTGGTCAACATCTGCGTTCCTTTGATGGCGGTTGTTCTTCGTTCGGACGGCCCGGTCAATCCAGCGCAAGGCGACCGGCCAGCGCGGTCAAGGCATCGGCGCACGGCGCCGCGATTTTCAGCGACAGCAGCGAATCGGCGCGCGTGCGCCCGAGATTGATCGCGACGATCGGCTTGCCCTGCTTCTGCGCCCACACGCAGAAGCGATAGCCCGAGTAGACCATCAGCGAGGAGCCGACCACCAGCAGCGCATCCGCCGCGTCGAGCGCCTGCGAGGCCGCGTCGACCCGCTCGCGCGGCACGCTTTCGCCGAAGAACACCACCGAGGGTTTCAGCAAGCCGCCGCAGTTCGAACACGCCGGAATGCGGAACGCTTCGAGATCGTGCCATTCGAGATGCGCGTCGCCGTCGGCGGCGGTTTCGGCGGTAATGTTCAGGAGCGCGGGATTGTCGGCTTCGAGCGTCTGCTGAATCGACGCGCGCGCGTGCCGCATGCCGCAGTCCAGACACGTTACGCCGTCGATGCCGCCGTGCAGTTCGATCACCTCGCGGCTGCCCGCCCGCTGATGCAGGCCGTCGACGTTCTGCGTGACCAGCGCCCGCACGCGGCCCGCCGCTTCGAGGCGGGCCAGCGCGGTATGCGCGGCATTCGGCTGCGCCTCTGCGACCACCGGCCAGCCGACCATGCTGCGCGCCCAGTAGCGCTGGCGCATGCCGGCCGTGCCGAGAAATTCCTGCAACGTGATCGGCGGCGAGCGCTTCCATTCGCCGTTGTCGTCGCGATAGCCGGGAATGCCGGAGTCGGTGCTGACGCCCGCGCCGGTCAGCACGAACAGACGCGGATAACGCTGCACGAAGTCATGCAGATCGTCGAGCGTATGCGATGCGTTGATGGTTTCGATGTGTGCGGGCTGAAGTTCGCTCATGACGGGACGTGGTAGGACTGCGGCCTTCGCGTGGAACCGGAACGCTGACTAACGGCGCGGCGCGCGCGGCTTGCCCTGTCTTGCTTGCGCCGCTTTGCTTGCCTGCCGTGCTTGCCGCGCCTGCCATTCGGCAAGCGCGGCCTGATAGCGTTCGAGCGCTTCATCGTAGAGATCGAAGACACACGGATTGCAGCCGCTGTGACAACAATCGTCGAGATCGGGCCGCACGGGCGGCACCGGCGGCGGGTCGTCCCTGGATGTGGCTCGGGGCACGGCGAATCGCTTTCCGAAGTGGCGGGAAGCAGTCAGTATAAGTTGATCCGCCGCGCCGCGCTTTCAGCCCGCGGTCGTCAAGACAGCCGTCAGCCCCGGCCCACGAACGGCATCTTGCTCGCCATGATGGTCATGAACTGCACGTTCGCCGACAGCGGCAATTGCGCCATATGCAGCACCGCGTCGGCGACGTGCTGAACGTCCATCAGCGGCTCGACCGCGATTTCGCCGTTCGCCTGCACGATGCCGCGCGCCATCCGCTCGGCCATCTCGGTGGCCGCGTTGCCGATGTCGATCTGCCCGCACACGATGTCGTATTTGCGGCCGTCGAGCGAGACGGCTTTCGTGAGGCCGGTGATCGCGTGCTTGGTGGCCGTGTACGCGATGCTGTTCGGCCGCGGCGCATGCGCCGAGATCGAGCCGTTGTTGATGATGCGCCCGCCGCGCGGGCTCTGTGTCTTCATCAGACCGAACGCCGCGCGCGTGCAGAGAAACACGCCGGTGAGGTTGGTGTCGACCACGGAGCGCCATTCGTCGATATCGAGTTCGTCGATATCGACGGGCGAACCGCTGCGGCCCGCGTTGTTGAACAGCACGTCGAGCCGCCCATGCCGTTCGCGGATCGTATCGAACAGCGCGGCGACGTTCGCGGCGTCGGTCACGTCGCACGCCACGGCCAGCGCCTCGCCGCCGAGCGGCCGTGCTGCCTCGACGACAGCATCGAGCAGCGCCTGACGACGCCCCGCCAGCACGACGCTATAGCCGTGCTCCACCAGCCGCAGCGCGCACGCGCGGCCGATGCCGCTGCCCGCGCCCGTCACCAGTGCGACTTTTTTGCTTCCCGTTCCCGTCACAGCACGTCTCCTTTGCTTGCAGATTCGATTGGCCAACTCGCCGCACGCGAACCTGCCGGCCTCGACGCCCCGGCTTCGTCGAGCGTTCGCTCGACGAGCGGTCAATCCAGCGCGCGGTCGTTCGGGTTCGCGAACAGCGACTTCATATCCGCGGAGAGCGGATAGTTGAGGTTGATGCCCTTGGGCGGAATCGGCTGCGTGAACCACTTCTGGTACATAGCCGCCGCCTCGCCCGAGGTTTGCAGCCGCGCGATCACGCCGTCGGCGAGCTTCTTGAAGCCGGGGTCGTCCTTGCGGAACATGCAGCCATACACCTCGGACATCGGCGAGTTGCCGGTGATCAGGTAGTCGTTCGCGTCCGCCTCCTTGGCCTTAGCACCATACAGCAGCGGATCGTCCATCACAAATGCCACGGCGCGGCCGGTCTTTACATTGAGAAAGGATTCGGCATGATCTTTCGCGCTGATGAGGCGCATGTTCATGCCCTTCTCGTTGTTCATCTGCCGCAGCAGGCGTTCTTCCGACGTGCCCGCCGTGGTCACCACGGTCTTGCCCGCGAGGTCGGGAAAGTCCTTCACGCCCGAGCTTTTCTTCACGATCATCCGCACGCCGTACTGGAAGAAGCTGTTCGAAAACGCCGCCTGGTTGTCGCGCTCCTTCGTGTGCGTGGTCGAACCGCATTCGATGTCGATGGTGCCGTTCTGCACCAGCGGAATCCGGTTCTGCGACGTGATCGGCACTTCCTTCACCTTGAGGTTCGGCAGGTTCAGTTCCTTCTTCACCTCGTCGACGATCTTCAGCGCGATCGCCTGCGAATAGCCGATCACTTGCTGCTGTTCATCGTAGTAAGAAAACGGCACCGACGATTCGCGTACGCCAAGCGAAATCACGCCGGTGTCGCGGATCTTTCTCAGTGTGGCGCTCGGTTCCTCGGCGCGCGCGGTGCCGGCGAAGCTCGTGGCGATGGCGATCGTGGTGAGTGCTGCTGCAAGTTTCATGGCATCTCCTTGGGTTGTGCCGAAGCGGCGTGTGGCGGTTGTGTGGCGGTTATGCGGCGGTTATGCGGCGGTTATGCGGCGGTTATGCGGCGGTTATGCGGCGGTTATGCGGCGGTTGTATGGGTGCAGCCGGATCGTTGCAATCGAAACATGATGCGAGGTATGCCGCGCTCAGCGTGGCCATGCATAAGCGCCGGGTTCGAGCGGCGGCGCGCGGCCCGCGATCGCATCCGCGATCAGGCGCGCACTGCCGCACGCCAGCGTGAAGCCGAGCGCGCCGTGGCCGGTGTTCAGCCACAGGTTGCGATACCGCGTGGGACCGATGAGCGGCTTGCTGTCGGGCGTGGCCGGACGGTGGCCGCACCAGGTCTGCGCGGCGGCGTAGTTGCCGGCGGCGGGGAAAATTTCCTGCGCCTGGCGCTTGAGCAGGTCGAGGCGCCGGTCGCGCCGCGTCACATCCATGCCGGCGATTTCGACCATGCCCGCAATCCGCAAGCGCTCGCCGAGCGGCGCATACACCACCTTGCGATGCAGATCGGTCACGCTCACGCGCGGCGCGTGCCCGGGCGCGACGGGTATCGTCAGGCTGTAGCCGGTGAGCGGATACATCGGCAGACGCATGCCGAGCGCACGCAGCAACGGCGCGCTGCCGTTGCCCAATGCGACCACGAATGCATCGGCGCGAATCTCGCCGCGCGGCGTGCGCACGGCAAGCGCCGCGCCGCGCTCGGTGACGAACGAATGAACCGGCGTCTCGTAGCGAATCGCCACGCCGTATCGCGTGTTCAGCACGCCGGCGAGCGCCACGCTGAACCGATGGCAATCGCCGGCCTCTTCCGAGGGCGTGTGAATACCGCCCGCCAGCAAGGGCCGCGCGTGTTCCAATGCGGGCTCGAGCGCCACGCAAGCGGCGGCGTCGAGGGCGCGCTGTTCGGAACCGGCCGCTTGCAGAAAATCCATCTTGCGGCGCGCCGCGTCGAATGCATTCGCATCGCGATAGACGACGAGCTTGCCGTTACGCACGTAATTGAAATCGATCGACTCGCGCTGCACGAGTTCGTGCAACGCCTCGCGGCTCAACGCACCCAATCGCAGCATTTCCACGGCCGTTTGGCGCGCGCGGCCGCCGCGGCATGCGAGCAGAAACGACAGGCACCAGCGCCATTGCCGAGGATCGAGGCGCGGCACGAAACGCAACGCGGAATCGCCTTGCAACAGCCACGCGGGCAGATGCGGCAACACCGAAGGATCGGCAAGCGGCGCGACATAGCTATAGCTCAACTGGCCGCCGTTCGCGAAGCTCGCTTCGAGCGCGGCGCCGTCGCGGCCTTCCAGAATCGTCACGTCGTGGCCGTCGCGCGCCAATTGATAGGCGCTCGTCAAACCCACCACGCCCGCACCGAGTACACACACGCGCATAGCAACCACACCCTCGAGGAATCCGTTCACCGCGAGTGTGGCGCGACGAAATACGCGCATCAAATGAGCAGATGCACGGCTCCATAACCCAGGGTTAAGACGTCGGCGGGAGGTTCGCGCCGGCTCATGCGGAGTTCACGCGACATGCGCGCGCAACACGTCGAGAAACGCGTTGCCCGCCTGCGAGTCCATGCCGCCGTCGCGCCAGAGCGCGAACACGCCGACCGACAGCGCCGGCGTGACCGGCCGGATCGCAACCGGCTCCGCGCCGCAATGCGCCGTCAGTTCGTCGAGCAGCGCATAGCCGACGCCGCGCGCGGCCAGGGCGCGCGCCACGTACCAGGTTTGCGCCTCGACGGCGGCGACGCTTTCGTCGAGTTCCTGCGCGTCGAGCGCATTGCCGATCAGCTCGCCGAGCGGATCGCTGTTGCCGATGCTGATCCATTCCCGTGCGAGGAACGCCGGCAGGTCGATCGGCCGTTGCGCGTCGGGATCGTCGGGCGGGCACACGCAGACAATCGCCGTGCGCCCCAGCTCGACCGCCGTGATGCCCGGCCGCGCCGGCGGATTCAGCGCGACCGCGAGATCGAGGTCGCGCGTGAGCAGCGCGTTCAGCAACTCCTCGGTGTGCCGCGTCTGCACCTTCAGCGACACGCGCGGATAGCCGCGCCGGAACGCTTGCACCGCCGGCGGAATCAGGCTCAAGCCGAGGCTCGGCAAACAGCCGATACGCAGATGCCCCTCCGGTTGCAACGCGAGGTTGCGCGCCAGATGGCGAATGCCGTCGAGATTCGCTTGCAGCTTCTGCGATTCGGAGAACAGCAGTTCCGCCTCGCGCGTCGGCTGCAACCGGCCATGCACGCGATTGAACAGCGCGAAGCCGAGGCTGCGCTCCGCCTGCGCGAGCGTCTTGCTCACGGCGGGCTGCGACACGCACAACAGTTCCGCCGCTTTCGACAGCGACCCCGTGCGCATGATGGCGTGAAAAATTTCGATGTGGCGCAAACGCATGGACGCATGACCGGCACGGACCGGCGAAATAAGCACAAATGGATAGACATGGACGAGCCGCCGTCGACGTCGAGCGCGAACCCGGCGGCCGTCGCGAAGCATAACGTCTTTCAGCATGCTTTCATTATTTGCCGTTCCTGTCCGCGCCCGTATCGGACGGCGCATCAATGGTATCTTTCGCCGTTGCGCGTCACGCGCGCGATTCAAGGCCTTCCGAGGATGGAAGAAGGAAGACAGGACGCACGCTTCATGAAAGACCTATCGACACCGCCGCCTGCCGGAGCGGCCACGCCGCCGCGCCGCTGGCCGAACACCGGCTATCCCGCGATGCTCACGGCCACCGCCGCATGGCACGTGTTCGTGCTGGCCGGATGGCTGCTTGCGCCTGCCGCGTGGCCGTGGTGGCTGGCCGCGATCTTCGTCAACCACGCGATTTTCACGGTGGCCGGCTTGCTGCCGCGCACCTCGCTGCTGGGCCCGAACTGGACGCGCCTGCCCGCCGCCGCGCGCAACGCGGACGCCATCGCGCTGACCATCGACGACGGCCCCGATCCCGCCGTCACGCCGCAAGTGCTCGATCTGCTCGACACGTTCGGCGTGCGCGCCACGTTCTTCTGCATCGGCGAGAACGCGCGGCGCCATCCCGAACTCACGCGCGAGATCGTCGTGCGCGGCCATGCGCTGGAGAACCATTCGCAGGTTCACGTGCACACGTTTTCGGTGACGTTGCCGGGCGCGCTCACGCGTGAAATCGACGCCGCGCAGCGCACCCTGGAGGAACTGGGCGGCGCGCGGCCGATGTTCTTCCGCGCGCCGGCCGGCTTGCGCAACATCTTTCTCGAACCCGTGTTGCGCAAGCTCGATCTGCGGCTCGCCTCGTGGACGCGGCGCGGCTACGACACGCGCGAGCGCGATCCGCAGGTCGTGACGCGGCGGCTCATCGACGGCCTGGCGCCACGCGACATCCTGCTGCTGCACGACGGCAACGCCGCGCTCACCGTCGAGGGCAAGCCGCTGATTCTCGCGGTGCTGCCGCGTGTGATCGACGCGGCTCGCAAGCAAGGTCTGCGCTTCGTCACATTGCGCGAGGCACGCATCGAGGGTTGATCGCGCCTCGCGCGGGCTTCGACCGCTCGAACCTCGACCGGCGGTTCGAAAAATCGCTGCCGACGCCTCGCTCCCACGCCCTCACCAACGGTAGCCCACTCCGCCGAAAATCACATCCGAGTCGCGGTCGTAACGGGTCAGCACGCGATTCCAGGCGAGCCGTGCCTCCCAGTGATCGGTCAGGCGATACGCGCCCGCGACCGTCACGAGGCCGGAGAACGTGCCGGCCCCCGAGCCCGAGTCCAGGCTGTGCTCGTTCGCGTTGCCGTTGATCGCGTAGTACACGCCGAGGCCGGCCGCCAGCGTGACCTTGTCGTCGAAGAACGCGCGGGTGGCCCACAACTGGCTCGTCATGCCGTCGCGGCGCGTCTCCCGGCTGCTGCCTTCGTGAAGATAGCCGACCGTCACGTCGAGATACTTCGCGAGGCCGCGCCGGTATTCGATCGCGCCGCCCAGCGCGGTCGGCGAATCGCTCGAGTTGATGATGGTTTGACCCAGGTAGACGGCCACTTCGTTATGCGTGACCGGGTGGGCGCTGTCGCTTGCCCTCTCGCGCGGACCGGGCGTGGCCGGCGCATCGAGCTGATAGCCGACGCCCATCATCACGCCGGCCGAGTCCGGCCCGCGCTGCACGTGCACGCGATTCAACTGAAGTTGCGTGATCCACCGGTTCGATGCGTAATACGCGGCGCGCACGCTATACACGACGCCCCAGCCGTGCGTGTCGGCATAATTTCCGCCTTGCTCGGCGGTGGTCGTATCGAAGTAACGGTAGGGGCCGATGCCCGCCTGCAGCACGAATCGCGGGCTGCCCACGGGAATGCGCCCCCATAGCTGGATGGTCTGGCCGTCGCGGTGATGGCCTGGGATGTGGCCTTCGTTGAGCCATGTGAAGCTGGCGGCGAAGTAGCGCCCCAAGCCTTCCTGATAGTTCAGCGCCCAGGTGTAGGTGTTAGTGCTGCCCGCGCGCGAGCCGCCGCCGAACAGCGAGAATTCCTGCGCGAGACCGACCGTGGATACGGACAACAACAGGAAACCGGCAATGGAGCGCGCTGCGTTGAACCCGCGCCTACAGTGAACAGCGCGATTGAGATGTCGCATGCTGCCTGCCTCTGTGGGTAAGCCCCTTATCGCCACAGGCCGTGTATGGCTGCCGGCCTTTGTTATTCGACAACTCACCGGTGTGCCGCCTGAGTGCGGACACCGGCCGGAACCGGCCATCGTTGAACACTGCCTGTCATGCTAGCAGACCTGCCGCGGCAACGTTGCAGGCGCAACGACGGCATCGCACACGGGCAAAATTACCGGAGCCGATTCAAAAGCCAATCGTCCGGCGAATTTCTTCTTTCGTTCACGCCCGCACTTCAGCCGGCGCGAATCCCGCCGTTTACCAATACATACGGAACCTTACGACGCACCGGCCAACCCTCGAAAAAAGGGCTGCGCCATTCGACGTGCGTCGCCCAAGTCAAACGGAGAGAGTATGTTCGTCGCAATCGGCTGGATCCTCGTGCTGGGGTCCGTCCTGGGCAGTTTTCTAGGCGTGGGCGGGCATTTGCCGGCGCTCATTCAGCCGTTCGAATTGCTCTGCATTTTCGGCGCGGCGATCGGTGCGTTCGTCGTGAGCAATCCGACTTCCACGCTGAAGAAAACCCTCAAGGCGATCCCTTCATGCTTCAAGGGCGGCGGCTATACCAAGGCGAAATACCTTGAACTGATCGCGCTGCTCTACGAACTGCTTCAGAAGGCGCGCAAGGAGGGCATGATGTCGCTCGAAGCCGACGTCAACGCCCCGGAAGAAAGCGTGATCTTCCAGAAGTATCCGCAGATTCTCGGCGACCATCATCTGCTCGACTTCATCGTCGACTATCTGCGCATGATGTCCGGCGGCAACGTCAACGTGCTCGAAGTGCAGGACCTGATCGACGAGGAACTGGCCACGCATCACGCGGAAGCGTCGATCGCGGCCAACGCGATCCAGAAAATGGCCGACGGCCTGCCCGCCTTCGGCATCGTCGCCGCGGTCATGGGCGTGGTTCACACGATGGGTTCGGTCGGCGCGCCGCCCGCCGTGCTCGGCGAAATGATCGCCGGCGCTTTGGTCGGCACGTTTCTCGGCATTCTTCTCGCGTATGGCTTCATCGGCCCGCTCGCCGACCTGCTCAATGCGAAGGCCCGCGCAGAAGCCAAACCGTATCAGTGCGTGAAGGCCGTGCTGCTCGCGTCGCTCTCGGGCTACGCGCCGCCGGTGGCCGTCGAATTCGGCCGCAAGGTGCTGTTCACCGCGGACCGTCCGAGCTTCCAGGAACTCGACGACGCCGTGCGCGCCACCAAGACGCCGAAGCCGGCGTCGGCCTCGGCCTGACCGGAGCGCCATGATGAGCGACAGAAAATCGCGCGGCTCGCAGGGCGAGACGCCGGCCCCGGTGATCGTGCGCCGCTCGAAGAAAGGCGGCGACCACGGCGCGCATCACGGCGGCGCATGGAAAATCGCCTACGCCGACTTCGTCACCGCGATGATGGCGTTCTTTCTGCTGATGTGGCTGCTCGGCTCCACGTCGAAGTACGACAAGCAGGGCATCGAGGATTACTTCAACACCCCGCTGTCGGCCATGCTCGGCGGCAACGACAGCACGGCCGCGGCGCGTCCCAGCGTGGTGCAAGGCGGCGGCCGCGACGTCTCCGATACGCGGCCCGGCGACGGCAAGAAAAGCCAGATCGAGCCGCCGGCCACGGCCGCGCCGACCGTGTCGCCCGCCGACGCGGCCCGCCTGCAGCAACTGAAGGCGAAGCTCACCGCGTTGATCGAGCAGAGCCCCACGCTGAAGTCGTTCAAGGACCAGATCCGCATTTCGATCACGAACGAAGGGCTGCGCATCGAGATCGTCGATTCGCAGAACCGGCCGATGTTTCCGTCCGGCAGTTCGAAGCTGCAACCGTACGCGGTGACGATCCTCACGCAGATCGGCGCGGCGCTCAACGACGTGGAGAACCGCGTTTCGATTGCCGGCCATACGGACGCGGTGATGTTCGCCGCGGGCCCGGAAGGCTATTCGAACTGGGAGTTGTCGTCCGAACGCGCGAACGCCGCGCGCCGCGCGCTGGTGGCCGGCGGCATGCATGCGGACAAGGTGCTGCAGGTGCGCGGGCTGGCGGACGTGCTGCCGCTGAATAGCCGCGTCACGGATGAACCGACTAACCGGCGCATCAGCATCCTCGTGCTGAACAAGGCCGCGGAGCTGGCGTTCTTCCACGACGGCGGACGCACCGCGATCGACGACAGCGTGCCGGCGAGTTCAGCCATTCCCACGGTGGCCGGGCGCTTGCAGCCGGTGAGCTTCACCCGCCGCTCGCCGTAGTCTTTTGCCGGCGTCCAGTCGATCGTGGCTCCTCGGGCGCGCTTCTTGCGCCCTGTCCGGTGGACGTAAGCCGCCCTTTTTGCCGGGCGGCCTGCGCGAACCTTGGTGTGGCGGCGTTGCAATTGCGACGAGTTCACACGTAAATATGACAACGGGAGCAAACGTATGGACACCAATTCAGCACAAGGCGCGGTGAAGGAAGCCGCGGGCAAGGTTCAAGGCGCGGCCGGCGAGATGCTCGGCGACACACGCGAGCAGATGGCGGGCAAGGCCCGCGAATTGAGCGGTAAGGCGCAGCAGCTTTGCGCGAATACCACCAGTCTGTTACGCGAAACCACGGCTGAAAGCCCGTTCACCACGCTCGCGGTGGTCGCGCTCGCCGGTTTCGTGGCCGGCGCGCTGTGGTCGCACGGCGGCTCGCGGCGCGACTATTAGTCTCCTGGTCTCGCCGCTATTCGGCGGCTTCGATGAACGCCGGGCGGTCCGCCGTGAGCGATCGCCCGGTCAGCCGTTTTTCCTGCGGCGCGCCGCGCCCATCTCCAGTTCCACCCACGCCGGCGCATGATCGCTCGCATGCGGCTCGCCGCGCACCCAGCGGTCGACGCCCGCATCGCGCAAACGCGGCGCGAGGTCCGCGCTCAGCAGAATGTGGTCGATCCGCAAGCCGGAGTTGGTGTCCCAATGACGGCGGAAATAATCCCAGAAGGTGTAGACGCGCTCGTCGCCGAAATGCGTGCGCAGTGAGTCGGTCCAGCCTTGCGCGAGCAGGCGCCGATAACGCTCGCGGCTTTCGGGTTGCAGCAGCGCGTCCTTCAGCCATGAACGCGGATTGTAGATGTCCTCGTCGGTGGGCACGACGTTGAAGTCGCCGGCCAGCACCACTGGATGGCCGCTCTTGAACAGCTTCGCCGCATGCGCGATCAGATGGTCGAACCATGCGAGCTTGTAGTCGAACTTGGGGCCCGGCTGCGGATTGCCGTTCGGCAGATACAGGCAGCACACCAGCACGCCGCCCACGGCCGCTTCCAGATAGCGGCTGTGCGTGTCCTCCTCGAAACCGGGCAGGCCGCGGCGGCTTTCATGCGGCGCCTCTCCCTTCGACAGAATCGCCACGCCGTTCCATGCGCTCTGTCCTTGCCAGATGGCGCTATAGCCCGCTTCGCGCAGCGGCTCGACGGGAAACGCGCTGTCGAGCGCCTTGAGTTCCTGCAGGCACACGATGTCGGGCGCCTCCCGCTCGAGCCATTGCAATAGCGCCGGCAAGCGCGAACGGATTCCGTTGATGTTGAAAGTCGCAATTCGGAGCTTCGCCACGGCGTGTTCTCCCTGCAAGGCGATCTAGGCTGCCGCCGTATCGCACCACTCCATCGCCCATGACTTCGCGCATGTAATGGCATCGGCTTCGTTCGAAAAGGCGTCGATGTCGCCGGAATCGTGCGAGCGGCAATGCCCGTTATCTTGCGGAACGTGCGTGATGCGGGCTCTCGCGTAGTAGTAGCCGTCTTCCGCATGGCGGGCGCGGCAGTCGATGTGGAAATGCCGGTAGTCGAACTGCATTCGCTCTCCTCTGAACGCGCTTGACGTCGTCAGCGGTAGCATCGCTTGTTCCTGGTCGGGCCTGGTCGTACCTGAGCGGCCCGCGTCACGCGCGCCGAAAGCGCGCGCCGCGGGCCTCGCCCACTCAGTTCGGCACGTTCACCGCGCCATTGGCGACCGTGATCGCATTGGCCGCCGGGGTGGCCGCGATCGCCGGCAAGTTGGCCGTGGTGAGCGGCGGCGCGGCGCCGGGGGTGCCGCCGCGCGGCACCGTGTGAATCACCTGCGACGGCGGCAGCGGCGTGCCGCTCTTCAGATGACTCCACATCAGATTGAGCGCCTGAATGTCGTAGTAGTGCAGCGGCACGAAGCGCGTATCGAAGCCGGCCACGCCGAGAAACGCATCGAAATGCTGGGCGTTCGTCACTTCATAGAACGACAGCTTGCTTGCGCCGCCCTCGGTCAACTGATTGAGCCCGAGGTACGGACGCGATGCGTGGTTGATCGGCACGAGCGCATCGGCGCGACCCTGCACGATGATCGCGGGCTTGCCGTGCAGATTGGCGTTGACGCGCACCGCCTCCACGCTGTTGGTCAACGTGCCGTTGGTCCACAGCGTACGCAGGCAGGCCGCGCCGGCGTAGCTGGCGTCGGCGGTCGCGAGCCGATGATCCGCGGCCCCCGTCGCGCCCGCGTTGAAGACGAGATTGACGCCGTTGGTGGGCGGCACGCCGTTGCCGTTGCCGAATACCGTGAGCATCGGCGAGACCGCCGGCGTCACGCCGGCCGCACCCGTCGAACTGGTGGTGCCTAAGCTGAAGTTGCAGAGGTTGTCCGTGACGCTCGAACGCGCGTACGCGTTCGCATAGGTCACGGCGACGGCCGGCACCGCTTGCGAATCCCACATCGGCGCTTGCAGCACATCGGAGTCGGCCTGATAGCCGTTCTGATGCAGCAGCGCGAGCGCGTTGGTCGCCTGGGTCGCCACGTCGCCGCCGGTGATGATGCCGGCGCTCGCCAGCGACGCGCATCGCGCGGTGCGAATGGCATTGGTGGTGGCCAGCGGCAGCGCGCTCAGATAGGGCGCGCCGGTTGCGGCCGGCGCGAGCGCCGCGCACGGCTGCAAGGTGTTGGCGAGCGTGGTGTAGTCGGCGAGCGGCTTGCCGATCGCCCCGACCGGCGCGCCGCCCTGCGTGACCGACACCGAGGCGGGCAGCCGCAAGTTGATCTGCGGTTCGCCGACCACGACCGCGGTGATCAGGCCGGACGTATCCTGCTCGGCCGCCGCGAGCGACGCGCCGCCGCCGTTGCTCACCGACGCCGCGATAGTCGTGATGCTGCCGCTCGCATAACGCACCGTGTGCGCCGAGCCGTTGAGCGGACCATACGAATCGTTGAGCGCCCAATAGGCGAACTGGATGGCTTGCAGCGTGTTCTTGCCCCAGTCCTGCTCCGGGTTCTGCTGCGAATGCGCATGCTTGAACGCATAGCGATTCGGGAACTGGCTATTGAACGTGGCCAGATCGACATTGCCGAGGTTCGCCGTGAAGAGGCTCGCCTTGCCCGCGGCGCCCGCGTCCGCGAGCGTGCCGTCGATCAAGGTGACGCGGTTGGTCGACAGTTCATGCGCGCCGTTGCCGCCGCCCTTGTCGGTGTAGGCCACCGCGCAGCCGCGCTTGAGGCCCCACTCGCCGGCCGCGGAAATCGCGCCGTATACGCCCCGCGAACCGGATGACGTCGCCGTGACGATGCACGGCTGATCCGCATTGAAGCTCGCCGGTATCTGCACGAGCATGCTGACGTTCTGCTTGCCGCTGCCGTCGTCGGCGAATGCGAGGTATTCCTTGCCGGCGATCTTGCCTTCGCCCAGCGTGTCGTTGCCGTTCAGGTCGACATTGGGTCCCCAGAAGCGTCCATAACCGCCGTTCGCCGTCATGTCGACGAGCGCGCGATAGTTCGACCAGATCGCAAGCCGCCGCAGCTCGGCGGCGCTCGGCTGCGCCGGGTTGGCGATGGCCGGCGCGGTGGCCGACGCGAGGCCGGTCTTGCCGAGGCCCGCTGTCAGCAGATCGTCGGCGTTGCCGTCGTAGGATTGGGTTTTCACCGCGCTCTTGATGAAGCTCGGCAAGACGTTGGCTTGCGGAGGCTTGACGTCGTCGTCACCGCTGTGGCAAGCGGTCAGAACGATAACGGCCGCCACGCCCGTGGCGATCGCCCGCGCCGGTGAGCCGGACTGTAGCGCCGGCGTGACTCTTTTTCGTGAAGTCATCTTTGCTGTCTCCGTGATTTTTTCATACGGTTGAAGACGCAACGGCACCGAACATGCTACCTGCCGTGTGTCGGATCGCGCGCGTCGGATACCGGCGCATCGCCAGCGTGCATGCACCTTTGAATGGAGTCAACTGAACGTCATGTCTTCGAACAGGGAATGTCAGGATTCGGGCGACAAGAACGCCACCCCACGTCGACCCGCGCGACGCCGCTTTCTGCAATCGGCTGCCGCGGCCGCCACGGTCGGTGCGGCGCCGCACCTTCGCGCGCAAGATCAATCGCCGTCCGCACCGCCCGCGCAAGCTCGCGACGCCGTACCGCCGCGCCCGGTCACGTTGACGATCAACGGCCGCGCTTATGCGCTACGACTCGAACCGCGCGTGACCCTGCTCGATGCGCTGCGTGAATACGCGGGCCTGATGGGCACCAAGAAAGGTTGCGACCGCGGGCAGTGCGGCGCTTGCACCGTGCTCGCCGACGGCCGCCGCATCAACTCGTGCCTGACGCTCGCCGTCATGCATGAAGGCCAGAACATCACGACGGTCGAGGGGCTCGCCGCCAACGGCGCGCTGAGTCCGATGCAGCGCGCCTTCATCGAACACGATGCTTTCCAGTGCGGTTACTGCACACCGGGTCAGTTATGTTCCGCGACGGCCCTGCTGAGCGAATTCCGCGACGGCGCGGCCAGCACCGTCACGGCCGATGTGCGCCGCCGCCCAGCTCAATTTTCCGACGACGAGATTCGCGAGCGCATGAGCGGCAATATTTGCCGTTGCGGCGCCTACGCGAACATCGTCGCCGCGGTGCGCGCGGTGCATGAAGGCGGTAGCCAGAGCGGCAGCGCCGCGAGCGATGGCAACGGCACCGGCAACGCCTGACGGAGCGACCAGCATGGATGCAATCTCTTACGAACGCGCCGGCGATATCGCCGGCGCGGTGCGCGCGGTTCAGCAACCCGGCGCGGTGTTCATCGGCGGCGGCACGAATCTGCTCGATCTGATGAAGGGCGGCGTGACGCGGCCCGTGCGGCTCATCGATATCACGCATATTCGCGGACTCGATACGATCACGACGCTCCCCGACGGCGGCATCCGCATCGGCGCGCTCGTGCGCAACAGCGATGCGGCGAATCATGCGCTGGTGCGCGAGCAATACCCGCTGTTGTCGCAAGCATTTCTGGCGGGCGCATCGGCGCAACTGCGCAATATGGCGACGGTCGGCGGGAATCTGCTGCAACGAACCCGCTGCGGCTACTTTTACGACACCGCCTTCACGCAATGCAATAAACGCACGCCCGGCAGCGGGTGCGCCGCGCTCGACGGCCACAATCGCACGCACGCGATTCTCGGCGCGAGTGCGCAATGCATCGCCGTGAACCCGTCGGATATGAGCGTGGCGCTCGCCGCGCTCGATGCGGTGGTGCGTGTGAGCGGCCCGGCAGGCGAGCGGACCATTGCGTTCGCCGATTTTCACCGGCTCCCCGGCGATCGGCCCGAGCTCGACACCACCTTGCAGCCCGGTGAATTGATTACCGCGGTGGATCTGCCGCCACCGCTCTTCAGCGCGCATTCGCATTACCTGAAAGTGCGCGACCGGGCCAGTTATGCGTTCGCGCTCGTCTCGGTCGCCGCCGCCTTGCAGATGGACGGCGAGCGCGTGAAGACCGCGCGTATCGCCTTGGGCGGCGTCGCGCATAAACCGTGGCGCGCGAGCGCCGCCGAACAGATGCTCGACGGCCGGCCCCTCACGCAAGCGACGCTGCGAGACGCCGCCGCCGCCGCGCTGCGCGATGCGCGGCCCCAACACGACAACCGTTTCAAGGTGCAGCTCGCGCAACGCGCGATCGTGCGCGCGGTGAACCAGGCCGCTGGCCGTGCCGGAGGTGTCGCATGAATCTGATCGGACAACCGTTCGACCGCACCGACGGTCTGCTCAAGGTAACCGGCGAGGCGCGCTATGCCGGCGAGTTTCCCGAGGCGCGTCTCGCGCATGCGGTGCTCGTCACCAGCACGATCGCGTGCGGCACGATTGCGTCGATCGACGCGGCCCGCGCGCAGGCGCTGCCCGGCGTGCTGCTCGTGATGACGTATCAGAACGCGCCGCGCCTGCCGAACGGCGGCAAGCCCGCGTTGGCGCCGCCGGCCGGCCGCCGCCTCTCGCTGCTGCAGGACAACGAGGTTCACTACAACAACGAGCCAGTCGCGGTGGTGGTCGCGGACACGCTCGAACAGGCGACCGACGCCGCGCGTCAGTTGCGCATCGCTTACCAGGCGAGCCCGGCGATGCTCGATTTCACGCGGGCCAAGTCGAACAGCCATGCGCCGGACAAGCCGCAAGGCCGGCAGACCGATACGCGGCGCGGCAGCTTCGAGGACGGCATGCGCGGCGCGGCGGTGCACGTCGACGTGACCTACACCACGCCGATCGAGCATCACAATCCGATGGAACCGCACGCGACGATGGCGCGCTGGGACGGCCCGCAACTCACGCTCTACGATTCGACGCAAGGCGTGAGCGGCGCGGCGCAGGCGGTCGCCAAAACGTTCGGCATCGCGCCCGGCGACGTGCGCGTGATCTCGCCGTTCGTCGGCGGCGGGTTCGGTTGCAAGGGCTCGTCGTGGTCGCATGTGTCGTTGTGCGCGATGGCGGCGAAGCAGACGGGACGCCCGGTGCGGCTCGTGCTGCAACGGCCGCAGATGTTCGGCCCGGTCGGCGCGCGTCCGCGAACCGAGCAGCACCTGGTGCTCGCCGCGCGGCGCGACGGCACGCTGACCGCGATGCGCCACGACAGCATCTCGAACACGTCGACGATCGAGGATTGGACCGAGACCTGCTGCATGGTCACGCGCATGCTGTACGCGGTGCCTAATCAGATCACCACGCACCGGCTCGTGCAGTTGAACCTCGGCACGCCGACCTTCATGCGCGCCCCCGGCGAAACGACCGGCTCGTTCGCGCTCGAATCGGCCATGGACGAACTCGCGGCGGCGTTGAACATGGACCCGCTCGCGCTGCGCATGAAGAATCACGCCGACGCCGATCCGCAGGAAAACAAGCCGTGGTCGGGCAAATCCTTGCGCGAGTGTTACCAGATCGGCGCGCAGAAGTTCGGCTGGTCGCGGCGCAGCGGCGCGCCCCGCTCGATGCGTAACGGCAATACGCTGATCGGCATGGGCATGGCGACCGCCACGTATCCGGCCAACCGCAGCGAAGCCGCGGCGATTGCGCGGATTCTGCCGGACGGCACCGCGATGGTCGCCTCCGGCACGCAGGACATCGGCACCGGCACCTACACCGTGATGACCCAGGTGGCCGCCGACGCGCTCGGCTTCGCGCCCGAAAGCATCCGCTTCGCGCTCGGCGATTCGTCGCTGCCTCGCGCGCCGGTGTCGGGCGGCTCGCAATCGGCGGCGAGCGTATCGCCGGCCGTGCGCGACGCCGCGAGCCAGGCGCGCAGCCAGTTGATCGCACTGGCGCTCGCGGATCAGGCCTCGCCCGTGCACGGCCTCGCGCTCGACGACGTCACCGTGGAAAACGGCTGGGTGATGAGCCGCTCACAGCCGGCGAAGCGCGATCCGGCGGCGGCGATCATCGCGCGCTCGGGCGGCAAGCCGATCGAGGCGGCCTCGAGCGTCAAGCCCGGCGACGAGAAGCAGAAGTACTCGTTTCACTCGTTCGGCGCGGTATTCGTCGAGGTTCACGTCGACGCGGATCTCGGCACGATCCGCGTGCCGCGGGTCGTCGCCGTCTACGACGTGGGCCGCGTGCTCAACGAGAAGACCGCGCGCAGCCAGATGCTGGGCGGCATCGTGTGGGGCGTGGGGGCCGCGTTGCAGGAGGAAAGCTCGCTCGATACGCGCACTGGACGCTTCACCAACGCGAATCTCGCGGAGTACCACGTGCCGGTGAACGCGGATATCGGCTCCCTCGACATTACCTTCATTGACCGGCCGGATCCGTATATCAACTCGCTCGGCGTGCGCGGCATCGGTGAGATCGGCATTACGGGCGTGCCGGCGGCGATTGCGAATGCGGTGTTTCACGCGACCGGCGTGCGCGTGCGCGATTTGCCGATCACGCTCGATAAGGTGATGGGGCAGGTGCGGGTTTGAAGGGATGCTTTCGCGCTTGCCTCGTCATGCGTTGCAACGCACAATCGGTTTCATCCTTTCTCCCGGTGCCCGCTCATGGCCTATGCCTCGCTCGCCACTGGCGTGTTGCTCGCCGCCGGTCTCGGCTCGCGCTTCGACCCGGACGGCATGCACAACAAGCTGCTCGCGCGCATGCGCGACGGCACGCCGGTCGCGCATGAAGCCGCGCATCGGCTGCTCGCGGTCGTGCCGCGCGTGGTGGCCGTGGTGCGGCCCGGCTCGGACGCCCTTGCGCGCCTGCTGAACGACGCCGGCTGCGAGGTGGTGTTCGCCCCGGCCGCCGAGCGCGGCATGGGCGCGAGCCTCGCCGCGGGCATCGAGGCGAGCGACGACGCCGAAGGCTGGATCGTCGCGCTCGCCGACATGCCGCGCATCGCCGTGACGACGATCGAAGCGCTCGCGCGTGCGCTGGATGGCGGCGCGTCGCTGGTCGCGCCGTTTTACGAGGGGCAACGCGGGCATCCGGTCGGCTTCGGCGTCGCGCACCGCGATGCGCTGCTGAAGCTCGACGGCGACGCGGGCGCGCGCTCCCTGTTGATGTCGCAGCATGTCACGCGGCTGGACGTCGACGATCCGGGCATCTTGCGCGATGTCGATACGCCGGAAGATTTGCGCAACGTGTAGGCGGCGTGGCCGCGATGCTGGTGCGCAGACGACTGCCGGCAGCCCGGCGCGCCCAGGCATGCGCCTTGCGCTCATCAGATGTTGCGCAAGCCGTCCCGATTCCGCCTAAGCTGAGGTGACATCGCGATTTGCGCCCACGCTTACGCCTCGAATGCGGCCCCGCGCGTTCGACACCACCACACGTCCATGAGCGAAACCAGCCGACGCCTCTTCATCGTCTCGCCCCATTTCGACGACGCCGTCTTCAGTTGCGGCGCGTTGCTCGCCGCGCATCCCGACGCGGCGGTCTGCACGGTGTTCGCCGCGCCGCCCGAGCAGCAGATGCATACCGAATGGGATGAAAAGTCGGGCTTCGCGAACGCGCATCAGGCCATTCACGAACGCACGCTCGAAGACAACCGCGCGCTCGAGCTACTCGACGCGATTCCGTTGCGCATGCCGTTTCGCGACGCCCAGTATTCGGACTCGCCGTCGATCAGCAGGATGGCGGCGGCGCTGGAGGAAACCATCTATCGCTCGACCGCGAACACCTTGCTGATGCCGCTCGGCCTGTATCACGACGACCACGTGCGGGTGTTCGAAGCCTGCTGCGAAATCCTGCCGCGCCTGTCGCATCTGACGTGGTTCGGCTATGAGGAAGCGATTCACCGGCGCACGCCCGGCGTCGTGCAGGCGCGGCTCGCCGATCTCGCGCAGCGCGGCATCGTCGCGACGCCGGCGCATCCGAGCGCGGGGCACACCATCGACGTTCAGCGCCGCGCGCTGCTCAAACGCGAAGCGGTGCTCGCCTACGAAAGCCAGTTGCGTGCGTTCGGCGCGGGCAATTACGACGACGTGTTCGCCACCGAGCGTTACTGGCAGTTGAGCGTGGGCCGCCGCTTGAAAAAGTAGGCGGCGCCATGCACGCCGGATCGCCTACGATTGAAGGAAATGGCCGGCGCGCATTTCATCGCCGGCCACGCCTTCTTTTCCACTCACAGGTGGTGCAATGAGCTACGACATGCATACCAGCCCGATTCCCGATCCCAACGCCGATCCGACCCGCGACCCGGAAGCCGATCCGCTCGTGCCGCCGTCGCCGGGGCATCACACCGATGAGCCGCAGCAGCCCGAGGGACCGCCGGACAAAGACCCGGTATGAGGATTGGCGCCGCGGTGGGCTTGACGCATGAATTGGCGCGAGGCCGAAGCGTGAATCGGCGCCGAGCCGAAAGCGGCCCGGCGCCTGAACCCGAGCCGCCCCCGATCAGCGCATGAGATCGGTAAAGCCCTGCAACAGCCGGTCGATGTCGGCGGCGTGGAGGTTGCCCATCGTCGAGATGCGGAACAGTTCCGCCGACAGCCCGCCCTGCCCCGCATAGATGACGAAGCCGCGCGCCTTGAGCGCGTCGTGCAGTTGCGGATACGACACGCCGGCCGGCAAGCGATACGCGCGCAGCACCACCGACGATTGCTCCGCCGGCAACACGCTGCCGATACCCCGCTCGGCGAGACCCGCGCGCGTCTGCTCGGCGAGCGCGGCATAGCGCGCGTGACGCGCGTGCCAGCCGCCTTCGTCGGCCAGTTCGCGCAACGCCTCGACGAGCGCGTAGTACGCATGCACCGACGGCGTGAACGGCGTGTTGCGCTGATCCTGCAAACGCGCGAGACGCCCGAGGTCCAGGTAGTACGTGCGGCTCGCCGCCTGCGCAAGCGCGGCGCGCCGCACCAGCACGAACGACGCGCCCGGCACGCCGTGCAGGCATTTGTTCGCCGTCGCCGCGACCGCGTCGAGGCTCACGTCCGCGAAATCGATCGCTTCCGCGCCGAAGCTGCTGACGCCGTCCACCAGCAAACGCAGACCGCGTGCGCGGCACAGCGCGGCGAGCGCCGGCAGATCGTTCAGGCGGCCGGTGGTGGTTTCGTGATGGATCACGGCGAGGTGCGTGAACGCCTTGTCGGCGTCGAGCCGTTCGGCGATTTTCGCGAGATCCGGCGCCTGCATCCAGTCGTGCTTCAGCGATTCATGCGCGATGCCGTATTGCGTGGCGATCTGCGCAATGCGTTCGCCGTACACGCCGTTTTCCACCACCAGCAGCTTGCCGTTTTGCGGCACCAGCGCGGCGGTCATGCTCTCGACGGCGGCCGTGCCGGAGCCGGTCATCAGCACGGCCTGCCATTCGCTCGCGTTCAGACCGTACAGATCGACCAGACGCGTGCGGGCTTCTTCCTGCAAGTCGAAAAACTCGCTTTCGCGGTGGCACAGGTCCGTCTGCAGCAGGCTGTTGCGAACGCGTTCGGTGAGCGTCACCGGGCCGGGATTGAGCAGCAGCATTCGCGGACTCCTTAAGCGGCGCCGATGTGGCGCATCAGGCGCGTTTTCACATCGGGCGGGGTGATGGTGGGACGCGGCAGGCCGTCGGGCGTGCCGCGGCGAATCGCGAGACGCGCGAAGCGCGGGCCGTGCGGCGCCGGTGCCGCGTCGAACAACTCGTCGATCACGCTCGGGTCGTCGCTTTCAATCGCCGACGCATAACCGCACGCCGCCGCCACTCCCGCAAACGAAACTTGCGACGATACCGTCGCCTGACCGCCGGTCGAGTCGTGCGCGCCGTTGTCGAGCAGCACGTGCGTGAGATTCGACGGGCCGTACGCGCCGAGCGTCGCGAACGCGCCCATGCGCATGAGCGCCGCGCCGTCGCCGTCGAGCGCGACCACGTGCAGGTCGGGACGCGCGAGCGCGAGGCCCAGCGCGAACGGCGTCACGCAGCCCATCGAGCCGACCATGTACAACTGGTTCGGACGGTCGTCGATCGCATACAGCTCGCGGCCGCAAAAGCCGGTCGACGCCAGCACCACCGTCGATTCGAGCGGCGTATGCGCGATAACCTTCTTCAACGCCTCGTGACGTGAAGCCAATTCGCTCGCGGCCACGTTCCTGAACTGCGAACGCGCCGCCGCCGGCACGCGGCGCGCGCCCGCGCCAGCGTCTTTCAACTCGTACGGCGCCACGCTGCCCTTTTGCATGACGAGCGCGTACGGGCGGCCGGTTTCATTCATATGCGCGATGGCGCGATCGAGCGCCGGGCCGATCGCGTCGGCCTCGGTCGGGAACGTCTCCCAGGGAATCTCCATCGTCTCCAGCATCGCGGGCGTGACCGGGCCCATCAGCGCGTGCTGCGGTTCGTCGGCGACGCCGGGCTGGCCGCGCCACGTGACGATCAGCAATTGCGGCAAACGGAAGGTCCAAGTGAGCGAGGTCAACGGGCTCACCGCGTTGCCGAGCCCGGAGTTCTGCATCATCGTGATGCCGCGCCGGCCGTTGCGTGCGCCGAGCGTGACGCCCGCGATCAGCGCGACCGCGTCGCCCTCGTTCGCCGCCGACACGTAGTGCAGCGATTCGTCCTGCAACACGTAATTGATGAACGGCGTCAGATACGAACACGGCACGCCCGCATACCAGTCGAAGCCGCGTTCGCGCGCCGCCTCGACGAACTGTGCCGCCTCGATCATTGCGCGGCTCCGCCGGTTGCGTCCGCGGCCTTGTTGCCCGCCGTTGCCGCGAACGGCGCTTGCGCATGCGCGAAATCGCCGGCGCGACGGAAGTCTTCCAGGTCGTTCACACCGCGCCAGTGGCCGTGCACGTATTGCACTTCGATCGATTCACCGGCTTCGATCAGCGCGTTCAGCAGCGCGGGCATGTCGAGCGAATCGAAATCCGGACGCGCCTGCAACTGGCCGAGCACCGCTTGCAAACGCTCGCGCCCTTCGCCGCGCACGTTCAGCAAACCCACCCAGCGGCCGTGCGGCGTTTGCGAGGCGATCGCGGACGAAGCCTCCTGCCCGCTCGACACATGACGCAGCGTGACCTTGTTGCCGAACAGGCCGCGGTCGTCGGCCGCCGAGCACCATGCAAAATCGCGCACGCTGGCGTTTTCCGCGTCGGTCAGCGACGAATCCACCACCACGCTGAACGCCGCTTCGCTCTCCACGAGGTCGCGCAGGATATAGCTGCGGAACAGCAGGTCGCCGTAGGAGATCACGGTGTCGCCCGCGAGTTTGTCGCCCTGGACCGCGCAAGCGAGCGACGCCAGTTCGCCGGTTTGCGCATGCCGTTCGTTGACGACCAGCTTGATGCCCGCCGTGTCGATCGCGTCCGCGCGATAACCGCCGACCACCGTGATGTCGTTTACACCCTGCTTCTTGAACGCATCGACGAGCCAGCGCAGCAGCGGTTTGCCGGCGATCGGCAGCATGACCTTCGGACGGTCCTCGGTGACGGCTTCGAGGCCCGCGCCGCGGCTCGCCGCGAGCACCACCGCCGAACCGGCCGCGCGGCCGCTCGTCAGATAGCGGTCTTCGGCTTCCGAGTATTCGTCGGCGTCTTGCAGGCGGAAAATTTCGTTGACGGCGGCAATGCTGTCCTCGACGTTCACGAGCGTCTGGCTCGAATGAATTTCCTTGGCGACGGCCTGCATTGCCGAGGTGGCCGCGCGAATCAGGTGATTCGCCCAGATCACGGTGCTGATGCCGGCTTCGCGGAATACCTCGGTGGGCGTGCTGTAGTACTTGGTCGGCACGATCACGAGCGGACCGCGGCCGGCCCATTCGCGCGCGAACTCCAGGATTTCGTCGGGACGCGAGAGCTTGCTGTGAATCAGGATCGCGTCCGCGCCGGCGCGGCGATAGGCTTCCGCGCGACGCAGCGCTTCGTCCATGCCCCAGCCGGCGATCAACGCCTCGACGCGCGCGACGATCGAAAAGTTTTCGTCCGACTGCGAGTCCTTGCCGGCCTTGATCTTGCCGCAGAACTCGTCCATGTCGGCGAGCGGCTGCGCTTCGCCGTTGATGAAGCTATTGGTCTTGGGAAATTGCTTGTCCTCGATACACACGCCGGCGATGCCGCGCTGTTCGAGTTTGCGCACCAGACGGCGCACGTTGTTGAAGTTGCCGTAGCCGGTGTCGCCGTCGAGCAGAATCGGCAGGTCGCTGGCGTCGGCCATGAATTCGAGGTTGTCGACGACTTGCGTCCAGCTTGCTTCGTTATTGTCGCGTACGCCGAATTGCGCGGAGATGGCGAGGCCGGAGCCCCAGATGGCTTTAAAGCCGGCTTCGCGGACAATGCGCGCGGAGAGGCCGTTGTGCGCCTCCATCATGAATTCGAGTTCGTTGCTGACCAGCATCTGGCGCAGGCGCGCGCTGCGGGAAGCGGAAACGAATGCGGGTTCGCGGGCGTTCATGTTCTGTTCTCTCCTGTGGCGGGCTTATTGGTGCTGTTTTTTGCCCGGCTGTCGGCCGGAAAATGGCGACTATAGCGGAATTTTTATTTATTTGTCTTTTTGATGACAGAGCGCATGTTCCGTTGCGCTTACGTGGAAAACTGTGTCGTTTTTTGCGCCCGTGCGGTGACCCGGACGGTGCCCCGGACTTTGGGTTTTGTTGGCGTTTTGTGGAGACTTGATGCAAGCCGCGCCAGTCCTCCGATTAAGGGTTTGTCCATTCATCCTTTTTTGGCGGGCGAATTATTCGCCCATTTCCAATATCGCATTTAATTCGCGGTTTTCATTAACTTTTCAATGCGCTGGCGCCCGTGACTTGAAACTCGAAAATACCCGGAGCAACCCGCTCCAAGCGGAAAAAACGTATAACCGCCAATGCGTTCAATGCCGTAAAAGCGCCAATTTATTCAGACGAATAAAAACGCGAAACAGCGGGTTTCCCCTCACTGCGGATAGCAGGCCATTACGCCGTAAACAGAGTGAGCGACAAACCATCCGCGGCCAGCGAACACGCGGAGCCGACCTCTGACCGACCACTGTGCGAAAGCAAAACCCATCGCTATGACTCTGAACAAAAAACTCGCTTCCATGATCGCCATCCTCTGGATCGGCCTGATTCTGATCGGCGGCTTCGGCGCATGGCAAAGCCGCGCCTCGATGATCGCGGACCGCCGCGATCAGTTGACCGCGTTGATCGACCAGGCCAACCACATCGTGGCCCGCTACCACACGCTCGCCCAGCAGCACGCGATGTCGGAAGAAGACGCGAAAAAACAGGCGCTCGAAACACTCGCGTCGATGCGCTACGGCAAGGACGGCTACATCTCCATCAACGACTCGCAGCCCGTCATGCTGATGCACCCGTTCAAGAAGGAGATGATCGGCAAGAACCTCGCGCAATTCGCCGATCCGGCGGGCAACCATCTGTTCGTCGACATCGTCAAGGCGGGCAATCACGATGGCGGCGGCTTCGTCGATTACCTGTGGTCGAAGCCGGGCAGCGACCAGCCGGTGGCGAAAACCAGCTACTCGTTGCATTTCACGCCGTGGGACTGGTATCTCGTCACCGGCATGTACATGGACGACGTGCAGCGCGCGTTTTATGCGAATCTGCTGCGCTGGCTTCTCATCACCGTCACGCTCGGCGCGATCGCCACCGCCGCGATGCTGCTGGTGTTGCGCAGCATCCGCCGCTCGCTCGGCGGCGATCTCGAAGTCGCCGTGGAAGCCGCGCAACTGATGGCGCGCGGCAATCTCGCGGCACGCGTGCCGGTCGCGCCGGGCGACACGCAAAGTCTGCTGCATGCGCTGAGCACGATGCAGGCCGGTCTGGTCGACACCGTTTCGCGCGTGCGCCTGGGCACGGAAAACATCAACATCGGCGCGACCGAAATCGCCGCCGGCAACACCGATCTCTCGCAACGCACCGAGGAACAGGCGGCCGCGCTCGTCCAAACCGCGTCGAGCATGGACCAGATGACGGTCAACGTGAAGCAGAACGCGGACAGCGCGCAGCAAGCGTCGCAGCTCGCCGGTCAGGCCGCCGATGTCGCCACGCGCGGCAGCCGCGTGGTCGACGACGTGGTCCGCACGATGGGCGAGATCACCAGCAGCTCGCGGCAGATCGGCGACATCATCGGCGTGATCGACGGCATCGCCTTCCAGACCAACATTCTCGCGCTCAACGCGGCCGTGGAAGCGGCGCGCGCGGGCGAACAGGGGCGCGGCTTCGCCGTGGTCGCCGCCGAAGTGCGCAGCCTCGCGCAGCGCTCGGCCACGGCGGCGAAGGAAATCAAGGCGTTGATCGAGACCTCGACGCATACCGTGGAGGCCGGCGCGTCGCTGGTGTCCAACGCCGGCTCGACGATGGGCGAGATCGTGCAGTCGGTGCGCCGCGTCAACGAAATCCTCGAGGAAATCAGCAACGCGTCGCGCGAGCAGAGCGCGGGCATCGAACAGGTCAATCGCGCCGTCGGCGAAATGGATCAGGTCACCCAGCAGAATGCCGCGCTGGTCGAGCAGGCCGCCGCCGCGGCTCATTCGCTGAAGGATCAGGTGGGCGTGCTGCGCGAGGCGATTTCGAGCTTTGCGCTGCCGGCTTGAGGATAAATTTGGACGCTGACGGAGGTTAGCGGAAGCGCAAAGAAAGAAGGCGCTCGACAGCAGGGAGCGCCTCTTTAACACGCCGCGTCGGAGTTGACGCATTAATCGAACGAACGAGCCGCGCGGATTTTCAAGTCCGCGCGGCTTTTTTCATGCTGCTTGGGCGTGCGCGACGTGCCGCGCATCCACGATCGGCTTGCGGAGGCCTCGCATAC
This sequence comes from Paraburkholderia sp. 22099, assembly GCF_052045835.1. NCBI lineage: Bacteria > Pseudomonadati > Pseudomonadota > Betaproteobacteria > Burkholderiales > Burkholderiaceae > Paraburkholderia > Paraburkholderia sp. 22099. The sequence continues at coordinate 130,280 of NZ_JBQEPU010000007.1, read as the reverse complement.
AGATTACGTTCTGATTACAATCGGAGCGGCGGCGCCGGTTCGGGCGGCGCTGGCCGATCCGCTGTTCATTGCTGTTTGTCTTTCAAAGATGCAAAGCCCATGACCCAGAAGAAGAAGTCCGAGCACGCACCCTACGCGCCCGTCGCGAAGAACCAGTTGCTGACCGCACGCCTGCCGATGTGGCGCTCGAAGCTCATCGTCCTGCTGGTGTTCGCGGCGTTCGCCTCGCTGGCGGGCCGCGCGTTCTGGGTGCAGGTGATGAACCAGGACTTCTACGTCGATCAAGGGCAAAAGCGCTATCAGCGCACCATCGAACTCGATGCGACACGCGGGCGCATTGTCGACCGCAATGGTTCGATGCTCGCGGTCAGTCTCGCGACCTATGAGATCTGGGCCTCGCCCAAACAGCTCGACGAGGCCGCGCTGCCGCCGCTCTCGAAGCTGCTCGATCTGCCGCTCGCGGAATTGCGCCGGCGTCTGAACGGCGACAAGAGCTTCGTGCTGCTCAAGCGCCAGGTGGATGCCGACACCGCCGGTCATCTGAACAAGCTGGGGCTTGCGGGCATCACGCAGATCGCGGATTCGAAGCGCTTTTATCCCGAAGGCGAGTCGGCGGCGCACGTGGTCGGCTTCACCGATATCGAGGACAACGGCCAGGAAGGCGTCGAACTCGCCGCCAACGAGCAGTTGCTCGGCGTGCCCGGTCATCGCGAGGTGATCCGCGACCGGCTCGGCCGCGTGGTGTCCGAGACCCGGCCGCTGGTGCCCGCGCAAAACGGCGCGACCATCCACCTGACGATCGACCGGCGCATTCAGCAACTCGCCTATGCGCAACTGAAGGAAGCCATTGCCAAACACCACGCCGAAGCCGGCAGCGTGGTCGTGCTCGATGCGCGCAACGGCGAGATCCTGGCGCTCGCGAACTATCCGAGCTTCGATCCGAACGACCGCGCCCGGCTGACCGGGCGGCAACTGCGCAATCGCGCGGTGGTCGACACTTTCGAGCCCGGCTCGACCATCAAGCCGCTGGTCGTCGCGCTGTCGATCGACGAGGGCAAGGTGCGGCCGCAAAGCGTCATCAATACCGCCCCTGGCTGGTACAAGATCGGCCCGGCGGTGATTCACGACACCTCGAACCACGGCATGATGACGGTCGCCGAAGCGGTGCAGAAGTCGAGCAATATCGCGCTCGCCAAGCTCGCGCTGAATCTGCCGGCCGAAAAGATCTGGACCAAATATCAGGAATACGGGCTCGGCTCGCGGCCCGATCTGACTTTTCCGGGCGTGGCGTCCGGCAAGGTGCGGCCGTACAAACGCTGGCGTCCGATCGAACAGGCGACGATGGCCTACGGCTACGGGTTGTCCGCTTCGCTGCTGCAGATGGCGCAGGTCTACACCGCCTATGCCGGCGACGGCACGATGCATCGCGTGAGTCTGGTGCGCGACGGCGCGGGTGCGGTCATGCAATCAGCGCAAACCGGCCATGCGGTCACGACGCCGGCTACCGCGCGCGCGATTCGCTCGATGCTGGAAATGGCCACCGGCGAAGGCGGCACCGGGCGCGCCGCGGCGGTGCCCGGCTACCGGATCGGCGGCAAGACCGGCACGGCGCGCAAGCAGGTGGGCGCGACTTACGCGAAAAACCGCTATCGCGCGCTTTTCGTCGGCATGGCGCCGATGAGCGACCCGCGGCTGATCGTCGCCGTGATGATCGACGACCCGGCGGGCAAGGCGTTCTATGGGGGCACGGTGGCGGGGCCGGTGTTCAGCGGAGTGACGGGCGGCGCGCTGCAGTTGCTCGGGGTGCCGCCGGATGCGCCGGGCGTTTGACAGATTCGTTAGCAATGATTTGACGGGGAAGCACGATACACGCACTGCCAATGCGCCCGACGTAATGTAACCGCCTCGATTTAGATCTCTTAACAACGTTTTATTGCGTGGCGCGGCAGAAGCATTGCTAGACTGGGCCGCGCGCCGGACATCCGGCAATCCGGCGCGCCATTGCGCATCGATCGCCACGCAAGCGGTCGATGCATTCTCCCCCGCCCAGGCAAGCAAAGGAAACGCCATGACGAATCGAATCTTGACGACCGCCGCCGGTGCGCCGGTCGGCGATAACCAGAACTCCGAAACCGCCGGCCCGCGCGGCCCGATCACGCTGCAAGATTTCTGGCTGCTCGAAAAGCTCGCGCACTTCGACCGCGAAGTCATTCCAGAACGCCGTGTTCATGCCAAAGGCTCCGGCGCATTCGGCACGCTCACCGTCACGCACGACATCAGCCGGTACAGCAAAGCGAAGGTGTTCGAAGTCGGCAAGGTCACGCCGACGTTCATGCGCTTTTCCACCGTGGCGGGCGAGCGCGGCGCGGCCGATGCGGAGCGCGACGTGCGCGGTTTCTCGGTGAAGTTCTATACCGAAGAAGGCAATTGGGACATTGTCGGCAATAACACGCCGGTGTTTTTCATTCGCGATCCGCTCAAGTTCCCCGACTTCATTCACACGCAAAAGCGCAATCCGCAAACCAACTTGCGCGACGCCAACATGGTGTGGGATTTCTGGTCGCGCAATCCGGAATCGCTGCATCAAGTCACGATCTTGATGAGCGACCGCGGCATCCCGAAGAACTACCGGCAGATGCACGGCTTCGGTTCGCATACGTTTTCGCTGATCAATGCGCAAAACGAGCGCTTCTATGTGAAGTTCCATTTCAAGTCGAAACAGGGCATCGAAAACTATACGAATGCCGAGGCCGCCGAGCTGATCGGCCGCGATCGGGAAAGCGCGCAGCGCGATCTGTTCGAGCAGATCGACAAGAAGAACTTCCCGCAATGGCGCTTCTGCATTCAGGTGATGACGGAAGCCGACGCGCATGCGCGCGCGGAAAATCCGTTCGACATCACCAAGGTGTGGTCGCACAAGGAGTTTCCGCTGATCGACGTCGGCGTGCTCGAACTGAACAGGAATCCGGACAACTATTTCGCCGATGTCGAGCAGGCCGCGTTCACGCCCGCCAATGTCGTGCCGGGCATCGGCTTCTCGCCGGATCGCCTGTTGCAGGGCCGCCTCTTCTCATATGGCGACACGCAGCGCTATCGGCTCGGCATCAACCATCATCAGATTCCGGTGAATGCGCCGCGCACGGCGAACCTGAATTCCTATCATCGCGACGGCGGCATGCGCACGGACGGCAATCTCGGCAACACGCCGAACTATGAGCCGAATCGGTTCGGGGCATTCCCGCAGGACGCCTCGGTGAACGAGCCGCCGCTCGCCGTGGATGGCGCGATCCAGCGCTATGACCATCGCGAGGACGACGACTACTACAGCCATCCGCGCGCGTTGTACAAGCTGTTCGACGCGCCGCAGCGCGAGCGTTTTTTCCGCAATATCGCCGAAGCGATGGCGGGCGTCGCGCCGGATATCGTCAACCGGCAATTGGCGCTGTTCGACAAGGTCGACCCCGGTTACGCCGAAGGCGTGAAGAAGGAACTCGGCAGGACGAAGCCGGTTTCGGAAACGGCGTTGCCGTAAAACAGTTGGGACGGCTGGGCGCTGGCGCATGCGCTTTTATCCGATCTTAAGTCTGGCTTAATTCTTCCCTGCAACCATGGCGCTCACCATCCCCCTGTTGAGCCGCCAGAGCATCGGCGGCGCTTTTTTTAAGGGGTGTCGCCGACGCGCCGAAAGATGGGCTGCATGCCTGCGAAGAAGGAGTCAAACCATGGTTGAAGATACGGTATTTGCGCATCTGCGCGCCATGCCCGGCAACGAATGGGTGCGCCAGATCCACACGTGCAAGGTCTCGGACCCGCTGCAGCATCCTTGGGGACGTTCGTATCGCCTCGTCGAATGGACGATGAAGCACACGCCCGAATCCAGCCGCCGCGTGGTGCCCGCGGAAAGCACGCCGTTCGAAATCGCCCAGGCCGTGGTATCGCACATACCGGGCCGCCGCTTCTGCCAGCATGGCGACGAATAACGCCTGCTCGCACTTCGCCGCAACTGAAATTTTCATTATCTGGCGCGCGCGTGGCGTTCTAATGCGGAACGCTCACGCGCTATGCCAGCGCGCCGTTTTCCTACCCAACCAATCGCGTTCGCGATAGGCCCGCATCTGGCAATGCTTGACAGTCACGTGGAACGATCACGCCTATGATCGGCGCTTCATTCGCCACGTTTGACGGTCATGCCATGAACTATCCGTACGATCTCCTTACCGCGACCTGCCTGTTCATCATTGCGGTTTCGACCTCGATCATGATCGCGTTGTGCTAACAGCCCGAGGTACTTTTCGCAGGCGCGATGCGCGGGCAAACCGCGCGGGCGGGTCAAGTCAACGCGTTTGCGTGGCCACACGCAGGCCGAGCGAAATGAACAGCACGCCGATGATCTTGTTTTGCCAGCGAGTCAGCCATGTCAGACGCTTGACGAGCCTGCCCAGCGGCCGGATGGTCAACACGATCAGCGTCGTATAAAGCGCGCTCATGCCAACGAAGATAAGTCCAAGCGTCGCGAATTGAAGGAACGAAGAGCCGTGCTCCGGGCGCACGAACTGCGGCAGGAACGCGAGGAAAAAAAGCGCGGTCTTGGGATTCAATACTTCGGCGGGAATCGCCTGAAAGAAGGCTTTGGAAGCGGACACCGACGCGACGGCCGGCCTTTGCGCGTTCGCCTGCTTTTCGCGCAAGGCGCGAATGCCCAGATAGACGAGGTACGCCGCGCCGACGAATTTCACGGCGTTGAACGCAAGCGCCGAGGTCATCAGCAAGGCCGACAGGCCTACCGCCGCTCCCAGCGTATGAACGAAATCGCCCACGGCGACACCGAGGCCGGTGAGAATGCCGGCCTTGCGGCCACCGTGCACGGTACGCGTTAAAACCAGCAGCACGGCTGGACCCGGAATCAGAAAGAGTCCAAGTACGACGGCGATGAAGGTTCCCAAGGTGGAAAGATCGAGCATGTTGTCTCCTTTGACGCGCTGGGTTTCATGGACGGGATGCGCGTTCAGTGAGGGATTGTAGTCGAAGGTGCCGGGTTTCATCGGCGTGCAGCGTAGCGTGGTAGACAGGCGCGCAAAGTGCGCGGGATGCGCCGTTTTCCAAGCCGCCAGTGGATGCGGAGAACGGCGACGCCATCTTACATCCGCGTTTTGCCGGTTCGCCGGCTGCGATCCGTTACCATTGCGCTCACGGAGCCACGTGTGTCCGCAATTTTCCTTCACCGAAGTCCTTGCCTTGCCCACCTATACCTTGCCTGCGGCGCTGACCGCGGAACTCGAAATCCGCAAGAGCCGTTTCATCGCGCACGCGATACCGGTTGCCGACCGCGACGCGGCGATGGCCGAGTTGCGTCGTCTGCGCGACGAGCATCCTGCCGCGACGCATGTGTGCTGGGCGCTGCTGGCGGGCGGCCAGTCCGGCATGTCCGACGACGGCGAGCCGTCCGGCACCGCGGGACGGCCGATTCTCGAAGTGCTGCGGCATCATGATCTGGACGGCGTGCTGGCCGCCGTCGTTCGGTATTACGGCGGCGTGAAGCTCGGCGCCGGTGGCCTGGTGCGGGCGTATACCGATGCGATTGCTTCCGCCTTACTGAATGCGCCGCGGATCGAGAGAATTGCTCAGGTCTCGTTGACTGTCGAGGTCAGCTACGCCGATGAAGCGAAAGTGCGGAGATGGCTCGAAGCCGAGGAATATGCGCTTGTCGATAGCGCGTACGGGATGCTCGTGAGGATGACGATCCGCTTGCCGGTCACCGCGATGGACGACGCCAGGCGAGCGCTCGTGGATATGACGCAGGGAAAAGCCGGGTTCTTCTGAAACGGCTTCGCGGTTTTCAGCGTGCTCGTCTGCCGGCACGCCGCGCGCTGATTAACAAGACGCGCTTGCGCGGCCCGCTGTTACCATGCTGCCCTCCACCGCGATGATTCATTAAAAAGGTGCTCCTCTGACCTCGACCGCCGCTTCTTCCCGCACAGCGCCTGAGTCGCAGCAACGAATCCAGTCGCTGCGGCAGACCTTCAGTCCTTCCTGCCTCGCATTGACACGCACCGTGCTCAAGGGCTGCGGCGCCGTCGCGCTACCCTTGATGCTGTCCGCCTGCTCATGGTCGTGGTTCGGCCTGAATGCCGCGTCCGCGCCTCACCCAGTTGCGCATTCGCAGCCCACGGGACGGCTCATCGTCGCCCCCGCGCGCGACTTTGCCTACCTACCCGCTCGCACCGGACGCGTCTCGCCGAACCGCATCGAAAACACGGCAATGACCAGCATCGTGCTAAAAGGCGACATCAACGAAGCGGTGCGCAACGGCATCGCGAACAGCTTGCAGGTCGCCGGCTTTCATCTGAACGACGACAGGAAGGTGCTGAGCGGCAGCATCGAGAAATTCACCGTGGACGACGCGCGGTCGCCGGCATTCTGGACGTTGAAGATGCGCTATGTGGTGACCGATGCCGCGACTCGTAAGGTCGTGTTCTCAACCTCGAAAACGGTCAGCCGGAAGTCGCCTAAATTCACCAGCAGTCCCATCGCTATCGAGGATACGGTGAAGCTGAGCGTTGACGCGTTGATTAGTGATCCGGGGTTTGTTAAGTCGGTGAATTGAGGCGTCGTTGCATGGATGCAAGTCGGTTTCGCTACAATCATCCAGGAGTGTCGCGAGAGCCTGCCGTTGCGCCGCGCGATGCGTCGAAATGCCTGTTCATCGTGCGAGCCTGTCATGTCCATCACCGCCTGGCTATTTTTTCTGCCCGCCTGCTTCGCGATCAACCTCGCGCCCGGACCGAACAATCTACTGTCGATTAACGTGGCCGCGCGTCACGGTTTCATAACCGCTTTCGTTGGCGGCACTGGCCGGCTTGTTGCGTTCGCATTGATGCTGGTGCTTGCCGCAACGGGACTCGCTGTTGTGCTACATGCATCCGAGTGGTTCTTTCTCGCCATCAAACTGGTTGGCGCCGCTTATCTGATCTGGTTGGCGATTCAACTGTGGCGCAGCGACGCCCCTGCCATCGACTCGACACAGCAGGACGAGGCATCGCTCGGACGGACTGCACGTCGTGAGTTTTTCGTGGCCGCCGGCAATCCGAAGGCGATTCTCGTGTTTACCGCGTTCCTACCGCAATTCGTCGATATCGCGAAGCCGATACTGCCGCAGTTCGCCGTGCTGGGCGCGAGCTTTCTCGTGCTCGAGTGGGTCGCGATCGCGCTGTATTCGTGGGCCGGGATGTATCTTGGGAAATGGCTGGTACGGGTTACGGTTCGTCGGTGGTTTAATCGTTGCTGCGGAGCGTTTCTGGCGGGGGTTGGGGTGAGTTTTTTGTTGGTTCGGCGGGGGTGAGGCGTTGAAGGGGCGCAGGTTTGTCTTAAATCACCGTTACGCGGGATAATAAAGTCCTTGCCAAACAACGCTCCGAACGAATGAACCGGATTAAACGTTACATCGCTACGGCACTCGCCTTCGCTCTTGGCGAGACGCTGGTCTGCGTCATGTTATTGACCGCGCTCGCATGCAAGCTGACCGGAAGCATCAGAAAATCGCAGCCGCCGCGTTAAGCCTCCGTCATTGCTTGCCAAAGACAGTCAACGCCGCGCGTAGCGCCGGTTTTTGGGTATCGGACGCATCCACCAAGCCAAAATTGCGCTCGCGTGCATTTTTGCCATGCGCTGTATCCTGCCATTCGTAGATTGAAATCAGCGGCGTCCTCATCGAATTGCGCTTTAGGAGAAACGACTTGATGTCTGCCGCCTGACCGGCGATACCCCCATTGCGCCCGGAGGAAACGCCCCACTCTGTGATAACCGCCGGTAGTCCATATCGGGAACGCACGTACACGGATGCTTCTCGAATCTGCGATTCGCTCATGCCGTACGCGTGATATGAAACCGCGTCGATGCAATGGCTCGACGGCGATTGAATGCTTTGCAATAGCTTATCGGAGTGGGACCCGGAGGCAGGAACCGTCGCAAAACCGAATCCGATGACAGGAGTCGTGCCGAGAACGGCCCTCAACCCGCTGCACACCGCCTGCATATAAACTGGAAATGTGGAATCGACATCGCCAGTTGGCCAGAACGTGGGCAACTCCGGTTCGTTCCAGAGTTCAACGGCGAGCAGATCGCTACCATTTGCGCCAGCCAGGCTGCCCACTACGTTGATCAGTTGCTTCGCTGAGTCGCGCAGTTGCGCATTGCGCGCCGCCTCATCGTTCGAAGACCTCGCGAGCGGGATCGTCGAACGCACCGTCAGAAGGACGGGTAAATCTGCCGCTTGAGCAGCGTTAAACGCGTCAGTCACCTTCTTTTGGTATTCCGCTGTCTGCATTGAATTCGTCCACACCCCAAAGCGAACGAAGCTAAATCCGGTGGCTTTGATCTGTTTCGCCGTGGTCGGCGTAAACCGCTCGATCTTTACCTGAACGCCAACCTTGGAGGCGCCTTCGTGATCTGAAATCCAGTCTTGCTTCTTCGCCTGCACTTGCATGGCGGCGCTGCACATGCAAAACGCGATCACGCCTACTTTCGATAAACGTTGAAATGAAATCACCTGATAGTCACTCCAAGAGGTTCCCGTCGTCCAAACCAGCGATTCAGCCACGCAAGCACGGGTTTCTCAATCCGACGGTGACACACGTCACTGGCCGCGCACACCACAGCGATCACGATGAAGACCGTCGCCGCGCCGTTCCACGAGTTCAGATTCGTCTGCATCGTCAACACCTTTCGCAGAAAGCCGACGACATAGGGATGCAACAGATAGATCGCGTAGCTGGCAGCCCCAAGGCGAGCAACAAGCCTGCTCCGCGTGCTCCAGCCTCCCGTTTCCATTGCGATCAGGGACGTGATGAACGCGAACGCCGGCACGCCATACACCGCCGTGCGCATAAATCCGCTTGGTGCGCCATACAACATGAAATACGCAGGCATCGCTGCAAGGCTCGCTACAGCGCTGACCAGCCAGAACCACCGCGAAATACGCTCGACTCTCGCCAATTGCACGGTCCAGTACGCGAGGACCCCTAGGCAGAATTCCAGCAGAAATGGTTGCCCGAGGTAGTCGACGATGAGATTCGATGGTTTGACCAGCGCATTGAGCAAGCTATATAAAGCAAGCGCGGCAGCTGCAACCGCCGTAGCGAAGCGCGGACGTACCACGCTGATCGCGACTGCGATGACAAGATAGAAAAGCAGCTCGTATTCGAGCGTCCACCCATTGAGGTTGAGCGGTCCCCAATGACCGTTGTCCTTTACGTAAGGGATGAATAGGAGCGACTTCACTAGGTATATGGCGTCTGCAGTCGTCGTGTTCAACCAGTGCGGCCTGATCGTTGCAATGATGTATACGCCGATAGTCGACAGCCAATAGAGCGGCAGAATGCGGATGAGGCGCTTGCGCAGAAAGTCGCGCCCCTCGCCCGGCGCGACGAGCGACATGATGAAGCCACTGATTACGAAGAATATGTCGACGCCGCATTGTCCGAACGGCAATACACCGAGGTGATAGGCGACGACTACAAGCGCGGCGAGCGCGCGTGCGCCCTGCACGTTGTCATAAACTCGCGGCCGGTCAATTATCGTGCTCATGGGTTAAACGCCTCTTCGGTTGAGCCATATCGCTGTTGAGCTGCCGATGACTGTGGTTGAGAATCGACCGGCGGATAACCCGCCGGCGTTTGGCCATTCGGGGCCCGCGAGCGGACAGCCAGAGCGCTGAGCCGCCATGCACAAAAGAGCGCGACGCTGGAAAGGTGCCGTGTGTAGCTACCCAGATCCGGCTCGAACAGCATCGATACGGCCATGTGCCCGATGACAAGGCTGGCGAGCACATCCATCGCGCGTGTGTCGATGCCCGCCGCGAGGCCGCTCTTGCGGCCGAACACGGCGCCGATTGCGATCCATACGAAGATCAGCATCACGAACTCCTTGGGCTCAGGGGAAAACAGCACGGGAACGTTCAGTCTGAGGATCGCGTAGAAATAGTCTGCGCAGAATGCTGCGAACGAGGTCGGCTCCAGCAGGTTGTAGAAGCCGGTGCGCGCGCCGTAGGGCGAGCCCGCGACCAGATAGTCGACTGCCATATCGCGCGGATGCAACAGTACGTAGTAGGTGGCATCCGGCAGCAGGTACAGCCCCGCCACGCCCGCGAGAACCAGAAACGTCTTTAGTCGCAGCGATGCTGAGCGGAATATCCATGCGCCCGCGGCAACCGCGAGAATCATCACGAAATAGATACGAACCGTTAACGCGTATCCGAGATAAAGCACCGCTGCGGCGAGCGCGACATGCACCACACTCCACCTTCGGGCGATCAGAACCAGCACCACCGATATCAGGACGACGAGCGTGTCCTTGCTGGCCACGAACAGATTGAAGAACACGCATGGCGCGATCAGCACCATATTCATCAGCAGGCCGCCGAGGCGCTTCGAGCTTCCAACCATCAGCCAGATAAATAGCGCACCGATACTCACCACAAAGACATTGGTACCGAGATCACCGAGCGAAGCATAAAACTTCGCAACTGCGTCGAAAGACGTATCTTGATACGTGTTCGAGCCACCGATCTGCGACTGGATCTTATCCGAATCGCGGAACACGAACTCGGGCAAAAACACGCCCGCCTTCGCGTACATCATCAGATACAGCAGGATGGATAGACTGGCGATGAGCCGGATGACACCCACGCTGAGCCGCGGACCGGCGTTAAGTGCCTTACGAAACATAAAACGCTTCCTTATTGCTGTCCACGACGACGGGAGTCTCGCGGGCACGCATGACGATCAGCACCAGTATCGCCACGATCCCCACACTCGCCGTCAGGTGCGCCAATGCCGCGCCGATTGCGCCCAGCCGCGTGACCAGCATCCATTCGAGCGGAATACTTACGACCGCCACAACCGAAATCGCAATGACAACCGGCTTCCCGAGGCGCAGCGCGACCGCGCCACTCCAGAAAACGTCCGCGATGGACCTCAGAACGAACGAGACGAGCAGCGTGAGCAGCATCATGAGTGCCGGGCCGTCAGCGGGTTCGCCAGCGAGCCGAAAGATCGGCTGGCTGGCGAATAGAATCCCAGCGACGGCAAGGATCGAAATGCAGGCGCTCGATCGCGCCGAGGCTCGCAGCACCGTCCAGAAGTCACCGTCGACCGCACTCAGCGCGCGCACCAGCCGTGGTCCCGCCGTCACGACGATCGTCGCGTAGGCGATCGTCTGGATCGAGTTTGCGATCGACCACGCGAAAACATAACGCCCGAGTTTGTCCGCCGTCACGACACCACTCGCGAGAAACCGCTCACCGTATTGCAGACCGGATAGCACGGTCGTCGCGACGAAAAATGGCAAACCGGCGATCCACACCGAGCGGACGCTTCGCGCGCCGTCGGTGGCAGGTGTTTCCCGCTGCAATCCCGCCTCGTGCCCTGCATGCCCTGAACGCCACACGCATCAGCACGCCGCGACCGCGGCGATGACGTTCGTCCCGCACCACAATGTGAAAATCATCTCGACGGAACGGACCCCGCCGGCGAGCAGGCCGACAATCGCCACACCCGCCCATGCGCCGGTACGGATGAAAAGCAGCGCCGACCCCAGCCTCGGGCGATGCAGCGAAAAGACGTACGAGGTCGTCTCAAGCCCCAGATGCTCGGAGAACGCCACGAGCACCACGCCCCAGAGAATGCCAGGCGTGATGCGATGAAATGCACCCAAACCCGCGCTGTCGTACAGAAACGCGACGATGGCGGCAATCACCGCGTACACGACGCAATAGAGCAGGAGCAAACGGCGCGCGTCGCGGATCGCGCCCACCGGGTTCACGCTGCTCAGTCGCCGGTTGATCTCGGTGCTGAATCCCAGACCGAGTAATTTGGACGATACGACCGATACGGCGAGCGCCAGACCATAATCGGCCACGGCTGCGAATCCGAGCGTGCGTGCGACGACGATCGTCAGCACGAATTTCAGCGCCAGCGATGCGATGCGAAGCGTCAGGCGAATGAGCAGGTGCATGACAATACCGCGCTATGCGTTTCTCGCGGTGCGCAGCGCGGCGAGAATGCTGTCCCGTCCGCTGCGGATCCGCTCGAAACCCGACGAGGCGTTCGCCCAGAAAGCGCGAATCGCATCCGGCGCCATGATCGTCGCGGCAACCTTCCCGGCATCGAAGTCGGCCGCGTTGGCCACCCAGTCGTGCAAACCGAGATCAGCATACGCACCGAAACCCTTGCGCTCATAGCTGAGGTGATAGGACGGCACGCCATTCAGCACCGACTCGAGAGCGCCATGCAGGCGCACCGATACCACGACGTCTGGCGTGTCCTTCACGAGCAAGTCTTTCAGCGTCGTCGGTTCGCCGTCGATGCCGATGCTTCGGTAGTATGCAAGGTCGTCGTTGCCGCGGCCCCTACTTTGCACGGCAAAGCTGATCCGGCACGTTTCGCCCAGCTGATGGATCAACGTTCGCGTGGCGCTCTCGTAGCGCCCGCGCTGCTGCGCACTCCAACTCGGCGCCCGCCGTAGCACGAACGCTACATGGCTGACGGCAGGACGGGCCTTCCGTGCGCGCGTCATGATCTGCTCGCTGCGCCGTTCGAAATCGAGCACCGCGAGATCGGGAGCCCGCAGGGTGTTCGCATTGCGCTCGAGAAAGGCCAATGAGCGGTTGTCGCGAACGAACACGGATGAAAACCCGCTGAGCATGCCCGACAGATGCGAGCGCAGCGGTTCCGCTGGCATAGTCGGTCCGATGCTTTGCGGCAGATACACGGTCGGTTTGTCAGCGAGACGTGCCGCGCGCATCTGCAGCAGATGGCCCGCTTCGAGCTTGAGCGCCTCGATGCAGTTGCGCGCGCGCAGGTATCCGCCTCCCACGCCGACGACGAGATCGGCCGACTTCAGAAGCTGCAACAACGCGCGCATCCGGCCGTTGCTGTCAATGGGAAACATAAGACCGGCCGCGCCGGCCCCAAGACGGGTCATGCCACTGTCCGCAAGAACTGGCGCCGGATAGACATCGGGGTACTGGAGGAACGAACCGGGATCGGCCGCGACGATCGATACGCGCGTCCCCTCGCCCAAAGCCTCGTTCAGCAGAGTGACCGAGAGGTCGACGAGCAGTCCATCGCCCGAATTCCTTGAGCTGTAAGCGTGAAGGAGAACCACGTGCGTTTGGGTTGCCATCAATTGCTCTCCTTGAGCAAACGCCTGTAGAGGTCCACCGTGCGGTCGATCATGGCGTTAGCGGAAAAACGCTCAACGGCCCGTTCGCAATTGCGGCCCATGTGTTCGCGCATCATCGGATCTTGGGCGAGCGCGGCTATGGCGTCCGTGAACACCGTCATGTCGTCTGCATTGGGAACCACGAATCCCATCTGTTCCGCGTCAACCAGTTCGGCCGCGCCGGAGACCCGCGTGGCAACGATTGGGACGTGCGCTGCCATTGCCTCGAGGACGACATAAGGGAAGCCTTCATAACGGCTGGATAGTGCGAAGATGTCGAAGGCGGAGAAGTAGCGACGCGCCTCCGGGAACAGCCCCAACACACGCATGTTGCGCGGAATGGCGTCGGCGCTCACACCCGACGCGGCAACGAAGTCCCCCGGCCCCATCACCGCGAAAATGACGTTATCGATTCCACGGTCGAGCAGGCTTTGGGCAACCCGTACCAGCCGGTCGACACCCTTCTGGAAATCCAGCCGCCCCACGAATCCGACAACGACCGCGTTGCTCGGCAAGTCCAACGCCGCGCGGGCTTCGACGGCTGGAAGCAGCATAGGGGTTGGTACGCCGTTGAAGATCGTCTCGATCTTGTCCGCGGGTATGCGCAATACCTGCCGCAAATGTTCCGCTTCATCGAGCGAAACAGCGATAATTCGGTCGCTGCGCATGCGACCGAGAAATCCTTCGACCAGTCCATAGAAACGGCGTTGCGCACGCGGCAGATACGGATTGAGCGTGTAAACGGCATGTGGGGTGTAGACCTGTTTCCACGGGCCTAAGCACAGACGGGCGAGCGCACCCGCCTTTGAGCTGTGACTGTGAACGATGTCTGGCTTGATCTTTTGCAGACATTTGAATAAATGAGCGAAGGCGATCGTATCGGAACTGCTGATCGAGCGGACCATCGGCAGCCGATGAACCGTATCACACTGTGCGAGAACATCGTCCGCCAGAATTACGCCGTCAAAACGAGCTCCGATGGGAATCACCAGGTGAACCTCGAAGCCCCCGCGGGCGCGCAAGCCGCGTACCATATCAGCGATATGGACGGCTACGCCGCCACCCGCCGCTTCGACCACGAGCGCCACACGTAATGCGGGCTCCCGCGAGTTCCGACGATCTCGCAGGGCAGTCCGACTACCGTGGGCGACAACTGATTGCGATCGTTCAGCGGCAACTGCTGTATTGACTCGCATCACCGCCCCAGTCCAAGACGCACCAATATCTGACGCCAGCGAGATACTAGTGCCGGCTGCGCCTCTTCGTACCGGTACTGCACGTACCGATAGGCTCCGGTTTTTCGGCCGTAGCTTCGCCTTCCGGATTTTGGATCGAGGCCGTTAAGAAGTGCACCAGCCACTGAAATACCAGAGTGCGCAAATCGCTTGACCGATTCCGAGAGTTCCGCCACGCGAGTGCGGCCGGCTCGTGCAACGAGCAACACCGTCGCGCAGTGGTCTGCCAATACCATCGCGTCGGTTACGGCCAGAACCGGCGGCGAGTCGACGAGCACTACGTCGTAGTTACGTGCGCTCGCATCGAGAATCTGCCCCACGCGTTCCTGGATGAGCACCTCCGCTGCGCTACCTGGCAGCCCGCCCGTGGCAATAAAGTCCAGATGCGGGACCACGTCGCGATGAATGACCTGATCCAGCGCAAGCTTCCCTGCAACGACGTCCGTAAAGCCACGCTCGCGCTGCCGACCGAAGTATTGATGGAGATGGCCCCTGCGAATATCCCCGTCGATGACCAATACGCGCTTGCCACTTGCGGCCAGCAGCGCTGCGAAATTCGCCGACACGAATGATTTCCCAACGTCGGGCGTAGGGCCGGAAATGAGGACCACGTTATTTTTCGCGTTCAGCATCGCGAACTGAAGTGCCGTTCGCAAGCTTCGAAGACTTTCGACCGCAGGTTCGTGCGGATAGGCTTGCACCAGCAGACGGACGTCCAACGGGTGAGTGTTACGCTCCTTATTGAGTTGCTGTTGATAGCGCGACTCCGGAATCGTTGCATACACGGTCAGGCCGGCGTGGCTCTCGATCTCCTCCGCCTCGGCAATTCCGGCGAACAGGTAGTTGTGAACAAAAGCAAAACCAACACCCAGTAACAGCCCGAGCAACGTGCCGATAGCGATCGTCACCGGGCGGTTAGGAAAGGCGATTTTTTCAGGAACTACCGGTGAATCGACGAGGCGCACGCTTCCTGTCTTGCCCGCCTTGACCAGTTTCAGTTGCTGAACGTTATTCAGCAGCGCCGCGTAGAGATCCGTATTGACTTTTACATCCAGCATCAGACGCACAGCATCCTGCTGAACATCGGGCAAGCGCTCTATCTGCTGGGCGAATACGCTCTCCTGGGCGCGAAGTGTGGCGATCTGCGCGTTGAGCGCAATCACTTCAGGATGTGAACCGGTAAACCGGGAGGAGAGTTCGTCGCGCTTCTGTTGCAGTTCGAGCATGCGCGTCTTTGCATCCGCCGTCTGCTGAAGTGCGATTTTGGCTTCCTCCGTCAAATCGACGGACCCCCGCTTATTACGCAACAGCGTGTAGCGGACCTCGGCATCCTCAAGTTGCTTCTTGAGCACCGGGACTTGCGCATCCAGAAATGCTAGAGATTGCGCAGCGTCGGCCACCTTGCGTTCGATGTTCTGCTTCAGGTAGTAACGGCCGACCGCCTGCATCTGGTCCCGAATCATGACGGGATCAGTTCCCCTCAGGGTTGCAATGAGCACGCCCGACGATTTGATCTTCTCCTTGACGTCAAGACGGCTCTGCATTTCCGTGATTGTGCCAAGGCGAGATTTCCGGGACAGTTCGAACTTGGTGCCTGGTGCCGCATTGAACGACCTCACGAACAGCGTCATCGGCCCATGGCTGGTCTGAATCACCTCGACCCGGCCAACCCGGCCAACAAACGGATTCTCAAGAATCCGACCGGATAGGCTATAGCGGCCCGTAGAAAGCACGGTAAGCGAGAATCGGTCACCCTCCACGCGCGTCGGGACGTCGAACTGAATAATGTCGGCGTGTTCCGCGCCCCACGCCCAGCCACCGATACCAAAAATACCTGGGCGCATTGCCGTGTCACTGACGCGTGCCACAAAATCGCCGATCAGCGGGAAACGGCTCGGGTGCACCGTGATATAGCTATGCAGTTCGTCGACAACGCTGGTCACGACGAGCCGCGAGGCCATGATCTGCTGCTCGGCGGAAGTCGGCGAGTTGTAGTTGAACAACGACGACACGTCGCCCAGCAGGCTCTGGGCAGCAGCCATACCGTTGCCGTCCTCAACCTGAACCGAGATGTCCGCCTGATAGCGTGGCGGAAACAGAAAGGCGAAAGCGGTCGCAAGTGCGGCGCAAGTGAGGCAAATCTTGAGAATGGCACTTCGGTACTCGACCAGTACGTCCAGTACCCCGATGAGATCTAGCTCATCGTCATGTTTTAACGCCTCGTTCTCAGGCGACTGCAACGATTTCATTGTGAACAAAGGTGGGTGTTTTGAGGGAGTGTCAAGGCAAAGTCTTGTCGGTACGCGAAACCGGCATAACGGCTGTACCGGATACGCCCGCGATGCGGAGGGACCAGCCTTCGACGCCGGCCTCGATGAGGCTCAGACTTTCTTCGAATGTCGCCCGGTCCCTGCCGTATGGGTCCGGAATGTCGAATCCTGCCAGGGAATCCCCCGGGGGATTCGAGAAGTCGCCGAGTCGATATACGCGTCCAGACAAAAACGGGAATCGACGCTCGAGGTACTGCCTCTGCCGATGGCTCATGACAAGGACAAGATCGGCGGATGCCGCCATCCACCCCACCAACTGCCGGGCACGGTGCGCACGGATATCGAGACGGTGTTCGCGCATCAGGCTTATGGCATGAGGATCCGCTTCACGGCCGATCAGCGCCGTAATACCGGCGGACTCCACAGTTACGGACTTAAGGCGCCGCGAGAGGAGAGCCGCCGCCATAGGACTGCGGCAGATATTGCCGGCGCATACGGCCAGCACGCGTTCAATCATTTCGCAATAACTCCCGCGGTCAACCCCGTGCTAATCAACGGCATCAACAGACTCAGCACACGATTGAAGCGAACGAGACCGCTGCCATCCACATACACGACGTCTTTCGGTTGCAGATCGAAATCCTTGGCCAGCAGCATCGCGACCGGCGAGCGGCCATCGAGGTGAAATACTTCGGGCGTCCCGCTCAACGAACCACGAACCACGAACATCTGCGCGGCATCGGCAGTCGATGCGTTGACGCTACCGGCCTGCGACAATGCGTCCGCGAGCGTGATGCGTCCGGTTCGACGCGGAATCGCTGATACGGGTTTGTTCACCTCGCCCATCACGTACACATCGTTTTCGTCTCGGGACACGACACGCAGCAAATCACCGTGTTTCAGATAAAGTCGTGACGGGCTCACTCCTTGGGCCAGCAATTGCGTCATGTTGAGGCGATGCGATTGGCCGTCGCGTACCAGCACGAGGTCACTCTGATCAGCGTGTTCATTGAAGCCGCCGGCACGACCGATTGCTTCATAAAGCGTCATGGGCACGTCATTGACAGCCAGCGCGCCGGGGCTATGCACCTCTCCGTCGACATAGATCTGACGCGCACGGTAAGAAGCCATTCGCACAGTGACCTGTGGTTTGACGAAGTACTTCGCGAGCGCCGCGGTCAGGCGCCGTTGTATCTCCTCGGTACGCAGCCCTGCCACATCCAACGTGCCTGCATACGGAAAAGTCAGAGTGCCGTTCTGATCGATAATGAAACCGGCAAGAGGATCACCAGGTCGCGGCGAGGACTGCGTTTGCGAAGTACCGAGCGCGGCTGCGAATTCGGGGTGATCCCAGACAACGATCTGCAGCACATCACCGGGCCCGACGGCATAGGCCTGCGGCGCTTCCGAAAGTAGCTGCGAAAGCTCCAGTTGCTGTTGCTTGCGGGTTTGAGCGAGGCTCGAGATGAGCGCTGCATCAACCTTAGTGATCGCGATGTCAGGCGTGCCTGGCGTCGCATTGGCTTTTTCCTGAATCACGTCTGCGCCGACTGCGCCGGCGGCATTCGAATTGCTCGATGCATCCTGCACTCGAGAGGTTTCCATCCGCATACCCGGCGCCACCGCGCACGCGCTGGTCAGCAGCGTGACGGCCGCCATAAGTGCCCCAAGCCGATACACCGGCCGCGACTGAATTACCGCTAACATCGTGTTCAACCTATTCAAGCGAGCAAGCCGTAGCTTTGCCCTCGCTGCCCGAGTTCGGGCAGACGTCATTCGTGTTTCATTGAGATACACATCGCCGGACGCGTCACCGCACGCCGGAGAAAATGCGCGGACATCAATACGCATTCCGATGCACCAACCCCTTCACCACCGTCGCAAGAACGATGCGCATATCCAACCCGAACGACCAGTTCCGCAGGTAATACAGATCGTGTTCCACACGCCCCTGCATCTTTTCTATCCGGTCGGTTTCTCCGCGAAATCCGTTCACTTGAGCCCACCCGGTGATGCCCGGCTTAATCCTGTAACGATGGATATAGCCGTCGACGATGGACCGGTATTGGTCGTCGTGTTCTATTGCGTGCGGCCTGGGTCCGACCACCGACATTTCGCCACGCAGCACATTCAAGAATTGCGGCAACTCGTCAAGACTCGTACGGCGCAAGAAAGCGCCGACGCGAGTGATGCGCGGATCTCCGCGTGTAGCCTGGCGAACCACCCCGGGCTGCTCCGCATGCGCGCTCATCGAACGGAACTTGTAGATGCGAAAGACACGCCCGTCCGCCCCCTTGCGCCGCTGGGTAAACAGAACCGGTCCTTTCGATGTCGACTTGACGGCCACCGCAATCGCCGACATCAGCGGTAACAATGCAATCAGGACCGCCGCGGCAAACAGCCGATCGAAAATCGCTTTCTGAATCAGGGCGTAGGGAGTCATCGGCGAAGCCATCAAATTGATAGCGGGCGCGCCGATCAGGTCCACGACGTTCCGGTCGAACATCGCAAGGCCGCGTACGTCGGGAATAAAGCGCAAATTGACGAGGTCGCCGCTGAACTCGTCGATGATCCGCAATACGGTGCGCTCTTCGGACATCGGCAGCGCAATCCATACTTCCTCGATCCTTTCGCGGCGCACCCAATCCGCGAATTCACGCAAGTGCGCAAACGACGGCAAGCCCGGAACGTCCGGCTCGCTACCCCGTCGCGTGTTGAACGCCCCGACCGCTCGGAAACCCGCGCCAGGCGACTTCACAATGTTGGCGATCACGCTGTCGCGATGCGCGCCCGCGCCGACCACGGCGACCGTGCGCAAATTGCGCCCGGCGCGCCTCATTCGCTGAAGCACTGCATGCACGAGCAGCCGCGACGCCACCAGACCCGTTGCCGTCATCACGGTCCAACTCACGCACCAGATTCGCGAGATCGATGCTGTGCGATGAAGCAGAAACATCAAGGCAAGGCCGCAGACCTGCACGATGATCCAGCCGAACACAATGTTCAGACTCAGATGCCATTTGGAGCGGCCGCGCCATGAGTCGTAAACACCGAACAACGGCAAGAGCAGAATGCCGAGCGCCATATCGAATGCGACAAACGCACCCTCGACAATCAAGTGCCCCGAGTCCGGCATGAAGAAATGCGACGCCAGAGCCGCGCCCAGCGGGATCAGCATCAATCGAGCAGGCGCGCCAGCACGCCCTCTTTATCGACGAAGTTACGCGTACCGGCTTGACGAATCACGATCGGCATCGTGCTTGGCTCTAGCATCCAGCCAGGCAGCAACGCCGAGAACCGGTTTCGACACGCGGCAAACCTCGCACCGGTACGAGAGACGGCAATTCAGCCAAACGCGCCAAATCAACGTTCTTATTCGCGGCATCACTTGCAGCGTGTTTGTTCACGGTTCCGCCTCAATGGGTCAATTCTTAAAGAAGGCGCATTCTGCTCTGGCTGGCATCGCCGTAGAGTGCGAAATTTCCCAAATGGCCGCCGCTTTAGCCGGTCCAATGGATCGCTTTCCAATCCGCGTCCGATGAATTCGGCATCTCTTGAGAGCGGTTTGCGCCGCCTCCTTTCATAATCAATTGCTAATGCATCGATCGAGAAACTTTAACTATCTGTGATTGCGCCGCGCCCGTATGCTCGATTAGTGGCCCGCCGCCTTGCACCGGTGAAAGGTGGCATCGGGCAAAAGATTTACATAGTCACAGGAGACGGCATCATGAAGATTTGCATCTTCGGAGCGGGAGCGATTGGCGGCATGATGGGCGTGCAGTTGGCACGCGCCGGCGCTGACGTGAGTTTCATCGCGCGCGGCGCGCATCTCGCGGCAATGCGCGAACACGGCGCGCGTCTGATCATGGATGGCGAAACGTTCAGCGCGCCCGTACGCTGCACGTCCGATCCACGCGAACTCGGCGTGCAGGACTTCGTGATCATCACGCTGAAAGCGCACTCGCTGCCCGGCGTGGTCGACGCAATGCAGCCGCTACTGGGCAAGCACACGGCGATCGTCACCGGCGTAAACGGCATTCCGTATTGGTACTTCCATCAGCACGGCGGCAAGTTCGCCGGCACGCGCCTCGCGAGCATCGATCCGGACGGCGCGCAATGGACCAAGCTCGGCCCCGAACGCGCGATCGGCTGTGTGCTGTATCCCGCCGCGGAGATCGTCGAACCCGGCGTGATCAAGCACGTGTACGGCAAGAAATTCCCGATCGGCGAGCCGAGCGGCGAGCGCACGCCGCGCATTCAGCAGTTGCACGAAATCATGCAGGCGGCCGGTTTCGACGCGCCGGTTCGTGACAATATCCGCGACGAAATCTGGCTCAAGTTGTGGGGCAACCTGTGCTTCAATCCGATTAGCGCATTGACTCACGCCACGCTCGATATCCTCACGAGCGACCCCGGCACGCGCGCGGTATCACGCACGATGATGCTCGAGGCCAAGCGCATCGCGGATCAATTCGGCGTGCATTTTCGCGTTGATGTGGAAAAACGCATCGACGGTGCGGGTGCGGTCGGCGCGCATAAAACCTCCACGCTGGTCGATCTGGAGAATCGGAGACCCATGGAAATCGATCCGCTTCTGACGGTGGTGCAGGAGATGGGTCGTCTCGTCGGCGAACCCACGCCGACCATCGACGTGGTGCTGGCGCTTGTCAAACTGCGCGAGAAGATGGCATTGCAGGGCGATTGAAGGCCACCGCTTAGCTCTTGAAGCTGATGAGGAAAAGGATCGGACGCGCAATGCGTCCGATCCTTTTTTGACGCCGCGATACTCCGGTCAATTGATCGATTGCAACTACACCGCCTTCAACCGGGTGAACTTTCAATCGCGACGATCTCGCCAGGGACGAAGCCATTGGCTGCGGTCTGCGCTTCGCGATGCCAAGCCTAAGGCTCATGCAGTACGGCACCGCTTCGCGCCACCGCCGGCCACACGAGTCCGTGAGAACAAGCGGAGGGCGCCGCCTCAACGGCCGCCAAAGGCATCGTGGCCAGCGCCGCGAACTGCGCCCAGGCCGCCGCGGCGTTCGGTCTGAGCGAGCGGTTACGACGATGCACGAGCAGCGTCGCGAGATTCATCTCGGGCAAGAGCGGCCGGCTCACTAGCGATGCGGCCAACGGCGGCCAATGCGCGTCGACGGGTAACACGCCGACGCCAAGCCCGAGTTCGACCATGCGCAATACCGCCGCGACGTGTCCGAATTCCTGCACCGTGCGCCGTTTCAGTCCATTCGCGCTGAAAGCGAGTTCAACCGCCGCGCGCACGCCCGCATCCGCATTCAACGTGACGAGCGCCCATTCCTGCAACGCGCTCCACGCAACGCTCGTCTCGCACGCCAGCGGATGCGTGGGCGGCATGACCGCATGCAGCGGCGTCGTGAAGACCACTTGCGCGTGCAACAAATCACCCGCGAGAGGTTCAGCCGTGGAGACGACGCCGAAATCCGCCTCGCCTTGCTCGACACTCGCGAGCACGCCGCTTTGCGGCTGGTCCTCCACGGATACGATCAGTTCGGGAAAAGCCGCCGTGCAACGCGCGAGTCCCTGCGCGACCCAACTCGACGACAACACCGGATTGCTGGCCAGCGCCACGACGCCGGTATGGCCATCGTAAGCGGCGCGTTCCTCACGCAATGTCAGCTCGATTTCGTCGAGCAGGCGGCCGATTCTTCGCTCGAGACTGGCGCCCGCATTCGTCAGTGCCACCTGACGCGTAGTGCGGTCGAATAGTTTCAGTTCGAGCGAGTCCTCGAGCTCGCGTACACAGCGGCTCACCGCCGATTGCGTCAGATCGAATTGACGCGCGGCGCGCGTGAAACTGCGCTCACGGGCGACGGCGACGAATACCTTGAGCTGCTGCAGCGAGACGTTCATGACTTACCTGCGGCGCGGCGCTTCATGCTATTCCCCGTTTGCTCGGGCCAGTGGCTAAGCCGCGAGGATCTGATGTCGTGCATTCATCGGTGTGACGAACAGCGTCCATGCGTATCGCGGATTCGCCACCAATGCCATGCACACCATGCCGATGACGAGCTGCCACCAACGGTTCGCTCAAAACGCCCTGGCCGTCTTCCGGCGAGTGATGTTGTCCATGTGCCTTGTCTCCGCTATTTATCTGGTTCAGCCGGCCCAGCGTGCCGTGTCCTGTCCACCTTATCGTTACGACCCGAAAGCTTGTTTTTCGGGGAAGAACTTCGGCGCTTAATCGTCGTGGTTGTAAGCTTACTTATCCCGATCGATTAACATCCGCGCTGCAACACAAACCTTCGCCGCTTCGTGCGCCTAGCCACCAACTCCAAGCGTTAACCCGAGTACAGCAGCGGGCCATTCCACTTCGATGTGAGAGCCATGCTAGGGTGATTGCTGAATTACTAATAATTAAAGTTTGTTATTATGTTGATTCACATTTGCTTATACATCGGTCATGACGATGCGCAATGCCACGCTGCGGCAATTGAAGGTTTTCGAAACGGTGGCGCGCCATCTGAGCTTCTCGCGTGCGGCGGAGGAATTGCATCTCACACAGCCCGCCGTCTCCACGCAAGTGCGCCAACTCGAGGAGCACGCGGGGCTGCCGCTGTTCGAACAGCTCGGCAAAAAGATCTACCTGACGCCGGCCGGCACCGAAATGCTCCACTACAGCCGCGCGATCATTCAGCAGTTCCACGAAGTCGACGAAGCCATGGGGCAACTCAAGGGCGTTTCGGGCGGCAAGCTGAATGTCGCGGTGATCAGTGCGGGCGATTACTTCTTTCCGCGCGTGCTGGCCGAATTCACGCGCCGCTACTCCGGCGTCGTGCTCAATCTCGCGGTGCACAATCGCGACGAATTGCTGCATCAGCTCGCGAGCAACCAAACCGACCTCGCGGTAATGGTGCGCCCTCCGCATGAAACGGACGCGACCAACGAGCCGTTCGCGCCTCACCCGTATGTGATCGTGGCCGCGCCCACGCATCCGCTCGCCAACAAACGCAACATCAAGATGAGCCAATTGGCGAGCGAGGCCTTCATCGTGCGCGAGCGCGGCTCGGATACCTGGAATTCGATGGAAGAAGGCTTCGCCGGACGTCTCGCCAATCTCAAGATCGCCATGGAGATCAAAAGCACCGAGACGATCAAGCAGGCCGTGATTGCCGGCATGGGAATCGCATTCCTGTCCGCACATACGATCAGCCTCGAATTGCAATTGGGCCACCTCGTCGTGCTCGACGTCGAGAGCTTTCCTCTGATGTTGAACTGGTACGTCGTGCATCGGAAGAACAAACGCCTGCCGCCGGTCGCGGTCGCCTTCAAACGTTTTCTGATGGAAGAAGGCGCGAACCTGATCGAAAAGATCACGCGAGTGCGGGAACTGAGCGTATATAAACGCTAGGCTATGGGTACCCAATAAAACTTTAACTATTGGAAATTCGTCGGCGCTTTTATGCTGCGAGCTGGTTTGATTACTCGTCAGCCCAGGAGGCCGATCATGACCTACGCTTCGGTTGAGTCTTTCGCCAGCACGCGTACTGGCCGTACTGCCGCCGGCAGTTCCGACGACGCGCATCTGAGCGCCTACAACGCCGCCTTCAGCGATCTCGGTCTGCGCTTTCGCTGGGACCATGCGATGCTCGAGGTGCTCAAGGAATTCAACGGTGAAGCGGCGCGTATCACCGCCTATATCGAGCGCTTTCACGCCCATCTCCATCGCGCGTACGATGCCGACTTTCTTGCGCAACTGATCCTGCAAAGGAAGGCCCATTACTACAGCGAGTTCGCATCGGCGGGCGACTGAGGGCTTTGGCGGGATCGCAATCTCGCCAGGCGCGCCGCCATTGCCGCAAAAAAAGACGCGCCTTCATATTTGACGGCGCATCGCGGAATGACTGCCCGAATCGCGGACACAGCGCCGCTTTTGCCCATCCAGATTCCTGCTGTCATGCCAACCGCGACGGTGCCTGGATGCCGCACGCACCCTGCCCGGCGCGATCTCTCGCCACGCCCAGGCCTGCTCTTCGCCACCGCGCCATTCGATGCGCGCCAGCAGCCCTGACCGTCCCGCGATGAGCCCATCGCGACGGGCAGCGAACGCATGTGCATGCGAGCCGTGATTACTCGCGTGATCGTTTGAGTATTCGCGGCTCGTCATCAGATGCACGCCCATCGCACAAGCCAGCGCGCTCATCGCGAGCAGCGCGGCGAAACCGAACGGCTGCGCCTGCTCGGTGACGAAGCCATAGCCGAGCCATCCGCATAGCAACAGCGCAAACAGATTGACGATGCGGTGACCCGGACGCGCCGCCGCGCTCGCCTGCAACACACCGAGCAGTTTGCAGAATGCGATCGCCGACGCGGCGAAGATCAACGCACCCATGAATACCGCGGCATAAAGTTCGATACGTTCGATACGCTCGGCATTCGCCTGCGCGGCGGAGAACAGATAGCGCGCGAATCCGCCCGTCATGACAGCGAGTCCCGTGGCGATGCCGGCCAACGCGACGAGCAGCGGCCGCCGTGTCAGATCGCGTTTGCGCACGCGCCATGCGCCGAACGCGGCGCCCACTACGGCGGCAGCGACCACACTACAGCCACCGCCAGTGCCCGCCGCGAAAAGCGCCACCTGTACCGCGGCCAATGCGCCAGCGCGCCATGCAGGCTGACGTCGCGATCGCCACGCAAGCGGCAGTTGTCCGAGCACGGCAAGCGCAACACCCAGCAGAATGCCGAGCACAGCGGCAAGCAAACACGACATGTCGAGCCATTCGGCACTGTCGGAAGGTTGCGGCATGTGTGCTCCTCCGTGTTGCGCTTTCATCGCGTCAGGCAGAGGGACCAGAAGCGGGTCCGCCCGTCAGGCGATGCTTGTCGTCGCTAATCGAACGCTTCCCACTAGCTCCGCCCCGCGAGCCGGGGCGGCACGCACCCAGACCTCGGTAGGCCTAGATCGCCCCGACCGCACGTAACGCGCTGATCTGCTCGCGCGAATAGCCGAGCTCGGTCATGACCTCGTCGGTGTGTTCGCCAAGCAGCGGCGAGCGCTGCACTTCGGTCGGGCTATCGGACAGTTTGATGGGATTGCCAACCGTCAAATACTTGCCGCGCGTCGGATGATCCACTTCGACGATCGTGCCCGTTTCGCGCAACGAGGGCTCCTCGGCGATTTCCTTCATCGACAGAATCGGCCCGCACGGAATGTCGTACCGGTTGAGGATTTCCATCGCCTCGAACTTGGTCTTCGTCATGGTCCAGCGCTCGATCTCGGCGAAGATTTCCTTCAGGCGCGGCAGGCGTGCGGCGGGCGTCGCATAGTCGGGATCGGTGGCCCACTCCTCCTTGCCGATCACGTTGCAGATCTTCACCCACACCGGCGCCTGCGTGATGAAATAGATGTATGCGTTCGGGTCGGTCTCCCATCCCTTGCATTTGAGAATCCAGCCCGGCTGGCCGCCGCCCGATGCGTTGCCCGCACGCGGCACCGCTTCACCGAACGTACTGTTCGGATATTGCGGATACTCCTTCATGACCCCGGTGCGCTCGAGCCGCTGCTGGTCGCGCAGCTTCACGCGGCACAGGTTGAGCACGCTGTCCTGCATCGCTGCAAGCACCTTTTGGCCGCGCCCGGTGTGCGTGCGCTGATAGAGCGCGGTGACAATGCCCAGCGCCAGATGCAAACCCGTGCCGCTGTCGCCGATCTGCGCGCCGCTTACGACCGGCGGGCCGTCGTCGAAGCCGGTGGTTGAAGCCGCACCGCCCGCGCATTGCGCGACGTTCTCATAGACCTTGCAATGCTCATAGGGCCCAGGGCCGAAGCCCTTCACCGAAGCGACGATCATGCGCGGATTCAGCTCCTGAATTCGCTCCCACGTGAAGCCCATCCGGTCGAGCGCGCCCGGAGCGAAGTTCTCCACCAGGACGTCGCATGTCTGAATCAGCGCCTCGAGAACCTGCTTGCCTTCCGGGTTCTTCGTATCGACGGTGACCGAGCGCTTGTTGTGATTGAGCATCGTGAAGTACAAGCTGTCCGCGTCGGGAATGTCTCGCAGCTGTTCGCGCGTGATATCGCCGACGCCGGCCCTCTCCACCTTGATCACGTCCGCGCCGAACCATGCGAGCAACTGCGTGCAGGTCGGTCCCGATTGCACGTGCGTGAAATCGAGAATGCGCACGCCGTCGAGTGCTTTGCCCATGTTGTCTCCTGAGTACCGTCCTGTTCTCGCCTGGTCACGAATGCGCTCGCGATATTTGATATATCACATACCAAATTCGAGTTTGCGTCAACCGAGGTTTTATACCGAACGCCTCGGCGGGACAGTCATGCTAGAAGGTAGGGAATGCAACGGATGAAGGCGGGAATCATGGGCCTAGGGCACGGTGGCGACAACCGGGCTGGCTTAGCCGGGCGGCACTGAGGCAGGCGTGTGGGCGGCGAAGGGTGATGAGCCGCGGATGAAGGCCGCAGCCAAACGAAAAAGTCCGCGGTGTTTTGATCACCGCGGACTTTTTATTCGCTAAGCCATTGGAGCGCTCGAGCGCATCAATCCAGAAAGTCGCAATTCGCTTCGACAAACGCAGCGAGATCCAGCGAATGCTGACGCGTGAGCCGCTCGGCCAGTTCGGTATCACGCTGTTCAAGCGCCTCGATAATGCGCAGATGGTCGACGATCGAGCGCGACGCGCGGTCGCTCTGTGAAATGGTCATGCGCCGGATCGCGCGCACGTGGATGAAGATGTTCTTGATCGTGTCGAGAATGATCCGCGACTTCGACAATTCGACGATCGCCTGGTGAAACGCGATATTCGCATCCGAGTATTCGGCGATGTGTTCAGCCGGCGTGGCGTCGCGGAAATGGTCGAACATGTGGCGCAGCCGGGCGATTTCCTCGTCCGTGGCGTGCAGCGTCGCAAGGCGCGCGGCCATGCTTTCGAGCGCGGCCCACATCTGGATCATTTCGACGATTTCGCGCTTGCTCTTGCGCACGATATAAATGCCGCGCCGCGGCACCATGCGCAGAAAACCTTCCTGCTCCAGTAGCGTCATCGCCTCGCGCACCGGCGTGCGGCTCACGCCGAGCGATTCGCTCAGCACGCGCTCGTCGAGACGAATTTCCTCGCGGGACTGGTAGATGTCCGCGTCGGCAATCGCCTGGCGGAGCATCGCATACGCCTGATCGCGCAAGCTCGCGCTTGCGCCGATCGGCTGTAATGACAACGTTAATGGTGTTGACACTGCTTCAGTTTGAAGTTCTGACGACATTCATCGCCTCATGTTGAACATGTGAACGATATCGTGCTGCCGCTACCCCGACGCGCTGTTCGCCCAAACCTACGAATCGGCCATGTTGCGCTGCGAGTTGCGCGACCGGCTGGGGAATCCAGCGAGTCAACAGGACAGTGGCGGCAGACCCTAAGCCTACGAAGGCAGCGGCGAGCAGGGCGAGAGGAACAAGTTCCATTTGTAACTCCGAATGATTGAGTGAAGGAATGACTCAATCATATGCTGCAACGCCGCATAAGTCAATATTCTGTATTCAGTATATCAGTAGTTGTTGTTTTTCAGACGACGTCACCAAGGTAGCACGGGCGCGCTCCGGATGCTTCCCCCGTCGCGGAAATGCGGTAGCGGTCGGTGTAAACGCGCAAAACGCGCGCTATTCGCGCACTCGCGTCCGATTATCGCGCAGTTTCGCCCGAATGCCGATTGTGCGATCCGTCTCGTCTCACTAACCTTCCGGAAATCCTGCAAGGGGCCGGCGACGGCCAGTGCGCCGGGACCTACCACCCGAGCCACCCAGCAGCCAAAGGTTAAAAGGAGACACCGTCATGAGCACCACCATCCAGCCATCCGCAATGGCCGACAACCGCAAGACGCGCAGCCAGGCACGCAAGGCGGCGCTCGGCAGCTTCGTCGGCGCGGTAGTCGACTGGTATGACTTTCTGCTGTACGGCATCGTCGCCGCGCTCGTCTTCAACTCGGAGTTTTTCCCGAAGGTCAGCCCGGCGATGGGCACGCTCGCGGCGTTCGCCACCTTCGGCGTCGGCTTTCTGTTCAGGCCGCTTGGCGGCTTCGTGTTCGGACATTACGGCGACCGCCTCGGACGCAAGCGCATGCTGGTCCTCACGGTGATGATGATGGGCCTCTCGACCGCCGCGATCGGTCTGCTGCCGGCCTTTGCCACCATCGGCTGGTGGGCGCCGGTGCTGCTCGTGACGTTGCGCGCGATCCAGGGCTTCGCGGTCGGCGGTGAATGGGGCGGCGCGGCTTTGATGGCGGTCGAAAGCGCGCCGGAGAAGAAAAAAGCGTTCTACAGCAGCGGCGTGCAGGTCGGCTACGGCGTGGGCCTGGTATTGTCGACCGGGCTCGTCACGCTGATTAGCCGTTCGATGGACAACGCGTCGTTCCTGAGCTGGGGCTGGCGTCTGCCCTTCCTGTTCAGCGTGGTGCTGGTGCTGATCGCACTCTGGATCCGCTCGAGCATGGAGGAGTCGACGGAATTCGTCGAAAAAGTCGGAGAGCATGGCGAGCGCAGCGTGCGCCTGCCGATCGTGGAAGCACTGCTGCGGCATCCGAAGGCGTTCCTGCTGATCATCGCGCTGCGGCTCGCCGAACTGTTCACCATGTACATCGTGACGGCGTTCGCACTGAACTACTCGACGGCCAATCTGCACATGCCGCGCGAGTTCTTTCTCACGATCGGCTTGCTGGTGGGCGGCGTAAGTTGCGTGACGATTCCGTGCTTTGCCTGGCTCGCGGACCGCTTCGGCCGCCGCCGCGTGTACATCGTCGGCGCGCTGGTCGGCATGTTCAGCGCGGTGCCCTTCTTTCTCGCGCTCGAAGCACGCTCCACCGTATGGATCGTGGTCTTCGCGGTAATGCTCGCCAATATCGCGCACGACATGGTGGTGAGCGTTCAGCAGCCGATGTTCACCGAACTGTTCGGCACCGAGTATCGCTATAGCGGCGCGGGGGTGGGCTATCAGGTGGCGAGCGTGGTCGGCGGCGGTTTCACGCCGTTTATCGCGGTGGCGCTGGTCAGCCTTGCCGGCGGCTCGTGGCACCCGGTCGCCGCTTATCTGGCGATCGGCTGCCTGATCTCCGTGCTCGTGGCGGCAAAGATGAAAACCGGGCGCACGATCGCCTGATTCTCCGGCAAACCCTCGTTGACGACGACGGGCCGGCCGTGGCGAAGCTGCCACGGCCGGCCCGTTTTGTTTGGGCGCGGCGTTTCTTTTTCTTACCGCTTCGCCCCAATTCGATCCATCCGGCGACGTTTCGTCAGGTCAATACCTTATGCATTTCCATCTCATATTGCCAAGGCCAACCGCGCGCCCTATCGTTCGACCCTGCAGGTCTCAGCCCGAGTCCGCGCCCGCGATATGAAACAAAAAAACATATATCAGCGGCGCGCAAACCTGCCGGTTTTTAGGCATGGCCCCTAAAGCATTTGCGCTAAACGCCGATAACAAAGCATTTGTCACACCGGAGACCGACCAATGAGCAGCATCACCGAGCCGAGCGGGAATTCAGGCTCCGCATCCTTCTTTTCCAAAGAAGCCACCGTTGCCAAGCCGGGCTTTTCACGCTGGATGGTTCCGCCCGCGGCCCTCGCCGTCCACCTCTGTATCGGCCAGGCGTACGCGTTCTCCGTATTCAACGGCCCGCTGACCAAGGTTATCGGCATCACGCAATCCGCCGCTGACGACTGGTCGCTCACTTCCCTCGGCTGGATCTTTTCGCTGGCGATCGTGTTCCTGGGCTTGTCGGCGGCCTTTGCCGGCAAGTGGCTCGAGCACGTCGGCCCGCGCCGCACGATGTTCACCGCGGCATGCTGCTTCGGCGGCGGCTTTCTGATTTCCGCGCTCGGGGTGTATCTGCATCAGATCGTGCTGCTATATCTCGGCTATGGCGTGATCGGCGGAATCGGACTCGGCCTCGGCTATGTATCGCCGGTCTCGACGCTGATCCGCTGGTTCCCGGACCGCCGCGGCATGGCGACCGGCATGGCGATCATGGGCTTCGGCGGCGGCGCGATGATTGCCGCGCCTTTGTCGGTGGCCCTGATGAACCATTTCCGCAGCGCAACGAGCATCGGCGTGGCCGAGACGTTCATCGTGCTCGGCATTGCGTATTTCATCTCGATGTCGATCGGTGCGCTCGCGATCCGCGTGCCGCCCGCCGACTGGAAGCCGGCCGGCTGGACGCCGCCCGCGGCCCAGCAGAAGAAGATGATTTCGCACAATCACGTGCATATCGATCAGGCGTTGAAGACGCCGCAGTTCTATCTGATCTGGCTCGTGCTGTTCCTGAACGTGACGGCCGGCATCGGCATTCTCGGCCAGGCTTCGGTGATGATCCAGGAGAGCTTCAAGGACACGGTGACGCCGGCCGCGGCAGCCGGTTTCGTCGGTCTACTCTCGCTGTTCAACATGGGCGGCCGTTTCGTGTGGGCCTCCGCTTCCGACTGGATCGGCCGCAAGAACACCTACTTCATCTTCTTCGCGCTCGGCGCCGTGCTGTACTACCTCGTGCCCGGCTTCGCGGCTTCGGGCCAGATCGCCCTCTTCGTGCTCGCCTACTGCGTGATCCTGTCGATGTACGGCGGCGGGTTCTCGACCGTGCCCGCCTATCTCGCGGACATGTTCGGCACCGCGTTCGTCGGCGGCATTCACGGCCGTCTGTTGACCGCATGGGCCGCGGCGGGCGTTGCCGGGCCGGTGCTGGTGAATTACATCCGCGCGTACCAGGTGTCGCAGGGCGTGGCGAAGGCGGACGCCTACACGATGACGATTCACATCATGGTCGTGCTGCTGGTGATCGGCTTCGTCTGCAATCTGCTGGTCAAGCGGGTGGACGACAAGCATCACATGACCGACGCTCAACTCGCCAAAGGCGCCTAAGGAGACCCGCATGTCGACGATTCAAGCCGTGCATCCGACCAACAAGGTCAAGCTCGCCGTCTTCTGGCTGTATGTGACGCTCCCGTTGGCGTGGGGCGTGTTCAATACGCTTTCACAAGCGATGAAGCTGTTCAGGTAAGTGCGGTAGCACCCCGCGCGTCGTGAAAACGCGCGGGGTGCCGGCGGGAGTTTGACTCGCCGCCGGCCCGGCTTGCTGCCGCTGAGTCGCTCACGCTGACTCACTGCCGCTGACTCATTGCCGCTGACTCACTGCGGCGCTGACTCACTGCGGATCACCCGCGCCGGTCAAGGCGCGTCCGACTTCCGCCTCTCTCCTACCACTGATACGCCGCACCGGCGCCGACGGTTGTCGCGGCTGAACTGATGCCCGCGCCGAGTTTCAGCTTCAGACTCTGCGTGACACGCGCCGACAAGCCGACCGCCACCGCCTGATAGCCTTTGTAGCCGGCCGTGCCGACACCGACCGCGAGGTTCTTGTTCGCGTCGACTTCGGGGACCATGCCCAGCGCGATAGCCGACGCCGTTCCCGAATACGCGTTACGCGCCATGTCGCTCATGCTGCCCTGGAACTGCTGCATGTTCACGGCGTCGGTGGGCGCCTGTCCCGCCGCGACGTTGGTGATGCGGCGCTCGTTACCGGCTGAACCTATCGACACCGTGTTCGTCTGATCGGCCACCGAACCTTCGCCGATCGCCACTGCGTTGGGCGCCGATGCTATCGCGCCTCCGCCGATCGCCGCCGAACCGTTGCCGATCGCCTGCGCCGCGTTACCCGAGCTATTGGTGGCGACATAGGCGCTGCCGTTCTGCTGGCTATTCCGCACCGTCTGATCGAGATTGCCGATCCGCTGGTTGGTGCTCCAGAGCTGCGCACCCGTCACCGCATCGCTGCTCGTGGCCGATATATCGCCGTCCTTCAGGTTGGTTAGCTGGACCTTCTGCGCGTCGGCAGCGGTGCCTCCGAGCGTGACCTTGTCATGAGCCGAACTGTCGTACTGCACCGCATTCGCCACCGTCCCGCTGATGCTGCCGACGAAGGTTTGCAGATTCATGATGTCGCTGCTGTTCTGCGTCACGCGGCCGTCCAGGTTGGTGATGGCGCTGCCCACATTGCTCACGACCGCACCGCCCACGCTGTACGACGGCGCCGTCACCGATCCATCCTCATTCACGGTTGCGCCGCCGCCGAGCGCGACAGCCGTACTCGCTGCCTGCGCGTGCAGTTGCGAACCGTTGACCGCATCGTTGCTGCTCGCGCTGACCGCGCCTCGCGCTACGCCGGTGACGACCCGATTGCCTGCCGTGCCGGCCATGTCGATCAGATTGCCGTCGGTCGTCGCGCCGACGTTGATCACGCGCGACAGACTATCTTGCGTGACGATGCCGATGCCGCCGGTCTCCATGTTCTGCCGCAACGTGGTGAGGCTGGTGTCGAGCGAGCCGAGCGCGTCGCCGACGGTGGTTTGCGTGGCGCCCTGAACCTGGTACGTGGGGCCGGTCACCGAACCGTCGGCGTTGATCTGCGCGCCGCCGCCAAGCGCGGTCACCATCGGCTTGAACTGGCCCAGATTGATCGCCGACGTATCCGTGGTGCCCGCCGCAATCCCGATCAACTCCCGGGAGCCGGCAGTGCCGCCGAAGTCGACGCGAGCGCCGTCCGTGTCTTTCGCGACGGTGAGATCGCGCGACTCCTGATCCTGCCGCAAGAGTCCGAGCTCACCGTTCGTGATCTGGTTCGCGATGTGGCTCACATTCCCTTCGATCGTCGTGGTGCGCGCGTCGAGGTGGGTGATATTCGTGGTGTTGTCGGTGACGCGCTGGCCGAGGTTCGTGATGCCATCCGTGTTCCGCGCGACGGCCTCGTTGGTCTCGTACAGTTGCGCGCCGTTGACGGCATCGAGACTGGCTGCGTCGAGCGTGGCGGCGCGCACGTTCGTCACCTGTACCGGCGCAGTGCCGCCCAATGTCACCGAAGCGTGCTCGGCCGAATCGTATCGAACGGCATCGGCTCCAGCCTCCGTGCTGCCCGAGACCACCGCCGCAAGTGCGGCACCCACGTCGCCGTATGTCTTTCCGCCGATGTCGTAGACGGGGCGCGTGACCGTTCCGTCCGCGGCGACGCGGGCGCCGCCGCCCAGCGCCGCAGCCGTGCTCGCGGTGTTCGCCTGAAGCTGCGCGCCGTTCACCGCTTCGCTGCTGGCGTCGTTGACCGCGCCGGCCGCGACGCCGTCCAACACGCGGGTGCCGCTCGCGCCGGCGAAGTCGACGCGGGTTCCGAACATGGCCGCGCCAACCAGAATGTCGCGAGTACTCGGATTGTGCGTGACCAGACCGACGGTGCCGCTATTGATTCGGGTTTCCAGCGACGTCAGGCCCGTGTCGAGCGAGCTGAGCGCGCCGCCCACCGTGGTTTGCGTGCCGGCTTGCACGTGATACGTCGGGCCGGTTACCGAACCGCTGGCACTGACGGTTGCGCCGCCGCCAAGCGATGCGACAGCCGGGCTGAGCTGGCCCAGATTGATCGCGGAGCTTGCGGTCGTACCCGCGGCCACGCCGAGCAGTTCACGCGGCCCCGCGGTGCCCGTGAAGTCGACGCGCTTGCTGGCCGTGTCCTTTGCGACGGTCAGGTCGCGCGAGGTCGGATTTTGCCGCAGCAGGCCAGCGCTACCGTTACTGATGTTGGTGATGTCGGCGGTATTTTGCGCGACTGCCTGATTGGTGCCGTAAAGCTGCGCGCCGGTGACGGCGTCGGAACTATCCGCGTTCAGCGCGGCGTCCGCGACGTTCGTCAGTTTGACGGGCATGCCGGGGTTGCCCAGCGTCGCCACGTCATGGTTCGCGGTGTCGTAGCGCAGCGAATCCGCGCTTTCGACCGCGCTGCCCGATGCGACCGCCGCCAGGGCGGCGCCGACATCGTTGTAGGTCGCGCCGCCGATCGTATAGACCGGCGCGACGACCGCGCCGTTTGCCGGGTCGATGAACGCGCCGCCGCCGAGCGCCCCGGTCACGCCCGAGAGTTGGCCGACGTTGGCGGCATCCGTAGGCAACGTGCCTGCCGCGACATAGGCGATCTGCCGGCCTTGCGCGAGGTTGCCCACGGACACCACGTTGACGCGGTCTGCCACCGCGCCCGTGCCGAGCGCCACCGAACCCGTTGCGGTGGCCGAGGAATAGGAACCCAGCACCACTGAATCCGCCCCGGAAGACGGGATAAATGTTTTGTAGCCGATGGCCACGGCACCGTTTGCGGCGGCGCTAGCGAAGGAACCAATGGACGTCGCATTGATCTTGCTCGAACGGGATGAGTACCCGATCGACACCGAATTATCCGCGTTGGCTGCCACCGACGAATACGCACCGATCACGGTCGCGTTCGCCGACACCGCGAATGCGCCCGAGCCCACCGCCGTGGTCCCGTCCTTGGCGGCGCCGGAACCGGCGCCGACTGTCAGCGCGTTGATGCCGCTCGCCGCCGCGGCGGGCCCGATCGCCATTGCGTTCAGCGAGCTCGTCGTGCTGGTGCTGGTGCCGCCGACCACGTTCGGGCTGACGGCAATATAGTCGGTCACCGGCGCGCTCGCGAGCGGCGCGGGCATGGCAGCCAGGCTCGATGCGACAACCGCCGGCTGGGTGGCCGGCGCAACGATCGGATTGCTGGCGAATACGCTTGCGTTATTGATCGCGGCAGTCAACTCCGCGGGGGTGGCCGCATCGTTGGCGGGCGGCGTGACCCCGTCTCCGGTTTGAGCCGCAAGCGCCTCCGCGGCGCTCGAACAGTACTGCGCCGGCGACTCGCATTCCGCGGCGCCGGCCGGCAGCGAAAACGCCAACGCGCTCAAAAGCCCTCCACCAGCGGCCATCAGTGTCGTGCATGCGGACGCGCCTTTCGCGCCCCTGCTCCTCGTCATTTCAGAAGCCGCGACGTAGGTGCGAGTGGCGCTATTCCATACGGTTTTATAAGTCCGGTTCAACATTCCTCCCAATCTTTTAATCGAAAGTTCATTTACCGAGATTTTTCTTATGCAATCTCAATTCCACGCTATAAAACAAAAGGAACCAAGATCGCATCGCGCTTTCACTCGGCCGATAAAGGCGATGGAGGCAGTCTGCCGTCACGGCGCAATATCGCGAATACGATTAATCCTAAAAGCTAATTTTTAGCTTTAATTAGCACAAACGGCATAATGGATTTAAGACGGAAAATGCCAAACCTCTTAATTCAAACTAAATTAAATTAGGCAAACCCAAGATAAAGCCTAATTTGTCTCAAATGACAACCGCAGAAAACGCCAATTCACGCGCGGCGAAATTCTTTAACGTAAGCGCAGGCGTCACGCGCCACCCTCGAGGGCCGGTCACTAGCGCTCAGGGAGAAGTGGTTCGTGGTGGGAACGGAGTCAGATGGTCAGCCGTTTTCTCGACGGCGAGATGGAAGCAGCGCCCGGACCGGGCGGAGGGCGAGACCAACGCGAGCGGATGTTTTGCCGCCCAGGCGCCATCGAGTATGCGAACAGGTCGTCGACCCGCGCTTTCATGTCAGCGGCTCCACGGTTCGCGAGCGCGGTCCCGATGCCGCCCGCGCCCGCCGACGCCGCCGGTGTTTCAGATCTTTTCGAACACCACGTCCTGCGCGCCTTCCCACAACACCTTGGTGCCGAGTTCGCGCAGCTTGTCCTTGCCCTCGACGATGGTCAGAAAGTGATTGCCCGCGAGTTGCCCCATCTTGCTCGCGAAGCAGCACGATCCGTACGCAATCAAAATCTCGGTTTCGCTGAAGCCGCCCGGATAAAACAGAATGTCGCCAACCGACGGATGGCTCGTGTGATTCTCGAAGCCGACCGCGGCGCCGTCGTTCTCGAGCTTGAAGTCGCCGAGCGGCACCCAGCAGCCTTCGCCGCTCCAGCGCACGTGAATGATCTTCTGACGGTACGGCAGCAGCTTCTGAAAGGCGGCCACGGTTTGCGGCGCGTCGGGATGCGTTTCGGCGATAAACACATAACCGCAGGAAGTGATTCGGAGTCGGGTCATCGCTAGATATCCTGGTGTGGCGGCGTGGCCGTGGAACGGAATGATCGGAAAGACGCCCGTTGGAACCTGCCGCGCCCGCGTGCCATGCGCGTTGGGGCAAGCCCGCTATTCTGTCGTCCGATGCAAGGCTTCGACAGATACAGTTCCCGTCCATGCCGTCAGGCCAGTTGCATCAGGCAGCAAGGCCACGCGCGAAAGACGGCCGTAACCCCGGCACGGCACGGCCATGCCAGGTCCGGCCGCGGCACTGTCACGAAAGTTCGTAGTTTGCAAGCCGCGCAATGCGCAGCACACTGTGCAACGTACGTGGTTCCCAGCAAGGCGGCGCGTTGCACTTTGCGCGCTTTGCGCCTTGCTGGCAAAACATAGCCGGCCACCAGCCGCAGCGCCTGCGGTGGGGTCGTGCGGCCGAGCAGCGTCGCCGGCCCTGGAAAAAGACATTGGCGGGGTCCATGTCCCGCACCCACCGGCGGCTCGCCGCTCAGACATCGCCGCCGGGCAACCGGCCACTTCCAGCCGCGCAATCCGTACTTCAGCCGCGCAGCCGGTAGGCAAGCGGCGTCACGCCGTAGCCACGCTTGAACTGCACGGAGAAATGACTGGCACTCTCGAAACCAACTGCAATCGCAATCTGCAGCACCGTCTGCCCGGTGGCGCGCAAAAGCCTCGCTGCTTGCTCGAGCCTCAAGCGCGTGACGAACTGATGGGGCGTTTCCCCGGTCTCGCGGCGAAACACGCGCGCAAAATGAAAACTGCTTAACCCGGCCTGCGCGGCCAGTTCGCTGATCGCCAGATCGGCGGCCAGATTCGCGCGGATATAGTCGGTCACGCGGCGGATGCGGCGCGGCACCAGCCTGTCGGGCCGCTGTGCAGGCATGGCACCCCGCGCTTGCCGGCCGCGCGAGTAATGCTGCAGAAGATGCGCGGCGAGCGCGTGAACCAGCGCGTCCACATAGAGACGCGAGTCGGCCGGATCGGCCGCGGCGCGGTGCAACGCGTCGATCATCGCGGCGACCAGCGGATCCTTGAACTGCATCGCGTCGCCAAGCGACAGCTCGCGCGAGCCGTCGAGTTCCATCTGATCGGCGACGCTGTCGATCAGGCCACGCTCGATATGCAAATGGACGGTCGACAGCGGCTCATCGCTGGTCGACCGCCAGCGCCACGAGATCGGCGCGGGCGGCACGAACCACACGTCGCCCACGCGCAGCTCGGCGCTCTCCCAGCGCCCGTTCAGGTTGCGCTCGAGATGTTCGGCGCCGCTGCCGAGCGTCATCAGCGTGAGGTCCTGCAAGCCGGGCGCCTCCAGCAGTTCCTGCTCGACCGGTTCGAGATAGGAGCGCAGTACCAGGTGCCGCCACGGGCGCTCCACGCTCGACACCAGTTTCTGGCCCGCCATGTAGCGGTCGTAGGCGAGCGTCGTTGTCAGCTTCGGAATTCGTGCCATCACGTCGTCCATTACGAGGGAGGTGCCGTATGCAGATGAGAAAACCTGTCACAGCCGCATTGCCGGCCTGCTGTCAGCGCAAGATCCCAAAAATGATAGCAAGGAACCGGCTACCGTAATTTTTGGAAATAGCTAATCATTCAGCTTGTCTTCCTTCATGCGTTCTGAACGCCGGAGCTACCGTTTCATGGAACACGAATGCGATACGCTGCCGCACTGGCTGACCGGCTCGCCGCAAGGCGAAGCCGGGCAGGCATCGGCGGCATACAACTCGGCGCTGACCGCGCAACCGGCTTACCCGGCCGGCACGCGGCCACGCGAGAAATCGGCCCACGCGGCTGAAGCATCCAGAACACCCAACCGCACCGCAGGCATGGCGCCCGCGGGTTTTCTCACGCTCTTCACCGAAGAGGAGATCGGCACGCCGTCGCTCGCTCCCTCGCCCGCCGCGCGGCGGGCGCCGGTCATCAGTCCGCTGGTGCGTTTCGGCAGCGCGCAGGACCGCATCGAGTTCGTGCGGCGGCGCATCAAGCAGCTCGGCTTCGAGTCGTTCAGCTATTCGGCCACGCGCACCACCGCGCATCACAAGACGATGTTCGTGCTGACCAGCTACGAGTCGCAGGCATGGCTCACGCGTTATTTCCGCGAGCGTTATTTCGAGCTCGACCCGCGCGTGGCGCTCGCCTCCCCGACCGGCATGCCGCTTCT
This sequence comes from Paraburkholderia sp. 22099, assembly GCF_052045835.1. NCBI lineage: Bacteria > Pseudomonadati > Pseudomonadota > Betaproteobacteria > Burkholderiales > Burkholderiaceae > Paraburkholderia > Paraburkholderia sp. 22099. The sequence continues at coordinate 91,464 of NZ_JBQEPU010000007.1, read as the reverse complement.
GTGGAGCACGGCCGACATGCGCGCCGACCTGCCGCGCGCGCAACTGCGCAGCGAGCGGCTCGGCGGCCTGATCGACATGCTGGAGGCGAACGGGCGCAAGAGCGGGATCCTCACGCAGATGCCGCTGCCCGAGCCGGAACTGAGCGCAAGCCTGTGCTTCAACTCGGAAATCGGCAATCCGCGCTGGATGACCGAATCGATCGTTGCCGAAACATTGATGTTCGCGCACACGATTCACGAATTCATCTGGACGCACGCGAGGAGCGTGATCGGCATCGCGCCGGCGCAGCCGCCGCGCGTCGCGCTGAGCGACTTGCAGCATGCGGTGCTGAAGGCGGTCGTACAGGGCCAGCGCGACAAGGAAATCGCCTATTTCCTCGGCTTGTCGCCGCATAACGTCGACTACCATCTGCGGCGTTTGCGGCAACTGTTCAAGGTGCGCAACCGCGTGCAGTTGATCAACGTCGCGCAGGCCTACGTGTCATAGCCGATGGACGTGACGCGAAGTGACGTGGCGGCAAGCGCCGTCACGTCCGCCCGCTCCCACGTCAACTCTTGAGCCGATAACCGGTCTTGAAGATCCACGCGACGATCGCCAGAAACACCGCCAGAAACAGCGCGGTCATGCCGAGACTCACCTCGACGTTCACATCGGCGAGTCCATAGAAGCTCCAGCGAAATCCGCTCACCAGATAAACGATCGGATTGAGCAGCGTCACGGCGCGCCAGAACGGCGGCAGCATATTGACCGCATAGAAACTGCCGCCGAGAAACGTGAGCGGCGTGATGATCAGCAGCGGCACGAGTTGCAGTTTCTCGAAGCTGTCCGCCCAGATGCCGATGATGAACCCGAGCAGACTGAACGTGACCGCGGTGAGCACCAGGAAGAGGATCATCCAGAACGGGTGCTGCACTTGCAGCGGCACGAACAGACCCGCGGTGGCGAGAATGATCAGCCCGAGCAGAATCGACTTGGTGGCCGCCGCGCCCACGTAGCTCACGACGATCTCCAGATACGAGACCGGCGCCGACAACAACTCGTAGATCGTGCCGGTAAAGCGCGGAAAGTAAATCCCGAACGACGCGTTCGAAATGCTTTGCGACAGCAGCGACAACATGATCAAGCCAGGCACGATGAACGCGCCGTAGCTGATGCCGTCCACTTCCTTGATGCGCGAGCCGATCGCCGCGCCGAACACGACGAAGTAAAGCGACGTGGAGATCACCGGCGCGATGATGCTCTGCATCAGCGTGCGCCAGGTGCGCGCCATTTCGAACTTGTAGATCGCGCGAATTGCATGAATGTTCATTGGTTACCCCGGAGCAGACTGACGAAGATGTCTTCGAGCGAGCTTTGCGTCGTATGCAGGTCCTTGAAGCGGATGCGGGCGTCGTCGAGCGCCTTGAGCAGCGCGATGATGTCGGTGCGCCCGCCGTCGCCCTCGTAGGTGTAGATCAGCTCGTTGCCGCCCTTCGCGACATCGAGCCCGTAGCCGGCCAGCGCGGGCGGCAACTCGTGGAGCGGACTCTCGAGTTGCAGCGTGAGCTGCTTCTTGCCGAGCTTGCGCATCAGCTCCGTCTTTTCCTCGACCAGCATGATCTCGCCCGCGTTGATCACGCCGATGCGGTCGGCCATCTCCTCCGCTTCGTCGATGTAGTGCGTGGTGAGGATGATCGTCACGCCGCTCGCGGCAAGCGAGCGCACCAGCTTCCACATGTCGCGCCGCAACTCCACGTCCACGCCGGCGGTGGGTTCGTCGAGGAACAGCACGCGCGGTTCGTGCGAGAGCGCCTTGGCGATCAGCACGCGGCGCTTCATGCCGCCCGACAGCGTGATGATCTTGCTATCGCGCTTTTCCCACAGCGACAGGTCGCGCAACACCTTCTCGATGTGAGCGGGGTTTTTCGGCTTGCCGAACAGGCCGCGGCTGAACGAGACGGTGGCCCAGACGGTTTCGAACGAGTCGGTGGTGAGTTCCTGCGGCACGAGGCCGATCAGCGAACGCGCGCCGCGATAGTCCGCCGCGATGTCGCGGCCGTCCACCGTCACGCGGCCTTCGCTCGCATTCACGATGCCGCAGATGATGCTGATGAGCGTGGTTTTGCCCGCGCCGTTCGGCCCGAGCAAGGCGAAAATTTCCCCTCGGTTGATGGCCAGATTGATGTTCTTCAGTGCATGAAAACCGCTGGCATAGGTTTTCGACAGATTGGTGACCGAGACGATTGGCTGCATGGATTCGATGATGGCAGACACCGTAATTTGATTGGAAACAGCGTCGCGAGCGCGCGACCGCACCCGCAATGTAATGGAAAGTGGCAAAGCGTGCAGCGCGACGTCGCGGCGCGCCCGAAAAGCGCTCTCTGGTGCCGGAACACGTCGCCGCCACGCGCCTGCCCACAGCGGTTCAATGGCTTCCGAAGCACCGTTTCGGGAACGCGCCATGCTCGATTCAAGACACGCTGCCGCGCAGCCCCGGATTCGATTCGAACCCGCGCAAGCGGCGCGTGCGGGGCCGCGCCGCCGCGTTGTCCGCGACGCACCGTTCGGTCCGGGGCACATCGCTTGCGGCAGTTCGTCCATGCGAGCGACATGCGCTTGCGTGGCATCAATCCGACTCCATGGAGGTGAACCATGAAACACATGACCAGGACAATCCTTGCTTCAGCGCTCGTGATGGCGCTGTCGGGCGGCGTGTATGCACAGGCCGGCGGCGGTACGGGCGGGACCGGCAGCGGCGGCTCGGGCGGCGGCACCGGCGTGGGCGCGGGCGGCGGCACGACAGGCGGAGCGGGCGGCACCGCGACCCCTGGCGTCGGCCCCGGCACGATGAAGAGCCCGAGCGATTCGGGCTATGGCTCGCCGGGCGTGACCGGCACCGGCGGCGGCATGGGCACCGGCACGGGCGCCACGCCCAACAACCTGCCGACGGACCGTTCGAACAGCGGCATGCACAAAGGCATGAAGAACGGTACGCGCAGCGGCACCAGCGACGACATGAATCGCGGGACGAGCGGCGCGACGCAAGGCAGCCAGTAACCGCAAGCGACGCTCTATCGAGCCGATCCCGTGCAACCGGGGCGGCGGCGCCTAAAACGGGCGCCGCCGCCCTCTTTCGTCGAGGCGCACACGAACGGTCGGCGCCGGCCACCGCGACGGGTTTTCCTTTTCAACGCCCTTGTGTTTTTTTCAAGCACTACGCGTGAGACGCATCACGGTTCCGCGCACACGAAACTGGCGGCGAGATTCACGTTGCCCTTGCCGGCGTAGCGCGGAAACAGCGGATAGCGGCACAACGGACGCGAGCGTCCATTGGTGGCCGCCGCGATGTCGGTCGCCGTCAAGGTTTCGGGCGCCGCGCCGCGCGTGACCCAATTGTCGAGCGCGCCCAACAGATCCACCGAGGGAATGAACGCGCCGCCGCCGTGCTGAAAACCCGGCACCATGTAGAGCCGCATGAACCCGTTGACCTGGTCGATGCCGAAGCGCTCGACCAATGCGTCGTAGTAGGCAATCGTCTGATTGGGGCTGATGACTTCGTCGGCGAGGCCTTGCAGCGTGATGAGCTTGCCGCCGCGCGCAATGTAGCGGGCGAGGTCGTGGTTCATCGAGCCGATGGTCTGCGACAAGGCGACCAGTTGCTGGCGATACTTGCCCGGAGCTTGCGGATCGAACCTGAGTGAATCGAAGCCCGCGTCCCGCGCGACGAAATAGCGGACGTAGCCGTCGCCCTGCGCGAACAGGTAGCCGTTGGCGAGGAACGTCGGCACCGGCAAACGCGCCGCCTGATGTCCGAGCCCGAGCGTGCCGTTCAAACGCGTGCCCTGAAAAATGTTGTAGCCGCGATAGCCGGTCACGTCCCACGCCAGCCGGTACGGCAGCGAAAGGCCGTCGCGCATCACGAGCAAGGTGGCGAGTTGCGCGTCGGTGAGGCATTCGTCGGTCGCGGGCGCGCGGCCCGCGCAGCGCAACGACGCGATGATCTCCGCTTCATGCGCGCGGCAAGCGGCGACGTCGCTGACGATGGCGTCCGCCGCGCCGTCGAGCCGGTCGCAAGCCGCGATCGTTCGTTGATACACGCGTTCGAGCAGCAACGGTGGAACGAAGCCGCCCGGCGTCGCGTATTCCGCATGGCCGAGCTTCACGCCGAGCAGCCGCACGCCGGAAAAATTGAGCGCGGGTGAATTGGCGATCACCCCGTCGTAGTCGTCGGGAAAGCGCTGCATGACCGTGTAGCCTTCGCGCCCGCCAGTCGAGCCGCCCGCGAAGTACATGCGCTGCGGCGGTTGACCGTACGCGCGCGCGATCAATGCGACCGCCACGTCGTGCGTTTTCTTCAGGTGCGCGTAGCCGAAGTTCGTCACGGCTTCGTCGACGAGGCCGAACACCGCGAGCGACGAATCGCCGACGTGCCCCGAGTCGTCGCCGAACGTCGCATAGCCTTGCGCGAGCGGCGCGCGATCGGGCGAAAACGGCATCACGCCGGTGCCGCTCACCACTACGCCGTTGTAGCCGCCGCCGCCGATTTGCAGCGCGCGGCCGTTCCAGCGGCGCGGCAGATTCAGGTCGAAACGGATATCGGGCGTGTCGGCCTTCAGCGCCTTGATGCGGCCGGTGATGCGGCAAAACTCGCCGCCTTGCTGATTGCCGGGCGCGGTGGCGCCGACCATCACCGCGCTCTCGATCAGCGCGCCGGCGGTCGGCAACGCGATCAGTTCAGCCGGCAGGACCGCGCCCGCGAATCCAGCGCAACGCAGCGCGAGCGGCGCTTCCGTCGGCGCGGCCAGCGCGGGCCGCACGCCCAGGCTCAAGCTCAAGCCCAGGCTCAGCCACGACAGCGCGCCGACGGCCCAGCGGGCCGTGCGCGAATCCCGCCTACCGCGCGCACCGCGCCGACACGCCCTCATCCGCAACCCGCGCCGCTCGCGACCGCGCGCGCATGCTGCCCTTTCCAGCCGCTCCAGCCACGCGCGATCATCAGGAGTGCGCCGATCGCGACCAGATCGCCGCCGAGTCCGATCAGCACGCCGCGAAAACCGTGCAACGCATGCGGCGTGGCCGTATCGACGATCAACGACACCAGCGTGCCCATGACGAAACACACGAGCCCGGTGCGGCCGACCGCCACCACGGCGGGCAGCCGCCGTGCGAGCCGCGCGATGCTGCCCATGCGCACGAACTGCGCGGCAAGCCAGGCAATGACGATGAAGTTGATCACGCGGTAGATGGAGAGGTTCTGTTTAAAGGCGCCGGGCAGCGGTTGCGTCAGCACGAAGAGTTGGATGATAGCGAACGCCAGCACCGCGATCACCGCGACGCGCGTGAACCAGCGCGCGGTGCCGCCCGCGTGAAAGCGCTCGCTGATCGGCTGCACGCGGCACAGGATTCCGAGTACGAACACCAACTGCCACGCAAACGGATTAAAAGCCCACTCGGCCATGTCGTCAATGGCGAAGAGCGCGGCGAGCGGCCGTGCGAGCGCCCAGATCGCCGCGCTCAAGGCCAGCGCCAGGCGCGCGGAGCGGCGCGCGAGCGGCACCGCGAACGGCACGCAGAGCGCGTAGAGCATATACATGGGCAACACGCTCGACAGATACGGCTGACGCCGCAGCAACGCGATATCGAACGCTTCGCGCAGCGGCTGGGCCGCGAACGGCTGCCAATGGGTGAGCTCGACCATCGGCTGATTCAGGCGCAGCAGCGCGAGCACCGCGCCGGAGAGCAGCGTCAATACCGCCGTCAACAGATAGGCGCGATAGATTTCCCAGCAGCGTTTGACGAAGCGCATTCTCGCCGCGCTCTCGCCGCGACCCGCGAGCACCGCCGTATACGCCGCCGCCGATGCATAGCCGCCGAGAAACACGAACACTTCGGCGGAGTCGCACAACGCGTAGGCGTGCAACATCAGATGCGACAGCGTGCTGCCGGGAATGTGATCCAGCACGATCACGAGCAGGACGATGCCGCGGAAGAAATCCACTTCGATCGAACGTCCCGTTCGGGGACTTCCTTCGGGGCGCCCGTGGCGTGTTTCCATTCGGGTTCTCGCTGGATCGCGCGCGCATGCGGCGCGCCGTGAGAGCCGCACATGTCGCTCGCTGTTTGTCATACGAAGCGACCAGAATAGAACGTTTCCGCCGGCGCCGCGCAGCGTCGCGGCGCTCGCTGACAACTCGCCTGACACATCGAACCGCGTGGCGGCGAGTTGAAATTCAACTGTCGGCGTGCGGTAAGAGTGGGGCTTCACGCACCCGGTTTGCGGAAAGATTTGCGGCTTTCGACGTGCAAAACGCCAATGCCGCCGCTAATGGCCGCAAAAAAAAATCCCTGAACCGCCTATGCGATTTTTTTCGCTTTTTTTCATCGTAGGATGAATTCACGCACGCCCGTCGGACATCGCGCATTGCGAGCGATGCCACCCTTCGACGGCGGCCACTCATGTGGACCGGACACGCTGCCGCTGATCCGCGATCAGCCGGCTCGCCGAGCGTCATTGCGACGCCTTCTATTCGCCGCCGCTGACTTTGCCGTCACCGATGCGCGCCGGTCCTTCCACTACCGCCCTGAAGCGCAGCGCCGCGCGCGCCGCCTTCGCTCTGGAAGAAGACCACATGAACAACAGAATTGCCGGCTTCGACGGACTGCGCGCAATCGCGGTCCTGATGGTATTTTTTCAGCACCGCCTGTTCGGCGACATCGGCGAGATCGGCCATCTCGGCGTATGGATCTTCTTTGCGCTGAGCGGTTTTCTGATCATCGGCATCCTCTCCGCACAGCGCGCGCGCATCGAGAAAAACGCCAGCCGGTTCGGCGCCGAGCTCAAGCGTTTCCTGTTCCGCCGCACGCTGCGCATCTTTCCGATTTACTACCTGATGCTGATCGTGATGTGCGTGCTAATGGCGTTCGGCATCGCGAGTCCCGAACTGGCGAGCGGCATGCCGTTTCACTTCGCGTATCTGTCGAACGTCTGGATCGGCTCCGTGCTGCATTACTGGCCGGGGCGTTACTCGCACTTGTGGAGTCTCGCGATCGAGGAGCAGTTCTATCTCGTGTTCGCGCCGCTATTGCTGCTGCTCGCGGCGCGGCGGCATCGCGCGGTATGCCTCGCGATCATCGCCGCCGGACTGCTGTCGCTCTTCGCGATGCGCGCGGCGCACTGGCAGGAAATCACGATCTACACGCAACCGTTGACGAATTTCTGGCTGCTGGCGCTGGGCGGCATCGGCGGCTTGATGATCGCGGGCAACACGAGCCGCTTGCGCGCCTGGCTCGGTCACGGCGCGACGCTGTTCGTGTTGAGTCTGTGCCTCGTGGGTTTCTGCGCGACCGAACCGGCGTGGAGCGAGTTCGACAGTTCATTCGCTTTCACCGCCGTGAGCGCGTTGTACGGCCTCTGCATTGCCGCGCTGGTCTGTTCGATTGCGTGCTGCCGCAACGCGGTGGTGATCGGCCTGCTCGAAACCGGCTGGCTGGTGAGCTTCGGGCGCGTCAGCTACGGTTTTTATCTTTATCACAACCTGATTCCCGACCTGACCCGCAATCATCATGCGGTGGCGTTCTTCGGCGGCGCGGTGCCGATGTGGGCGCATGTCGCGGGCATCATCACGTCGTTTGCGATTTCGCTGGCGATAGCGCTGCTGTCGTGGCGGCTGATCGAAGAGCCGATCCTTCGCCTGAAGACGCGGCGTGCGCCGGCTGACGCGACAAATCCCGCCGCGGCGCAAGCACCTATCGCGCGCGCGGCTCGCAATGAGCCCACGTTGAGGGAGGACGGCGCCGCTTCGGACGCCGTTTGATAAGACCGCCTATGCGGCGAGGGTGGCACAGGCGTTGCTGACGAATAAGGGCATCACATCAACCGGAGATTCGTCATGGCAAACATGCCCCATCCCCCGAACGAACAGGAGCAGAAGCCCGATAACGATCCCGGCGGCCCGCCCACCGAGGTCTCCAAGCCCGTTGGCGACGCATTTCCCACACCGGTCGAGCCGGGCCTCGATCAGCCGTTGCCGGAAAAAAGCGAAACCCCGCCGCACGACGACGAGGCCAAACACAACCCGTTAGGCGAAACCGAAACGCCGCCGGGCGTGCCGCCGCCCGGCCCTTCCGACTTCGCGTGAGTGAGACCCGCGCGCTACAAAATCCGCTTCAGGCGGCGGCCGGCTCGTGGACGATCTTGAGCGAGTTCTTGTGTTCCCGGATAAGCCGATAGACCGTTTCTCCGGGCACCGTTTCCTGTTCGAGCAATTCGTCCGCGATGGCCCGCAGCACCGGTTCGTAAGCGTGCAGCAGACCGTAGCAGAGTTCGTTCAACTCCTTGAGCAGCACGTTCGCGTGCTCGATGGCGCTCTTCATCTGCAGACCCGCGTACTGCGAGGGCAGCGCCGCGAGGCTGAACAGGTCGCCGTCGCTGTTGAAACCGAATTTCGACACCATGTCGAGACTGATGCGCGACGCCTCCTGCAAGTCCGACGCGGCGCCGCTCGATGCCTCGGAGAAGGTGAGGATCTCGGCATTGCGCCCGCCGAGCAACACCTGGATTTCGTTGCGAATCTCGGTCTCGCGGTACAGATGCTTGTCCTGCGCCTTGGTGATGAGCGCCACGCCCAACGCGCCGCCGCGCGGCAGAATCGTGACCTCTTCGAGCACGCCGGTGCCGAGCAGCGCCGCGACGAGACCGTGCCCTGCTTCGTGCACGGCGATGCGCGTGCGTTCATCCTCGCTCAGTGCGCGCTCGGCGCCGCTCACGTCGCCGATGCGCGCGATCTTGATCGCTTCCATGAAGTGCTTCGAGGCGATCTCCGTATCGCCGGCCTTGCGCGCGACGAGCCCCGCCTGATTCACCACCATCGCGACCGTCGCCGGAGACAGGCCCGTGGTGAGGCGAGCCAGTTGATCGTAGTCGATGTCGGCGGATTTCGACTTCAGCTTTTCCGCGTAGAAGCGGAAGATCTTCGCGCGGTCCTCGCGATCGGGCAAACGAACCTGCACGGTGCGATCGAAACGGCCCGGCCGGCGCAATGCTTCATCCAGATTGTCGGGGTGGTTGGTCGCCGCGACGATGATGACGCCTTCGTTCGAAGCAAAGCCGTCCATTTCCGCGAGCAACTGATTGATGATGCGATTGCTCTCGGCCTCCACCGGACCGCCGCCGGTATCCGTGCGCTTGGCGAGACCGTCGGCCTCGTCGATGAAGATCACCGTGGGCGCGTTCTTGCGCGCGAGTTCGAAAAGATTCTTGACCTTCTGAATGCCGACGCCGTAGTACTTCGCGCTGAAGTAGCTGCCCGTGATCGAGATGAAGCTCGCGCCGCATTCGCCCGCGAGCGCCTGCGCGAGCCGCGTCTTGCCGACGCCCGGACCGCCCACCATCAGAATGCCGCACGGCGCGCGCACGCCCATCGACGTGAATTGCTTCGGGTCCGACAGATAGCCGCGAATGTCCGCGAGCGCGGCCTTCGCTTCGCCCGCGCCGATCACGTCGTCGAAACGCAGCGTGGGCGCCTTGCTGAGCAACTGCGCGCCGCCTCGCATCTCGCGGCGCATGAACCACACCATGCCGCCGATCAGCAGCAGCGGCAGCAGCACGCTGATCGCGTCGCGGGTCTGCTCGAACACACGAATCCAGGTGGCGCCGCCGGTGCGGATATCCGCATCGGGAAGCCAGACGAGTTGATACGGCGCGGCCTCGCCGGACTTGGGTTCGTCGAGCAGCAGCGCATGCGAGAACGCCGCATTGTTATCGGTGACGAAGTATTTCGAGCCGTCGCGCCTCGACACCAGGATCGCGTTCGGACTCACGCCGATCGCCGCGACGTTGGCGCCGCGCACATCACGCATCATTTGCGACGCGTCTTTCTCTTCGCGCGTCCACGCCGACGGATCATGGCGCATGTCCTGTGCGACGCCGGTCAGCGCCGGTGCGGCTTGCGCGTTGCGCTGCTGGTGATGCCAGAAGCTGAATGCGAGCAACGCGGCGATCAGCGCCGCACCTACCGCAATCGCGAGTTTGCGTGCGCGTCTTTTCCCAAGCGAGTTCTTTCCCGGCTTCATGAGTCACTTCCAAAAACGGGCTCAAAGCGAGCCCCAATACTTGTAAAAGTCAGAGGAGTAGAGATGTGTGGGGATCGACTGCTGCGACACCCTGCAGCCTGAAGAGCGCCCCAGGCCTGCGCCCTTTTAGCGGCACTCATGCAGGTGAGTATGCCGTGGCGCCGCTCTTTCCAAATCACGGAAAAAGCCCATTTCCACCGTCTATCCGGGGATTTGCGCCCGCCGGAATTTTTAGGGAACGAGCGATCGGTTGAAATACGAGATACGCTGCTCCGGGCACAGTTTAGCAGCCCTCTATTCGCTGTGTACTTTGGATACCTACAATTAGCCGCGCCCTATTTAAAAGCGGTCAGATTTACGGCAAATAGACTCGATTGGAGTCGATCGGGATCGAGGAAAACGGCTGCATGGCCGCGCTCGCGAAGCCGCTTTATTCGAAGGCGTGCGTTCGACGCCCGCACCAATGAGCGACGGGCCTCTTCGGGCCCGTTCGCATCATCGCCGCTTCTCTCCCAGGCTCTTCGTTTTTATTTTCGATGCAGGCCGGCATCGATCTGGTCTCGCGCTGTCAACCTTCGCGTCCACGGTTCGCGACCGGCGCTTCGTTACCCAGTCTCGTCAGAAGTCTGGTGAGACGTTGCCGCTGGCTGCCAATCAGCTCATGCGTCTCTTCGAGCGCGCGGATGCGTTTTTCCCAGTAGTCCTGGCCGAGCGGATACGGTACGCCGGCGCCGCCCTCGCGCGACAGGTACTCGACCATGTTCTCCAGATGCTCCAACTGTATGTCCGCCAGGCTCGCCGGATACCGCCCGCCCGGTTGCCGCTTCGTGCCGTTCATCGTTCCATGCCCCGGTGAATTGCCAGATTGGCCAGGCGTGGACCTCGCCCCCGCGCCGCGGCGAACCAACGCTCTGTGATCGCGCAGTTGCGATTTCACGGGACCGGGCAGTGGATTTCGGCCGCGCCGTCGGCGAAAACGATCTGCATCTAATCGTGTGACATTAACGTAGGTTTTTTGTTAGGCTTTACCATCCGTCTCAAATTCCGGCGACGGCAGCCGAAATACCGCCCGCCGCCGCATCCCCCGCTTGCCGCATCGGACCCATGAACCAGCGCACCTTGCCGCCACATCTGGCCGCGGCCGCCACGGCCGATTCGCGCTCCGTCGTCTCGGTGAACCGTTTCAGCACGCACGAACTCGCGCCCGGCGAGCAATTTCTGGCCTGGCGCCAGCGCGTCGGCCATGTGGTCGACGCCCCGCCGTCGAAAGAGCGGATCGCCGGGGGATTTCGCGGTGAAATCGATTTGTATGCGGTCGGCGGCATCGTGTTTACCGACTGCCGCACCGATCCGATGCTGCTCGAACGCTCGGTGGCCCGCGTCTCCACCGACTCGCGGCGCGATTACGTCTTCCAGCTCTTTCTCGAAGGAGAAATCGGCCACGTCAAGGGCATGCACAGGAAGCGCAGCGCGCCGGGCTCGGTGCAAGGCATCGTCGCGTTCGATCTGAACCAGCCGTTTCGCGTCGAACGCCCCCGGTGCCGCCTGCTGAGCGTGTTCGTACCGGCCGCGATGGTCGACCAGGAATTGCGCGACGGCGCGGCGCTTCACGGCCGCATCGTTCAGCAAGGCTCGCCGCTCACCGGCCTCGCGCTGGATCATCTGGCCGCGCTTGCCAGGGAAATCCCCAGGCTCGATGCGGGCGGCGCGAGCCTGGCCCTGCACGCCGGCGCGCAGTTGCTGACCGCCGTGTTTCGCCAGGAGGCGCGCCTGACGGGCGCGGACCGCGCCGCGCTACAGGCGGCGTTGATGGGCCGCGTGCGCCGCTACGTCGAAGCCAACCTGCACGACGGCGAACTCACGCCCACGCGTGTGGTTCAGGCGTTGCAACTGAAACGCGCGACGATCTATCGCTGGTTCGAGCACGAGGGCGGACTCGGCGCCTATATCCGCAATCGCCGGCTGCGGGAAGCCGCGGACGAACTGGTTCGCTTCCCGCAGTTGCAGGTGGCGGAAATCGCCTATGGGTTGGGTTTTCACAGCGCGTCCGACTTTACGCGCGCGTTCCGGCGCGCCTTCGACATGAGTCCGCAGGACATGCGCGTGCGCGCACTCGCCCTGCAAGCAGGCAACCCGGCGTAGCAATCAGAGCGGCGGCCGGGACGCAGCGCAGGCGGCGCGCGCCTGCGCCGCCGCGCTCTCGGGGAACTGCTTCAGCGCGGCCAGCGCGAGTGCCGTCGCGCCCATCAGATACCACGCCGGAATCATCGGATCGCCCGTCAGGTTGATGAGCCACGTCACGAGGAACGGCGAAAATCCGCCGAACAGCACGACGCCGAGGCTGTAGATCACCGACACGCCGCTGGCGCGCCGATGCGCGGGAAACGCCTCCATCATCAGCACCGAGCTCGCGCCCGCGTTGTTGACCGCCAGCGCCACGTAGGCCGTGATGATGACCAGCGCGGCGAGATCGCTCACGCCGTGAGTCAGCGCCCAGAACACCGGCCAGGCCGCGATGAGCGACGCCGCCAGCGACACGTATTGCAGCGTCTTGCGGCTCGCGAGCCGGTCGGCCGCGCGTGCGACGAGCGGTGTCGCCACGAGAATCGCGACGCCCGACAGGCATGCCGTCAGCAGGCTGACCACCGGCGGCCGATGCAGCGTGCGAACGAGGTAGGCCGGCATATAGAACACGGTGAGGTAGATGCTCACCGAGGGCGCCGCCATCATCAGAATTCCGCAGACGAGCGGGCGCGTGTGCTCGGCGAACATGCGCCGCGGATTCAGCCGTGCGCGGCGCGGCGGCGCGCCGGCCGGCATGCGGCGGCGCAAATACCAGCCCACCGGACCGATCAGCCCGCCCAGCACGAACGGAATGCGCCATCCCCAGTCGTGCATGGCGGCGGGCGACAGCAGCGCGGTGGTGCCGGCGCCGACCAGCGCGGCGGCGAACGCGGCCGCCCCCTGGCTGGCCCCGCGCCAGCTCGCCATGAAGCAGCGGCGCCCATGGCCCGCCGACTCCATCAGCGAAGCCGACGCCGGGCCGATCTCGCCGCCCGCCGCGAGCCCCTGCATCAGGCGCGCGAGCACCATCAGCACGCTCGCGGCGGGGCCGATCGACGCATAGCCGGGCAGGCACGCGATCAGCCATGTGCCGAGCGTCATCAGCGCGAGCGAGACGGTGAGGCCGGCCTTGCGGCCGTGGCTGTCGGCAATGTGGCCGATCAGCAGCGCGCCGAGCGGGCGCATCACGAAGCCCGCGCCGAAGGTGGCGAGCGAGAGCAGCAGCGACGAGCCGGGATCGTCCGACGGAAAGAACAGATTGCCGATGATGACGGCCGAAAAGCTGTAGACGGTGAAGTCGTACGCGACGAAGCCGTTGCCGATCACGATCGCCGTGACGATGCGTCGAAGTTCGGCGCGGGACGGCGTAGCCGTATTGCCGGCGGCAGTGTGCATGAGGGGCGCTCGAAGCGTCTGTCGAAGGGTTCGGGAAGATGACGGAAGAGACCCGGCTTCCGTGCCGGCCTCTCTGCATTAACGGTCTTGAAACACGCGACTTTAGCCGCCCTTGGATCGGCCCGATCCGCAGGCGAAAAACTCGCGCTGCTACACTGCGCACCATCGCAATTCTTCGCCGAGCCCGCTCCAGCCCATGCTTCGATTCGACAACCTCAGCAAGCGCTATGGCGATCGCATCCTCTTCGAAGGACTGCGCTACGACAGCACGTCCGGCTGCGTGGCCCTCGACGACGAATCGGGCAGCGGCAAATCCACCTTGCTCGGCATTATCGCCGGCACCATCGAGCCCGACACGGGCGAAGTCTGGATCGGCGGGCACTCGCTGCGCACCGCGCCGGCCGCGGCGAAATCGTTGCTGACGTATGTGCCGGAAGACTGCATGACGTACCCCGATCAAACCGGTCGCGCGTATCTGAACGAGGTGGCTTCGGCGAGAAACACGACGGTCGGCGGCGATATCCTGGCGCTGGCCGAGCGCTTCGGTCTCACGCCGCATCTCGACAAACGCTTCGAACAGATGTCGTTCGGCACGAGAAAAAAGATGTTCCTCACGGCAGCCGCGCTCGGCGAGACCAGGGTGCTCATCGCGGACGAACCGGTCGGCGGGCTCGACGCCGCCGCGCGCGCCGCGCTGGTCGATCTGTTCAAGATGCTCGCCCGAACGCGCACGGTGTTTTTCTCGAGCTACGACGCAGTGTTCACCCAGGCTTGCGAAGCGAGGAGCGTCGATTTCGCGGGGCTTGGCCAGCGCGGTTAGAAAGCCGGGCCGCCTTCGCGCGCCGTCCCGACATCGACCGTCCTGGCCCCGCGCCACTACCCGAGGTTCTTCAACACCAGCCGCGCTTCCAGCCCGCCGCCCGGACGATTGTGCAACGTCAGCGTCGCATCCATCGCCAGCGCGAGTTGGCGGGCAATCGCAAGGCCGAGCCCGGTGCCGCCCGTGTGCCGGTTACGCGAACCTTCGAGCCGGTAGAACGGTTCGAACACCGCCTCCAGCGATTCAGCCGGTATGCCCGGCCCGCGGTCGAGCACCGACACGGTGACCTGCCCGTTCCCCGCCGCGGCCAGCCCGATCTCGGCCGCGCCGCCGAACTTCAGCGCGTTGTCGACCAGGTTGCCGACGATCCGGCGCAGCGCCTGTGGCCGCGTGACCAGCGCGGTCGAAATGCGGCCGTTCAGCGACACGTCCTGCCCCGCGTCGACGTAATCGCACACGAGGCTGTCGAACAGCGCGTCGGGGTCGATCCGGCAAGGCACCTCGGTCGCGCCGTGCAGCGTGCGCGCGTAGGTCACGCCCTCCTTCACCAGCGTTTCCATCTCCTGCAAATCCTGCTGCAGTCTCGCGCCCTCTGCGCTGTTGTCCATCACGTCGACCCGTAAGCGCATGCGCGTGATCGGCGTTTGCAGATCGTGCGAGATCGCCGCGAGAATCTGCATGCGTTCGGTCATGTAGGTCGCCACCCGGTCCTGCATCGCATTGAACGCCCTGGCCGCGCGCGCTACTTCGTCCGGTCCGTTCTCCGGCAGGCGCTCCGCTTTCAGGTCGGGGCCCAGCGTATCGGCCGCCTGCGCCAGCCGTTCGAGCGGACGCGTGGCGAGCCGCACCGCCAGCCAGCAGCACGCGGCGAGCACCGCCAGTTGCAGCGCCAGCACCAGCGGCAGCCAGCGCGACAAAGGCGCGCCGGACATCGGGTGCATGTCGATGGTGAGCGGCGCGCCGTCGCTCAGCTTCAGGTGCACCTGCAGATGCTCGGCCTCGCCGGGCACGGCGTTGGCCGTCAATGCATAGCGCTTGCCGATGCCTTCGGCGATCGATTCCGCCGCGCGCGCCGACAGCCGCGCATCGGGCGGGCCGCCGCCCACGCCCGGCTCGAGCATGAAGCTGTAACTGCGCCGCGCGAGCCGCGGCAACCAGGCGTCGCGCTCGGCGGGCGGCAAATGATCGAGCAGCGCGACCGAACTGGCGACCTCGCGTTCGATATAGCCCATCATCACATTGGTCATGGTCTGATCGCGCTCGGTCATGGTCAGCCAGAACGACAGCGTCTGCGCAAGCGCAAGGCCGACGAACAGGATCAGCGCGAGCCTCGCGAACAGGCTGCGCGGCCAGCGCAACAGGGAACGCGCGTTCATTGCGGGCCTTCGATATGCGTCACGGCGGCGCTGAACACATAGCCTTCGCTGCGCAGCGTCTTGATGTAGCGCGGCTCGCGCGCCACGTCCCGCAAACGCTGACGCAGCCGGCTCACCAGCAGGTCGATGGAGCGGTCGAAGGCATCGGCCTGGCGGCCTTGCGTGAGATTGAGCAACTGATCGCGCGTGAGCACGCGCTGCGGATGATCGAGGAACACGCGCAGCAGACGGTACTCCGCGCCGCTCAACGCGACCATCGTGTTTTCGGCGTCGAGCAGATGGCGCGCGGTGGTGTCGAGCCGCCAGTCGCCGAAGGCGAGCATCTGCGCCGACTCCGTGACCTCCATGCCGGGCGGCAGCATGCGCGCGCGGCGCAGCACGGCGCGAATCCGCGCCAGCAGTTCGCGCACGGCGAAGGGCTTGGGCAGATAGTCGTCCGCGCCCATTTCGAGGCCGACGATACGGTCGGCCTCCTCGTTGCGCGCCGTGAGCATCAGCACCGGCACCGCGCGGAATTTGCCCGCGCGCAGTTCGCGGCACAGCACGAGGCCGTCCTCGCCTGGCATCATGAGGTCGAGCACGATCAGATCGGGCGCGCCGTGCTCCAGCACGGCGCGCATCTGCCGGCCGTTGGCGGCCAGCGAAACGCGCATGCCGTTCTTCTCCAGATAGCCCGCGAGCAGTTCGCGGATGCCGCGATCGTCGTCGACGATCAGCACGTGGTCGGTGGTTTCCATCGACAGCTCATTGCCTCCTGCGTTTCATCTGCACCCGGCTCGCATTGACCAGTTCGCATTGCACGGGGTGCGCCATTTCCGCCGCGACGCCGCCCGCGAGGAAGGCGAGGATCGCAAGCAGCCGCTTCATGCGTCCTCCACGACGGACAGACTCGCACCGTCGTTGACGCCGGCATCCAGCGTATACGGATCGACGCCTTCAAGGCAACCGATGTTCGCACGCCACAGGTGCGGGTCCTTGCGCGTCTGATGAAACGGATAGATGCCGCAATGCTTGCAGAAGTAATGCCGGGCGACGCGCGTATTGAACTGATACAGCGTGAGCGCGTCCTCACCGCTCAGGATGTTCAGCGCGCCCGCCGCGAACGGCGGCGTCATCAGCGCGCCCTTGCGCCGGCACAGGCTGCAATTGCAGCGGGCGGCAGGCGTGACGGCGGTGCGCACTTCGAATCGGACGGCGCCGCAATGACAGGCTCCCCGCAGCGGTTCGTGGCTTTCGTGACTCATACGGCTCCCCTCGATAAGCGATGACTGCGTTATAGCGGAGCGTCTCGCGCGAATTGTGTCCCAATGTATCCGGCCTGCCGCGCTACACAAAACATTGCACAGGCGGGGTTTCGCCGACACAAGCCGGATACGTGCGGGCGTTTCAATAGCAGCCATGCCACTCCCTTCGACCCTTGCGCACTTTAAGGACTTTGATATGGTCACCACGCTCAAGACATTGACCGCCGCCGCCGTGTTGGCCGCCGCCGCGGCCAGCAGCGGCGCCGCGCTGGCCGACACGCCCGCCACGAGCCTCCCCGCGCCGGAATTCACCGGCATCGACACATGGCTCAACAGCGAGCCGCTGACCTTGCAGCAGTTGCGCGGCAAGGTCGTGCTCGTCGACTTCTGGACTTACACCTGCATCAACTGCATTCACACGCTGCCTTACGTCAAAAGCTGGAATCAGAAATACAAGGATCAGGGCCTCGCGGTGATCGGCGTGCATACGCCCGAGTATCCGTTCGAGCGCAGCACGGATAACGTCAAGACCGCCATCAAGCGCTTCGGCATCACGTACCCGGTCGCGCAGGACAACGAGTACGCGACGTGGAGCGCCTACCACAACCAGTATTGGCCTGCGTTGTACCTGATCGACAAGAAAGGACGGGTGGTCTATACGCACTTCGGCGAAGGCGATTACGCCGAAACCGAGTCGGCGATCAAGGCATTGCTGGCGCAAAAGTGACCGCGCGTGCGCGGTTCGAGCGCGGATTCGTATCGCAACGTATCGGCGGGTTGTACGGACACAGGACCTTGCAATAGTCCGTTTTGCCGACACGAGCCGGATACCTCGGCGCGCTTTAATCAGGCAACCGCGGATAGCAGATGAACGCCACGCGCGGCGCTGCTATCCGGGCGTTTTATTTTCGTTTTTTTGTCAGTCCGTTCAGGGACTGTCGCCCCTCAACTTCACGAAGGCATCGTCATGACGCAAGAAAAAGTGCTGTACACAGGCAAGACCCACACGACCGGCGGCCGGGACGGCGCATCGCGCAGTTCCGACGGCCGTCTCGACATCAAGCTCACGAGTCCGGGCGCGTCGGGCGCCGGCACCAATCCCGAGCAGTTGTTCGCGGCGGGCTGGTCCGCCTGCTTCCTCGGCGCGATCGGATTGGCCGCCGCGCGAATGAAAGTCGCCGTTCCCGCGGACACCGCCGTCGACACCGAAGTGGATCTCGTCGTGGCGGACAACGCCTACTTCCTGCGGGCGCGCTTGAACGTCAGCCTGCCGGGTCTGGACCGCGAGGTCGCGCAAGCGCTCGCGAACACCGCGCATCAAACGTGTCCGTATTCGAGGGCGACGCGCGGCAATATCGACGTGGTCATCAACGTGATCTGAGCGGGACAGTGCGTGCCCCACGCGACGGCGAATCGTGTCGTCGCGGCCGGCTTGCACCTGCTGGCCGGTGCAAGCCGGCTCAGGTGCGGCGTCGCGTGTCCGTCAAGCCAGCGGGGGCACGCGCACCCACCCTTCCATCAGCACCCGCGCGCTACGGCTCATGATGGCCTTGGTGACGGTCCACTCGTCGCCGTTGCGGCTCGCTTGCGCTCCCACCCGCAACGTGCCCGAGGGATGCCCGAAGCGCACCGCCTCACGCGCGCCGCCGCCGGCGGCGAGATTCACGAGCGTGCCCGGAATCGCGGCCGCCGTGCCGATCGCCACCGCGGCCGTGCCCATCATCGCGTGATGCAGCTTGCCCATCGACATCGCCCGCACCAGCAGATCCACATCGCCCGCGCCGATGCGCTTGCCGCTCGACGCCACGTAGTCGGCGGGCTTGGCGACGAAGGCGATTTTCGGCGTGTGCTGACGCGTCGCGATCTCATCGAGATGCTCGATGAGGCCCATGCGCAGCGCGCCGTGCGCGCGGATCGTCTCGAACATTGCCAGCGCTTTTTCGTCGCTGTTGATGGCGTCCTGCATCTCGGTGCCCCGATAGCCGATCGCTGCCGCCTCCACGAAGATGGTGGGAATGCCCGCGTTGATCATCGTCGCCTTCAGCGTGCCGACGCCCGGCACTTCGAGGTCGTCGACCAGATTGCCGGTCGGGAACATCGAGCCGCCCGCGCCTTCTTCTTCCGCGGCCGGGTCCATGAATTCGAGTTGCACCTCGGCGGCGGGAAACGTGACGCCGTCGAGTTCGAAGTCGCCGGTCTCCTGCACCGCGCCGTCGGTCATGGGCACGTGGCCGATGATCGTCTTGCCGATATTCGCCTGCCAGATGCGCACGACCGCCACGCCGTCGCGCGGAACGCGGCTCGGGTCGACGAGGCCCGCGCCGATCGCGAACGGTCCCACGGCGGCCGAGAGATTGCCGCAGTTGCCGCTCCAGTCGACGAACGCCTTGTCGATCGAAACCTGGCCGAACAGGTAATCCACGTCGTGATCGGGCTTGCTGCTTTTGGCGATGATCACCGTCTTGCTGGTGCTCGACGTCGCGCCGCCCATGCCGTCGATCTGCTTGCCGTACGGGTCGGGGCTGCCGATCACGCGCAGCAGCAGCGCGTCGCGCGCCGCGCCCGGCACTTGCGCGGCTTCGGGCAAATCCTGCAGGCGAAAGAACACGCCTTTACTGGTGCCGCCACGCATGTAGGTGGCCGGAATCTTGATCTGAGGCTGGTGGGCCATGTTGATGGTGTCCTGGTTAGCGTCTTGTTGATCAAGCCGCCGCTTTCGACGATTCGAGAAAGTCCTGCGCGAAGCGCTGCAACACGCCGCCGGCTTCGTAAATAGAGACTTCCTCGGCGGTATCGAGCCGGCACGTCACCGGCACATCCACGCGCTCCCCGTTCCTGCGATGAATCACCAGCGTGAGGTCGGCGCGCGGCTTGCGCTCGCCGATCACGTCGAAGGTTTCGGTGCCGTCGATGGCGAGCGTGATGCGGTTCACGCCGGGCTTGAACTCCAGCGGCAACACGCCCATGCCCACCAGATTCGTGCGGTGAATCCGCTCGAAGCCTTCCGCGACGATCGCTTCCGCGCCGGCAAGACGCACGCCCTTGGCCGCCCAGTCGCGCGACGAACCTTGGCCGTAGTCGGCCCCGGCAATCACGATCAGCGGCTGCTTGCGCTCCATGTAGGTTTCGATCGCTTCCCACATGCGCGTGACCTTGCCCTCCGGTTCGATGCGAGCCAGCGAGCCGGCCTTCACCTTGCCGTCTTCCAGCACCATCTCGTTCTTCAGCGTCGGGTTCGCGAAGGTGGCGCGCTGCGCGGTGAGGTGGTCGCCGCGATGCGTCGCGTACGAATTGAAGTCCTCTTCCGGCAAGCCCATTCTGGCGAGGTATTCGCCCGAGGCGCTGTCCGCCAGGATCGCGTTGGACGGCGACAGGTGGTCGGTGGTGATGTTGTCGCCGAGCACCGCGAGCGGGCGCATGCCCTTAAGCGTGCGCTCGCCGGCGAGCGCCCCTTCCCAGTACGGCGGACGGCGAATGTAGGTGCTCATCGGCCGCCAGTCGTAGAGCGGATTCGCTTTCTCGCCGGTGTCGACGGAAACCGCGAACATCGGCTCGTACACCTTGCGGAACTGTTCCGGCTTCACGCTCGACGCGACCACCGCGTCGATCTCCTCATCCGACGGCCAGATGTCCTTCAGCGTGACGGCATGGCCGTCGGCGTCGATACCCAGCACGTCCTTTTCGATGTCGAAGCGGATCGTGCCCGCGATCGCATACGCCACCACCAGCGGCGGCGAAGCCAGAAACGCCTGCTTCGCATACGGATGAATACGGCCG
This sequence comes from Paraburkholderia sp. 22099, assembly GCF_052045835.1. Taxonomy (NCBI): domain Bacteria; kingdom Pseudomonadati; phylum Pseudomonadota; class Betaproteobacteria; order Burkholderiales; family Burkholderiaceae; genus Paraburkholderia; species Paraburkholderia sp. 22099. Next base: position 70,737 of record NZ_JBQEPU010000007.1, on the reverse strand, counting down.
TCGAAGTTACGGTTGCCGGACAGCACGGCGGTCGCATACAGATCGCGCTCGACGATTTCTTTCTGGATCGCCGGGTCCAGCGCGCCCGACATGCCGTTGCACGACGTGCACGCATACGCGACCACGCCGAAGCCGAGTTGCTCCAGTTCCGGCAGCAGCCCCGCTTCTTCCAGATACAGCGTGACCGCCTTCGAGCCCGGCGCGAGCGAGGTCTTCGCCCACGGCTTGCGCGTGAGTCCGCGCCGGTTCGCGTTGCGCGCCAGCAGGCCGGCGGCGATCATGTTGCGCGGGTTGTTGGTATTCGTGCAACTCGTGATCGCGGCGATGATCACCGCGCCGTCCGGCATCAGGCCCGGCTCGTTCTCCACCTTGCCGCTGATGCCGCGCGCGGCGAGTTCGGACACCGGCAAGCGGCGATGCGGATTCGACGGACCGGCCAGCGTGCGCACCACGCTGGAGAGATCGAACTTCAGCACGCGCTCGTACTCGGCGTGCTTCAGGCTATCCGCCCACAGGCCAGTTTCCTTCGCGTAAGTCTCGACCAGCTTGACCAGTTCGTCGTCGCGGCCCGTGAGCTTGAGGTACTTGATGGTCTGCCCGTCGATGTAGAACATCGCGGCGGTGGCGCCGAATTCGGGCGCCATGTTGGCGATGGTCGCGCGGTCGCCCAAGGTCAGCCGCGCCGTGCCTTCGCCGAAGAACTCCAGATACGCGCCGACCACTTTTTCGTTGCGCAGGAATTCGGTCAACGAGAGCACCACGTCGGTCGCCGTGATGCCCTCGCCCGGCTTGCCCGTCAGTTCCACGCCGACGATGTCCGGCAGGCGCATATACGACGCGCGGCCCAGCATCACGCTTTCGGCTTCGAGACCGCCCACGCCGATCGCGATCACGCCGAGCGCATCGACCATCGGCGTGTGCGAATCGGTGCCGACCAGCGTATCGGGGAAGGCCACGCCATCGCTCACCTGCACCACCGGGCTCATGCGCTCCAGATTGATCTGATGCAGGATGCCGTTGCCCGGCGGAATCACGTCGACGTTCCTGAACGCGCGCTTGGTCCAGTTGATGAAATCGAAGCGGTCTTCATTGCGACGGTCTTCTATCGCGCGGTTCTTCTCGAACGCGTCGGGATCGAAGCCGCCGCACTCGACGGCGAGCGAATGATCCACCACGAGTTGCGTGGGCACCACCGGGTTGACCAGCGCCGGATCGCCGCCTTGCGCGGCGATTGCGTCGCGCAGACCGGCGAGGTCGACCAGCGCGGTCTGACCAAGAATGTCATGACACACCACGCGCGCCGGAAACCACGGGAAATCCAGCTCGCGCTTGCGTTCGATGATCTGCTTGAGCGACGCGACGAGCATCACCGGATCGCAGCGGCGCACCAGGTTTTCGGCCAGCACGCGGGACGTGTACGGCAGCATGTCGTAAGCGCCGGGCTGGATCGCGTCGACGGCGGCGCGCGTGTCGAAGAAATCGAGCCGGGTGCCGGGAAGGCGTTTGCGGTTTGCAGTATTCATGGCTTGAGAAAAACAGTATCGATTCGGGGACGGTGGCGGCGGCCGTGCGTCACGATCCGCCACGCCTTTTCAACGCGGCGCTTCGCTGGCGGGTCGGTCGGACAGTAAGTGGAGTGTAGCTCGCGTAGCGTGCAGGTTTGCGGGCGGCTTCGTGAACGCGCTGCAAAAAACAGCCTTGGCTCGGGGTATGGGCGAACCAAGGCTTAACTTCATCGCGTCGCGCTCTTTGGACGCAATGGAGGAGCAAAGCTTGCAGCCTGGCTTTCACGCATTCAACGTTCGCGGCTTACGCGTTTTTCAAACGCCCTTAAACCCGCTTCGCCAACGGCACGAACGGCAAATCGTCCGGTCCGGTGTAATTCGCGCTCGGACGGATGATCTTGTTGTCGATGCGCTGCTCGATGATGTGCGCGCTCCAGCCTGCCGTGCGCGAGATCACGAAGAGCGGCGTGAACATCGCCGTCGGCACGCCCATCATGTGGTACGAAACCGCGCTGAACCAGTCGAGGTTCGGGAACATCTTTTTCGCTTCCCACATCACCGATTCCAGGCGTTCCGCGATGCTGAACAGCTTGGTGTTGCCCGCTTCCTTCGAGAGCTTCCGCGCGACTTCCTTGATCACCTTGTTGCGCGGATCGGAGATCGTGTACACCGGGTGGCCGAAGCCGATCACCACTTCCTTGTTCTCCACGCGACGGCGGATGTCCGCCTCGGCGTCGTCGGGTGTCGGGTAGCGCGACTGGATCTCGAACGCGGCTTCGTTCGCGCCGCCGTGCTTCGGTCCGCGCAGCGCGCCGATCGCGCCGGTGATCGCCGAATAGATGTCCGAGCCCGTGCCCGCGATCACGCGGCCGGTGAAGGTCGACGCGTTGAACTCATGCTCCGCGTACAGGTTCAGCGATACATGCATCGCGTCGACCCACGACTTCGACGGCGCCACGCCGTGCAGCAGATGCAGGAAGTGGCCGCCGATCGAGTCGTCATCCGTTTCGACCTCGATGCGCCTGCCGTTGTGCGAGTAGTGATACCAGTAGAGCAGCATCGAGCCGAGCGAGGCCATCAGTTTGTCGGCGATGTCGCGCGCGCCGGGCAGGTTGTGATCGTCCTTTTCCGGCAGCACGGTGCCGAGCACCGAGACGCCGGTGCGCATCACGTCCATCGGATGCGCGGCGGCGGGAATCCATTCGAGCGCGGCCTTCACGTTCGCGGGCAGGCCGCGCAGCGCCTTGAGCTTCGTCTTGTAGGCGCCCAGTTCGGCCTGGGTCGGCAGTTTTTCGTGGACCAGCAGGTACGCGATCTCCTCGAATTCGCACGCGCCGGCGAGGTCGAGAATGTCGTAGCCCCGATAGTGCAGGTCGTTGCCGGTCTTGCCGACCGTGCACAGCGCCGTATTCCCTGCGGTCACGCCGGACAGCGCCACGGACTTTTTCGGTTTGAACGCGCCCGCGTTCGGCGTGCTGTTGTCTGCTTCGCTCATGAGTTCGTCTCCAGTTGCATGGGGAAATTTTGGATGGAAGTCCAAATTGCAAAGAACGGGCCAGGCGGCGCCGAGCGGGCTAAGTGCCTGATTTCCCAAAAAAGAGCCGCCGACCGCGCGCCGCGCCGAATTTCACAAATGAAATTCCAATTTCAAATCAGAAACCGATGCGCGCATAATGACGGCACCCGCCGCAGCCTCGCCAGGAGCCGTCCGACCTTGAGCACGCCCCATTTCGACTCTCCCCAGCGCCCGCGCATCTGGGCCGTCAGCATCAGCCGCTTGCGCGATCTGTTTTTCGACATCGCCGGCGAATATGTCGAAACTGCGGACCTGCGCATCGTCGCGCAGGGCTTCGAGGATGCCGTGCGCGAAATCGACGCCGCGGGCGCGGGCCGTCCCGATGTCGTGATCGCCGGCGGCTCCAGCGGCGCGTATCTGAAAACGCGCGTCGCGGTTCCCGTCGTGCTGATCAACCCGACCGGCTTCGACGTGATGCATGCGCTTGCGCGAGCCCGCCGCGACGGCGCGCGGGTCGCGCTCGTCACGCACGGCGACACGCCCGACGAAGTGCGCCGCTTCACGGCCGCTTATGAACTCGACGTGACGTTCGCCTCTTATGAGTCGGCGCAGGACGCCGAGAGCGTCGTGCTCGATCTGCGCGATCGCGGCATCGACGTGGTGGTCGGTCCCGGACTCGTGACCGATCTCGCCGCAAGCGCCGGCATGGGCGCGGTGTTTCTCTATTCGCGCGCGTCGGTGCGCGCCGCATTCGATACCGCGCTCGAAGTCGCGCAGGCCACTCGCCGCGAAACGCTTCGCCGCCAACGGCTCGACAACCTGCTGCAACATCTGCGCGACGGCGTGGTCGCGCTCGACGCGCAAGGCCGCGTCGAAGCCATGAATCAACGCCTCGCCGACGTCCTCGGCCTCGACGCGGCAAAGGCGGCGGGCCGCCCGCTACTGGAACTCGCGCCCGACCTGGCGGGCAGCTTGCCGGACTCGGACGGCGACTCGTTCTGCACCGTGCGCGGCGCGAGCTACGTCGTGCATCGCGGACCGCTGGCGAGCAGCGGCGCGGCGGCGGGCACCGTGCTGACGTTTCAGGAATCGCGCGCCGTCGAAAAACTCGACCGCACGCTGCGCTCGCGGCAACGCGTGCAGCAGTTCAGCGCGCGCTACCGGCTCGACGACATCGTCGGCGCATCCGCATCGATCGAACGGGTGCGCTCGCTCGTGCGGCGCTATGCGCGATCGGACGCCACCGTGCTGATTCTCGGCGAGAGCGGCACCGGCAAGGAAATGGTCGCGCAGAGCATGCATCGACTGAGCGCGCGGCGCGACTTCGCGTTCGTCGCGATCAATTGCGGCGCGTTTCCCGAGGCCTTGCTGGAAAGCGAATTGTTCGGCTACGAGGAAGGCGCGTTCACCGGCGCGCGCAAGGGCGGCAAGGCGGGACTGATCGAAGTCGCGCATCGCGGCACGCTGTTTCTCGATGAAATCGGCGAGATGCCGTTGTCGTTGCAAAGCCGGCTGCTGCGCGTGCTGCAGGAACGCGAAGTCGTGCGGCTCGGTTCGACGGAGCCGACGCGCGTCGACATTCGCGTGGTGGCGGCGACGCATCGCGCGTTGACCGAGGGCATCGCGGCGGGCCGTTTTCGCGCGGACCTGTACTACCGGCTCAACATTCTGAGCATCGCGCTGCCGCCGCTGCGCGAGCGGCCCACCGACCTGCTGCCGCTCGCCGCCGAACTGCTGCTGCAAGCCGCGGCGCGTGAACCGAGGCTCGCGGCGCGCCTGCCCGATGCGGAGGCCGCTCGACGCATGCTTGCGGAGCTTGCCGAGCCATTGCGCCGTTACGCATGGCCGGGCAACGTGCGTGAATTGCAGAACGTGATCGAACGGATCGCGGTCGAACTGGCGGACGCGGACGCCGGCACCGACACCCACGCGGCAACGGATGCCGATGCCAAATCCATCCTCACACGCGACATGCTGCGCACCGTCGCGCCAGAAATCTTCGAGCCGCACGCACGCGCGAAAAAAACCGCGCTCACGCTACGCGAGCGCAGCCGCCACGTGGAAGCCGACGAGATCCGCGCCGCGCTCGCCGCGCACGACGGCGATCGCGACGCGGTGTGCGAGGCGCTCGGCATCAGCAAGACGACGTTATGGCGGAAGCTGAACGCGACACAGTAGACATCGCGTCGCCCTGTTTGGTCGCATGGGTCGCATGGGTCGCCTTGGCCCCCGCGCGCGCGATGAACATGCTCGGCGTCATCCCGCAGCACCGCTTGAAATGCCGCCCGAAATGGCTTTGATCGAAGAAGCCGACCTCCGTCGCGACGACCGACCCCGGCACGCCTGCGAGCAACAGCGTCTGCGCGCGCTGAATCCGCAGCCCGCACAGATAGCGATACGGCGATGAACCGTATTGCTGCCGGAACACCGTCGCGAAGCGCGACACGCTCAACGCGGACAGCGCGGCCAGTTGCGCGAGCGTCACCGGTTCGTCGAAATGCGCTTCGATGAACGCCCGCGCGGCATTCAGGCTGATCGACTGTTTCATGACGCCGCGGCCGTCGAACGGGCTGCCGGCTGCTTCGCGAACCGCGCGATGGAAAACACGTCGAGAGGAATCGCGGCGTTGCCGGTGCCGAGCAGTTCGGCCATCGTCTCGCCGACGCCGGGGCCGATCTGAAAGCCCGCGCCGTTGAAGCCGAACGCATAGAAGAGGCCGTCGACCTTGCTGCTCGGACCGATCACCGGTTCGCCGTCGGGCAGATAACTTTCGACGCCGCTCCACACGCGAATCACATTGAGCGGCGCCAATGCGGGCACGAGCCGCCGCATTTGCGCGAGCTGGCGCACGGTGTTGATCGGCAGCACCGACGCGCGGCACGTCAGCGCATCCGCGGGACCGGGCGGCCCGCCGCCCACGATGATGTTGCCGCGCGGAATCTGCCGGAAATAGATGCTCTCTTCCTTGATCGACGTGAACACGCCCATCGACGATTTGAAGACATACGGCACCGGTTCGGTGACGCACATTTGCGGCCCGTGCGTGGTGAGCGGGGCCGCTTCGCCGAACTGCTCGCTCAGACGGCTCGCCCAGGCGCCGGCGCAAATCACGAGCTGCGCGGCCCAATAGACGTCGCCGCGCGCGCTCTGCACGCGAAACCGGCCAGCCTCTTTTTCGACGCGCACGATTTCCGTGTTCTCGACCACGCGCGCGCCGAGCCGTGCGGCGGCCCGGCCGAACGCAGGCGCGGCGAGGCGCGGATTCGCATGACCGTCGAACGGCGAAATGGAGGCGGCCAGCACCTCGCGGCCGAGAAACGGGAAACGCCGGAACAGCGCTTCGCCGTGCAGCACTTCGAGGTCGAGACCGTAGGCGCGCGCGTCGATCGCGTACTGATCGAAGTTCTCGACGTCCTTCTGGTGGTAGCACACGCGCGTATGGCCCACGGGCAGAAACTCGATGTCCTCGCCGAGCAGTTCCGCCGAGCGTTGCCACGTGCGCAGCGCGCGGTTCGCCATCGCCAGTTGCGGCAGCGCGCGCCCCTGGCGGCGAATCCCGCCGAAGTTCACGCCGCTCGCCTGCTGGCCCGTGAGTCCGCGTTCGAGCAGGATCACCGAGCGCTTACGCCGACGCAGGAAGAACGCGGTCGTCGTGCCCATGATGCCGCCGCCGATCACGATCACATCGGCTTCGTTCTGGGTCGCCGCGCTCATTCGCTTATCTCCGCGCTTGCTTCGGTGCTGGCCGCTTCGGTCAAGTCTCCGGTCGAAGCCTCGGTCAACGCTTCGGTCAACGCGACAGGCAGCGGCTTGACAGGCGCCTGCCCGCGCAAGCGCCCCACCGAAGCCAAGGGCACGGACGCCGCCGCCGCGATGATCTCCGCGCCCGCGTGGCCGCAATAGCGTCCCTGGCAGCGTCCCATGCCGACGCGCGAAAACGCCTTCGCGCGATTGGCTTCCTGCGCGCCGGTCGCGCGCACGACGCGGCGCAATTCGCCCGCCGTGATCGCTTCGCAACGGCAGACGATGGTTTCATCCGGCAGCGACGCGGCGAATTTCGCCGGCCACGGAAAGGCCGCGCGCAAGCCCGCGGCAAAGCGCGTGAAGCGCGCGAGTTCGCGACGCAAGCGCTCCATCCCCTCGACGTGCATGCCGTGATCGTGCAGAACCGCGAGCGCCGCGAGGCGTCCCGAACGTTCCGCCGCGTCCGCGCCGCGCACCCTTGCGCCGTCGCCGGCCAGATAGACGCCTTTGACGCTGCCGCGGCCGTCGTCGTCGATTTGCGGGAGCCACTGCTGTGTATCGGCGTCGAACAGGAAGCGGCAACCCGCGAGGTCCGCGAGTTGCGTCTCCGGGCGCAAGTGATAACCGAGCGCCACGGCGTCGCACACAATCTCGAGCCGCTCGCCGCCGGGCAACGCCACCTCGACGCCGCTCACGCCGTCGTGCGGCGAGCCCTTGATTTCGACAGGCTGCACGCCGCGATGAACGGGCACGCGTGCTTGCGTCAGCACGCGCGTCAATGCGATGCCTTTCTTCAAGGCGGCGGGAATCGCCAGCAAACGCGGCAACGCGGCCATGCGCTGCATGAGCGTCGACGTATCGAGCACCGCGGCCACCTGTGCGCCCGCCTTCACGTATTGCGCCGCGACGAGGTACAACAGCGGACCGCTGCCCATCATCACGATGCGCGAGCCGATCGCGCAGCCCTGCGATTTCAGCGCGACTTGCGCGCCGCCGAGGCTATAGGCGCCCGCCTGGTGCCAGCCCTTGACCGGCATCAGCCGATCGGTCGCGCCGCTGCATACGATCAGCGAATCGAACGCGAGCGTGCGATAACGCGTGCCGCTCACCAGATGCACGGCGTTCGGCGAGATATTCCACACGAGCGTTTCCGGCAGATAGTCGATCATGCTTTTCAGCGCATCGAAACTCGCGTGCAGCGAAGCGGCGCGTTCCGCCTCGGTGCCGTAAAGCGTGTCGTAGCTGCGCGAAAACCCTTCCGGCTGCCGCCGATAGATCTGTCCGCCATCGCGCCGCCCTTCGTCGATGACCGTGGGCCGCAGCCCCGCCTCCACCAGCGCCTGCGCGGCGCGCACGCCCGCCGGCCCGCTCCCGATCACGACTACGCGCGGGGCCATACGCCCTCCCCGGCTTCGGCGAGTTTCGTCACGATCGACATGCCGGGCGCCGCCGGCGTGCTGCACGCGCGCACGCGCTCGCCCGCCGCCGTCCATACCCAACAGTCCTGGCACGCGCCCATCAAGCAGAAACCGGCGCGGCGGCCGTCGCCGAATTCGGAATCGCGCAACGTGTTCATGCCGGTCAGCAGCGCGACCATCAGCGTGTCGCCCTCGGCGGCTTCGCGCACGACGCCGTCCACCGTGATCGCAAAGGTCTTGCGGCCCTGCTCCGCAAGCCGTACGAATCGTCCGTTCATGCCGGAATGGCCTCCAGGGTCTGCAGGCGATTCAGCTCGGATGTCGAATGATGGCAAAGGATTTCCGCGCCCGAAGGCAGCTTCTTGAGCGAAGGCGGCGTCATGTTGCACATGCCGTCGATGCGCACCGGGCAGCGCGCGCGGAACGCGCACAACTCGGGAATCCCGGCGCTTTCGCCGAGCGGCGGCAACGCAGCGGCGTTGATCTCGCGGCGCGCGTCGAGCCAGCCGGGTTTCAACGCGGGCACCGAGTCCACCAGCAAGCCCGTGTACGGGTGATACGGCGGCGCGGCGAGCACGTCGCGCTGCCCGGCTTCCACGCGATGCCCGGCATACAGCACGATCACTTCGTCGCAGATCGCGCGCACGGTGGAAATGTCGTGGCTGATGAACATGTACGACACGCCCAGTTCGCGCCGCAATTCGGCCAGCAGATCGAGGATCGCCGCGCCGACCACCGTGTCGAGCGCGGACGTCACTTCGTCGCAGAGAATCAACGCGGGATCGGCGGCGAGCGCGCGCGCCAGGTTCACGCGCTGCTTCTGGCCGCCGGAAAGTCCGGCCGGCGTGCGCGTGGCGATCGAGGCCGGCAGCTTGACCAGATCGAGCAGCGCCAGCATGCGCTTCTTCGCCGCCGAGCCGCGCAGATGATGATAGAACGCGAGCGGCCGCGCGAGGATATCGGCGATCGAATGGCTCGGGTTCAGCGCGGTATCGGCGTTCTGAAACACGATCTGGATCTGCCGGTATTGCTCCGGCGTGCGGCGCGAAAGTTGCGCGGGCAACGCCTCGCCGTTGAACAGCACCTCGCCGCGCGCCCGGTCCACCAGCCCCGCCACCACGCGCGCGAGCGTCGTCTTGCCGGAACCCGATTCGCCGATCACGCCGAGCGTGCTGCCGCGCGCGATCGACAGGCTGACGTCGTCGAGCACGCGCACGGCCGGCGCGCCGAAGCGGTCGAGGCGGCCATAGCCGGCCGCGAGTCCGCGAATCTCGAGCAGCGGCGGCACGTGTTTTCCGGACTGCGGCGGCGTTTCCAACGCGGCTTCCGGGCGGCGCGTGGCCGCCAGCAACTGGCGCGTGTAGGCGTCGACGGGCGCGTCGAGCACTTGCGCGACCGCGCCGTTTTCCTTCACCGCGCCGCCGTTCAACACGACGATGCGGTCGGCCATCTGCGCAACCACAGCCAGGTCGTGCGACACGTACACCGCCGTCGTGCCGAGTTCGCGGATCACCTTCTTGAAGGCCGCGAGCACTTCGATCTGCGTGGTGACGTCGAGCGCGGTGGTCGGTTCGTCGAATACGACGACGGCCGGATCGGTGATCAGCGCCATCGCGGCCATCAAGCGCTGCAACTGCCCGCCCGACACCTGATGCGGATAGCGCTCGCCGATCGTTTCCGGCGCGGGCAACGCAAGCGAGCGGAACAGGCCGATCGCCTTGGCGCGCGCGGCGTCTTTCGTCATCAACTGATGCAGCAGCGCCGGCTCGGTGATCTGATCCATGATCGTGCGCGCGGGATTGAAACCCGCCGACGCGCTCTGCGCCACATAGGCCACCGTGCGCGCTCGCAACGCGCGGCGGCCCTTCGCGTCGAGCGACAGCACATCCACGTCGCCGATGCGCACCGACCCGCCGCTAATGGCGCAGCCCGCGCGCGCATAGCCGAGCAGCGACAACGCGATGGTCGTCTTGCCCGAACCCGACTCGCCGATCAGCGCGAGCACCTCGCCCTTCCTCACCGAAAAATCGACGCCCTTGACGATCTCCGTCACGGCTGCCGGCGCGGCGCCCGCGACCACGCGCAGGCCCTTCACTTCGATCATGTCCCGTTCAGCCATCACGCGCCTCCGTGGCTGCGGCCGCGACGCCGCAAATTGTCGATCAGCAGGTTCATGCCGATGGTCAGCGTCGCGATGGCGACGGCCGGCATCAGCACCGCGGGCGCGCCCTCCGACAACCCGCCGATGTTCTCGCGCACGAGCGAGCCCCAGTCGGCATTCGGCGGCTGCACGCCGAGGCCGAGAAAACTCAGCCCGCTCAGCAGCAGCACGATGAACACGAAACGCAGGCCGAAATCGGCGAGCATCGGATGAATCATGTTCGGCAGCACCTCGACCCGCGCGATATAGAAGATGCCCTCGCCGCGCGCGCGGGCCACCTGCACGTATTCGAGGCTCATCACGTTCATCGCGAGCGAGCGCGAAATGCGGAACGCGCCGGGGATATACGCCGCGGCGGCCACGGTCGTCAGCATCGTGATCGACGAACCGAACGCGGCGATCACGACGAGCGCGAGCACCTTGCTCGGAATCGAAATGATCGCGTCGAACAGACGGCTCAGAATCTCGTCGACCCAGCGCCCGGACACCGCGGCGAGCAGGCCGAAGAACGTGCCGATCAAACTCGCGAGCAGCGCCGCCGCCAGCGCGAGGCCGACCGTGTAGCGCGCGCCGTAGAGAATGCGGCTCAGCATGTCGCGGCCGAGATAGTCGGTGCCGAGCGGATGAGCCGCGCCATAGCTGCCGAAAATTTCCGTCGAGGTGAGCGCGCCGCCTTTGTACGGTGCGATGAGCGGACCGACGAACGCGATCAGCAGCCAGAACGCCACCAGCAGCAGGCCGATCAGTCCGAGCGCCGAGAAGCGGTGCACGAGGCGTTTCAACACACCGGTTTTCGGCGCGGGGGTCGGCTCGCCCGGCGGCGCCGAATCAGCCACGAGTTCATCGCGGCTCACGTCGTACAGTTCCGTGCCGGCGTGGGGAACATGGGGGTTGGTGGGTTGGCTCATCATCGGCGCAGCCTCGGGTTGGAGACGATTTGACACAGGTCGGCGATCAGCACGAGCGCGAGATACGCCGCGCAGAACACCATTACGCAGCCTTGCACGAGCGGCATGTCGCGGTTCGTCACGGCATCCACCATCAGGCTCGCGAGACCGGGATAGTTGAAGATCGACTCGACGATCACCACGCCGCCGAACAGATACGACAGGCTCAGCGCCACCGCGTTGGCAATCGGGCCGATGGTGTTCGGCAACACGTGCCGCCACACCACGCGCACGGGCGAGGCGCCCTTGAGTATCGCCATCTCGACATACGAGGAATTGAGTTGATCGAGCACCGCGGCGCGCGTCATGCGCGCCATCTGCGCGACGATCACGCAGCACAGCGTCATCACGGGCATCGCGTAGATGCGCAGCAGCGCGCCGAACGAATGCACTTCCGACAGATACGACAGCGCGGGCAGCCAGCGCAGCTTGACGGCGAAGATCAGCACCGCGATGGTGGCGACCAGGAATTCCGGCACCGCCACGGTGGAAAGCGTGAGCACGTTGAGCGTGCGGTCGAGCAGCGAGCCGCGGAACATCGCCGACGAAATGCCGATCAGCAACGCGATCGGCACCGAGACGAGCGACGTGAGACCGGCCAGCACCAGCGAGTTCGGCAGGCGCGTGGCGATCAATTCGCTGACCGGCAGATTGTTTGACATCGAAGTGCCAAAGTTGCCGGTGACAATGTGCATGAGCCATTCGACGTAGCGTTGCAGCGCCGGCTGGTCGAGGCCGAATTGATGCCGCAATGCCGCGACGGCTTCGGGGGTGGCCGCCTGGCCGAGCGCCTGCTGCGCGGCATCGCCGGGAAGCAGGCCGGTGATGGCGAACACCACCGCCGAAACCAGCAGCAGCGTCAGCAGCGCGAGGCCGAGGCGCGCGGCGATGAGTCGTTGCGCGTGTGCTTTCATCGAGAGTCGCCTTTAGGTTGAAGCCGCACGCCGCGAAAACCAGAACGCGCGGCGTGCGTATGACCGACCCTGGCTTTCCGGTTCGTCAGACCGGCGGGCCGAACTTGCAGCGATACGAAAATACGAAAGCGCTCAGGCGTCGAGCCAGACGTTTTCCGCGAACATGAAGCCCATCAAACCGGCCAGCGGAATCGAGCCGAGGCCCTTGAGCTTCGTCGTATAAGCATCGAGCGAACTCTGGAACAGCGGAATGCCGATGCCGCCCGTTTCATGCACCAGCACCTGCATGTCGCCGTAGATCTTCTTGCGCTTGTCGTCGTCCGGCTCGCCGCGCGCCGCGACCAGCATCTGGTCGAACTTCGGGCTCTTCCAGTTCGCCTCGTTCCACGGCGCGTCGGACTTGAAGAACTGCGTGAACAGCACGTCGGCGCTCGGCCGCGCATTCACCGAACCGTACACGAGCGGATGCTTCATCCAGTGGTTCGACCAGAAGCCGTCCGCCGGCACGCGCGACACTTGCAGGTTGAGCCCCGCTTGCGGCGCGACCTGCTGAAGCAGCATCGCCATTTCCACCGAGCCTTCGGCTGCCGGCGACGCGAAAATCTGGATCGGCGCGCTGCCGACCTTCGCCTTCTGGAAGTGGAACTTCGCCTTGTCCAGATCGACGGTGCGCTGCGGCAGACCGGCCAGGTAATACTTGTTGGTCGGATCGATCGGCTGATCGTTGCCGATCGCGCCATAGCCCTGGAAGATCGCGCGGCGAATCTGCTCGCGGTCCATCAGGTACATCATGCCTCGCCGGAAATCGTCGTTGCCGGTAATGCCGCCTTCGTCGCGAACGATCAGGTCGGTGTACTGGCCGGTCTTGGTTTCCAGCACGGAGAAGCCGCCCGCGTTCTTGATCTGCGTAGTGGAGCGCGGGCTCACCGCGTTGATCAGTTGCACGTCGCCGGACAGCAGCGCGTTCACGCGCGCCGATTCGTCGCCGATGCCGATCAGCTCCACTTCGTCCAGATGCGGCATGCCCGGCTTCCAGTACTTGTCGTTCTTCACGCCGACCGTGCGCACGCCCGGCGAGAATTCCTTGACCTTGAACGGGCCGGTGCCGACCGCCGTTTTGAATTCCTTGGTGCCGTCCTTGATGATCAGGAAATGCGAGGTGGCGAGAATCACCGGCAGATCGGCGTTCGGGCCTTCCAGCGTGATCGTCACTTCGTTCGGGCCGGTGGCCTTCACTTCCTTGATCTGGTCGGCGAGCGTCTTCGCTTTCGACGCCGTGGCCGGATCTTTGTGACGCATGATCGAGTAGACCACGTCCGCGGGCGCGAGCGACTTGCCGTCGTGGAACTGCACGCCGGGGCGCAGCTTCGCGACCCACACGATGGCGTCCTTCGTCTCCAGCGAAGTGGCGAGCGCCATCTTCGCGCCGAGGTGCGAATCGAGTTCGGTCAGGCCGTTGTAGAACATGTTGCAACGCACGTAGTCGGTGCCGAGCGCGCCCTTCGCGGGGTCGAGCGTGTCGGCTGCGGACGCCGACTGCGTCGCCACGCGAATCTTGCCGCCCTGCTTCGGCTTGGCTTGCGCAAAGGCCGCGCCGCTCGCGGTGAGGAGGCCCGCGCCCGTCACCGACATCATGCCGGCCGCGGCCATCGCACGCAGCACGTCGCGCCGCGAGGCGCCCTTGGCTGTCAATCGCTCCAACCCGTTGTCGAGTTCAAAAGCGCCGTATTGCGAGTTTTCCTTATTCATCGAACTTCTCCGCGAGGATTGCAGGGATGGCTGCGTGGTTTTAATTGGCAAATGGAACTACGGGAACTCAATAAAAGATGTCCTTGATACGGTAATACGTCCCCACGAGCGGCAGGAACCAGGGCTTGCCGGTGTGGCCCGGAATCGCGGGCCACTCCGACTCGCGCCACGGATTGCGCGCTTCGCGCCCGTCCATCACGTCGGCCATCACCTGGCCCATGTGCGTCGACATTTGCGTGCCGTGGCCGCTATAACCCATCGAAAAATAAATGCCGTCGTGTTGCCCCGCGTGCGGCAGACGGTCGGCGCTCATGTCCACCAGACCGCCCCAGCAATAGTCGATGCGGGCATTCGCAAGCGCCGGGAACATCGCGGCGAGACCTTCTTGCAGAATGCGCCCGCTCTTCGCATCGGACGGACGCTCCGAGGCCGTGAAGCGCGCGCGGCCGCCGAACAGCAAGCGCGCGTCGGGCGTCACGCGGAAGTAGTTGTGCATCAGGCGCGTGGTGGTATACGCGCGCCGCTTGGGCAACACGCGCGCCAGCAGTTCCGGCGCAAGCGGCTCCGTCACGACGATGAACGAGCCGACCGGCGCGAGACGCCGCCGATACCAGCCGAACGGACCACGCCGCGACGGGCCGGTCGCGATCAGCACCTGTCTCGCGCGCACTTCGCCGCGCGCCGTGGTGATCCTGTAGCCCGCGCCGTCTTTCACGATTGCGGAGACGGCCGCGTGTTCGTACAGCTTCGCGCCGCGGCGCACGGCCGCATCCGCGAGACCGACCGTGAACTTGCCCATGTGCATCTGGCCGCCGTGGCGTTGCAGCAGGCCGCCGTAAAAGCTCTCCGACTGCACTTCATCGCGAATCCGTTCACGGTCGAGCAGTTCGATATTCGTATCGACTTCGCGCCGGATCAGCGCCGCCGTTTTCTCCAGATGCGCAACGTGATGCGGTTTGGACGCCAGCTTCAGCTTGCCGGTGGCGAGGTAATCGCAGTCGATGTTCTCCTCGCGAATCAGGCGCTCGACGGTATCGACCGCATCGGCGAATGCGCGGTAGCAGGCGCGCGCCCGCTCCATGCCGAGTTGCGCGGCCAGTGCGACGAAATCCTGCGCGACGCCGGTATTGACCTGGCCGCCGTTGCGCCCGGATGCGCCGCCGCCGATGCGCCCGGCGTCGAGCACCGTCACCGACGCGCCGCGTTTGCCCAACGCCTGCGCCGCCGAGAGTCCGGTGAAGCCGGCGCCGATCACCACCACGTCGGCGCCGCCGTCGACCGGGCCTTCACACGCCGAGAGGAGCGGCGGCGCGGTGTCGAGCCAATAGGAATCGAGCTTCATCCAGACTGTCCTTGAATTGCGCAATGAGCCGCTTACAGACCGAGTTCCGAGGCCAGGTGCGGAATGTCCTTGACCTCGTAGTACTGGTAGTACGGGGTCGACGGTTCATGGCCGCGGTTGACGAACGCCTTGTGCTTGATGCCCAGGTCGTGCGCGGTCATCAGGTCGTAGCGCAGGCTCGACGAAACGTGCAGCACGTCTTCGGGATTGCAGTTCAGTTGATCGAACATGTACTCGAAGCCTTGCATGCGCGGCTTGTACGACTGCGCCTGCTCCGCCGTGAACACCGCATGAAACGGCGCGCCGAGCTTGTCGACGTTGCTCTGAATCTGGTTGTTCGACGCGTTCGACAGAATCACCAGCTTGTACTTCTTCGCGAGACGCGCGAGGCCTTCCGGCACGTCCGGGTGCGGACCCCAGGTCGGCACCGCGGTATAGATCTTCTCCGCACCCGCTTCGTCGAACTCGACGTTCAGGCGCTTGCACGCGCGGCGCAGCGCGTTCACGACCACGTCGCGGTACGGCTTCCATGCGCCGAGCACTTCGTCGCGGCGATAGCCCGAGTAGAACGCGACGAGCTTCTCCAGGTCCTCGGCGTTCAGCAGGTGGCCGTACATTTCGCGCGTCATCTCGGCCATGCGGAATCTGGTGAGCGTGCCGTAGCAATCGAAGGTGATGTACTTCGGTTCGAAATCGATCATGGTGCAGTCCTTTCGTTGGGGTGAACTTGCAGCGAGCCCGATGGCTGGAACAGCAACCATCCTGCTCAGTCCTGTAAAAGATTTAATCAGCGCAAAAACATAGATGTTCCTGATTCGCGCGCTGCCGGTGACACAAACCATGCGTTTTGGGGCCGTCGCGCAGCACAGTGTGCCGTGCTCTCCTGCAAGCCCCGTGGCTGTTGGCTTGCAGCGGATTTCGCATCGGGTTTACCACCGGTTTCATCGCCCGGTTTACCGCCGTTATGCAGCGCCGCGAAAGGCGACGCGATGCAAGACGAGACGCCCCGGCGTTCGCCGTCAAACCCGCAAATCGATCAGCACGCTCTTGAAGCGCAGGTTCGCCTCGTAGGCCTGGCGGCCGAGGTCCTTGCCGATGCCGGAACGCTTATAGCCGCCCGTGGGGATCATGAAGTCGGACGTGCGGCCGTAGCGGTTGACCCACACCGTGCCCGCTTCGAGACCGCGCACGAAGCGCAGCGCCCGGCCCAGGTCGGCGGTATGCACGCCGGCCGCGAGCCCGTAGTCGGGATGCTGGGCGAGCGCGAGCGCTTCCTCCTCGGTGTCGAAGGTTTGCAGCGTCAGCACCGGGCCGAAGACTTCCTCGCGCACCGCCTCCGATCGAGCCGTGACGTCCGTCAGCAACGTAGGCGTATAGAAAGCGCCGTGCGCGCCGCCGTCGGCCCGCACGCCGCCATAGCGCAAGGTCGCGCCCGCTTCGAGCGTGCGCCCGACGATTGCCTCGATGCGCGCCGCCTGCGGCGCCGAGATGATCGGCGAGAGCGTGGTGCCCGCGGCCCACGTCGCGCCCGCTTTCGACTCGGCGAAGATCCTGCCGATGCGCTCGGCGAGCGGTTCCGCCAGCGAGCGCTCGACCAGCAGACGCGAGCCCGCGACGCACACCTGGCCGGCATTGCCGGTGATCGCGCCGGCAATGCGCCGCGCGACGTCGTCCAGACGCGGCGCGTCCGCGAAGACGATTTGCGGGCTCTTGCCGCCGAGTTCGAGCGTGACCGGCTTGGTGCCGCTATTCGCGCAGGCCGCCATGATCGACGCGCCCGTGCGCGTGGAGCCGGTGAAGGTCACCTTGCTGATCCTCGGATGACGCACCAGCTCGTCGCCGGTCACGCGTCCGTCGCCTTGAATCACGTTGAAAATGCCCGCGGGCACGCCCGCCTGCACGGCGAGTTCGGCAAGGCGCAACACCGAGAACGGCGTCATCTCCGAGGGCTTGAGCACCACCGCGTTGCCCGCCGCGAGCGCGGGCGCGATCTTCCACGACGCCATCACCAGCGGGAAATTCCACGGCGCGATCGCTCCGATCACGCCATACGGCTCGGCGATCGTCATGCCGAGATGATCGTGATCGGTGGCGGCCACGTCGCCGCCGAGCTTGTCGGCGAACTCGGCGTAGAAGCGGATGCCCTCGGCGGTGAACGGCACGTCCCAGCCGATGGCCTGCGCGATCGGACGCGTCGAGCCGAGCGCTTCGAGGCGGCCGAGCGTGGGCGCATCCGCATCGACCAGGTCGGCGAAACGGCGCAGGATCCTGGCGCGTTCACGCGGCGCCATGCGCGCCCAGCCGCTCGTTCTGAACGCCTGCCACGCGTTCTCGACCGCGCGGTCCACCATCTCCGCGTCGGCGAGCGGCACCGAGGCGTAGACCACGCCGTCCGAGGGACGCGCCACCTCGATGCGGCGCTCGCCTACGTCCACGAATTCGCCGCCGATGAAATGCCCGCTGCGAACCGCGACGTCGTCTGGGTTGAAGCTGTCCATGAGAAGAGTGTCCTGTGTGGCTGCCTGGTGGTCCCATGCGGCGCGTCGTCACGACTGCGCCGCGATGACAAAATCGTAGAGCCACGGCCCCGGCATATGTCGCCGACAAAAATCGCCGTGCAGCACAACATGCTTGTAATGCATGCCCAGACTGGGCGTTTTGCATCGATTTTCTCCACGGCCTTGACAGGCGGCCCGGATAAAAAGATCGTCCTAGTCACGCCGCACACTGAATGACACAGTGACGGCGTAAGTCTTCAGTCAACTATCTTGCATGGACAGGAGCCGGTGCCTTGCACCCGCTCCGAACGACAGGGAGTACCGCGTGTCCGCTTCGATCAACGATTCGATTAGCTACAGAGGCTTCACCCAGGACGACATCGCCGCCGCGCACGCGCTCACGGTCGAACTCAAATGGCCGCATCGCGCGGACGACTGGCGATTCGTGGAGCAACTGGGCGTGGGCTTCGTCGCGGAAGACGCCAGCGGCGTGATCGGCACCGCGCTGTGCTGGAAGTACGGCGCCGAGCGCGCCTCGCTCGGCATGGTGATCGTGTCGCCCGCGCACCAGGGGCGCGGCATTGGCAGAAAGTTGATGGAACTGGCGCTGGAGGAACTCGGCGGGCGCGTCACGTTCCTGCACGCGACGCCCGCCGGCCAGCCGCTCTATGAAAAGCTCGGCTTTCGCGCGATCGGCACGCTCGATCAGCATCAGGGCGCGGCGTTCCAGCCGCCGCTGGTGTCGCTGCCGGCGGGCGAGCGTTTGCGTCCGCTCGGATCGAGCGATACGGCGCGGCTGATCGAGCTGGCTTCGCAGGCGAGCGGCATGGATCGCGGCGAAGTCTTGCCCGCGCTGCTGAGCGCCGCCGACGGCATCGCGCTCGACCGCGACGGCGAACTGATCGGCTTCGCGCTGTTCCGCCGCTTCGGCCGGGGCTTCGCGATCGGACCGGTGGTCGCGCCCGCGTCGGAGGATTCGAGCCGCGCGAAGGCGCTCATCAGTCATTGGCTGGCGCTCAACGAAGGCGTGTTCGTGCGCGTCGATACGCCCGGCGAGAGCGGGCTCACCGACTGGCTGGAACAGTTGGGGCTGCCGCGCGTGGATACCGTCGTGCGGATGGTTCGCAATGCGACGCCGGCCGAACTCGCGAACGGCGGCGCAAGCACGGCGGCCGGCAAGGACACGCGCTATCTGCAATACGGCATCATCAATCAGGCGATTTTCTGACGCATGGCCTTCCTCTATAAAGCCGATCCGGCGCGCGGCGCGCAATGGGCGAAACTCTTTGCGCAAAAAGCGCCGGACTTGCCGTTTCACGTCTGGCCCGAAGTCGGCGATCCCGCCGCGATCCGCTACCTCGCCGCCTGGCAGCCGCCTGACGATCCCACGCGCACCTTTCCCAACCTCGAAGTCGTGTTCTCGGTGGGCGCGGGCATCGACCAGTTCGATCTGTCGCGCGTGCCCGCGCATGTGCCGGTGGTGCGGATGATCGAGCCGGGCATCGTGGAAGGCATGGTCGAATACGTCACGCAGGCCGTGCTGACGATTCATCGCAATCTGTTCGACTACGCGTTGCAGCAGCAGCAACAGGTATGGCGCGAACTGCCGCCAGGGCCCGCCAGCCAACGCCGGATCGGCGTGCTCGGACTCGGCGTGCTGGGCACCGCGGTGCTGGAACGGCTGCGTCTGTTCGGTTTTGCATGCGCGGGTTGGAGCCGTTCGCCGCGCGAGATCGAGGGCGTCGACTGTCATGCGGGCGAAGGCGCGCTCGATGCGTTTCTCGCGCGCACCGACATTCTGATCTGCCTGTTGCCGCTCACGCCGGCCACGCGCGGGCTGCTCGACGCCAACCTGTTCGCGAAGCTGCCGCGCGGCGCGTCGTTGATTCAGACGGGGCGCGGTCCGCATCTGAATCAGCCGGACCTGCTCGCCGCGCTGGAAAGCGGCCAACTCGGCAACGCGATTCTCGACGTGACCGATCCCGAGCCCTTGCCCGCGGGGCATCCGTTGTGGACGCATCCGCGCGTGCGGATCACGCCGCATATCGCCAGCTCGACGCGGCCGGAAACCGCCGTCGACGTGGTGCTCGACAATCTGCGCCGTCATCGCGAAGGCTTGCCGATGCTCGGCCTGGTCGACCGCACGCGCGGCTACTGAACCCGGCACGCTGTATCGAACCCGCTGCAACCCCTCGCGCCGCCGCTTTTCAGCGTCCGCAGCAGAAAATGCTAAGGCCGCGCATCAAAACGCGGCGCGCGCGCTTTTCAGGCAATTGTTTAGCCAAGCGGGCGATAGTCGCGGATCAGTAGTATGGAACGGTCAACAGCCCCTTCCCGCGACGAGAAACCATCATGCCGATTCAAGCGCTCATTGAAGCCGACCGCAAACACCTGATTCACCCCGTCATCAACTACCGCGCGCACGAAGCGCGCGGCGTCACGATTCTCGAATCGGCCAGCGGCGCGTTTCTACGCGACGCGGCCGGCAACGAGTTGCTCGACGCATTCTCGGGCCTGTGGTGCGTGAACGTGGGCTACGGCCAGCAGAGCATTGTCGACGCCGCCACCGAGCAGATGAAGAAACTGCCCTACGCCACCGGCTATTTTCATTTCGGCTCGGAACCCGCGATCGAACTGGCGCGGAAACTGGTCGAGGTGTCCCCTGCCTCGTTGCAGCATGTGTACTTCACGCTCGGCGGGTCCGACGCGGTGGATTCGGCCATCCGCTTCATCACGCATTACTTCAATGCGACCGGCCGTCCCACGAAGAAGCACATCATCGCGTTGCAGCGCGGCTACCACGGCTCGTCGACAATGGGCGCGGGGCTCACCGCATTGCCCGCGTTCCATCGCAACTTCGATCTGCCGCTGCCGAACCAGCATCATCTGCCGTCGCCCTACGCGTACCGCAACGATTTCGCCGACGACGCCGCGCTGATCGCCGCCTCGGTGGCCGCGCTCGAAGCGAAGGTGGCCGAACTCGGCGCGGACCACGTCGCCGCGTTTTTCTGCGAGCCGATTCAGGGCTCGGGCGGCGTGGTCGTGCCGCCGGTCGGCTGGCTGAAAGCCATGCGTGAAAGCTGCCGCAAGCTCGGCATCCTGTTCGTCGCGGATGAAGTGATCACCGGCTTCGGCCGCACCGGTCCGCTCTTCGCCTGCCAGGGTGAAAACGTCGAACCGGATCTGATGACGGTGGCGAAAGGTTTGACCGCGGGCTATGCGCCGATGGGCGCGGTGCTCATGTCGGATGAAATCTATCAAGGCATTGCGAACGGCGACGCCGAAGCGGTCGTCGGCCACGGCCACACGTATTCCGCGCACCCGGTCAGCGCGGCGATCGGCCTCGAAGTGCTGCGCCTCTATCACGAGGGCGGCTTGCTCGCGAACGGCGTGGCGCGCGGGCCGCGTTTCGCGCGAGGGCTCGATGCGCTGCTCGCGCATCCGCTGGTGGGCGATTCGCGCCATCGCGGCCTGCTCGGCGCGCTCGAACTCGTCGCGGACAAGGACACCAAGGCGGGCTTCGACCCGGCGTTGAAACTGTCGGAACGGATCGCCGCCGCCGCGTATGAAAACCGCCTGATTTTCCGCGCATTCGGCGACAACATTCTCGGCTTTGCACCGGCGCTCTCGTACACCGAAGCGGACTTCGACCTGATGTTCGAGCGGCTCGAAAAGACACTCGACGACGTTCTCGCGCAGGCCGATGTCCGGGCCGCGCTGAAGGTCAAAATTCATGCCACTGCATGCTAGAGTAGAGGGCACCCCGAGCCCCTTACTCCCTTACCCGATCGCCAGAGCGACAACGTTACGATGAGCAGCGACTGCAAGCTGGACCGGATTGATCTGCGCATACTTTCACAGTTGCAGAAGAAAGGCCGCATAACCAACGTCGAGCTTGCCGACGCGGTCGGCCTTTCGCCCAGCCCTTGCCTGATCCGGGTCAAGCGTCTGGAGAAAGCCGGCTACATCATCGGCTACGGTGCGCAGATTCAGTTGGAAAAGCTCGGCGACGTGCAGATCGTCTTCACCGAGGTCACGCTCGCCGACCATCGGCGTGAAGACTTCATCAAGTTCGTCAATGCGATTCGCGACGTGGATGAAATCGTGGAGTGCCATCTGGCGAGCGGCGGCTATGACTATTTGCTGAAGTTCGTCACGCGCAGCGTGAGCCACTATCAAAGCATTGTGGAGGGCTTGCTCGAACGCAATATCGGCATCGAGAAGTACTTCAGCTACGTGATCATCAAGTCGCCGTTCGTGAAGAGCCACTATCCGCTCGAAACCTTGTTCTCGCAGAATCATCACTAGCCGGCGGTTTCGGGGGGACTCCATTGCGCGAACTCCTCGCTCAGAAAGTCCACGCACACCCGCACCTTCGCCGACTGCGCGAGCCGCGCCGGATACACCGCCCACAGGTTCGCCGGTTGCGTAACCTCGGGCAGCAGCTGCTGCAACTGGCCGCTCTCCAGCAGCGGCCGCACGTCCCACATGGAACGCAGCACGATGCCGCGTCCGGCCAGCGCCCATTGCACCGCCACTTCGCCGTGATTGGTCGACAACGGTCCCGTCACCTTGATCGACGCCGTTTCGCCGCGCACCGTCAAACGCCAGAGACCGAATGGATGGTCGCGCTCCTTGATCGCGAGACACGCATGCGAGGACAGATCGGCGAGTTGCCGCGGCATGCCGTGCCGCGCGAGATAGCCGGGCGACGCGCACAGCACGCGATGATTCGACGCGAGCCGCCGCGCGATCAGATGCGGCGCGATTTCGTCGCCGATGCGAATGTCGAGGTCGAAGCCCTCGCCGGCCACGTCGACGAGCCGGTCGAACAGATCGAGCCGCACGCTCAGTTGCGGATAGCGCTCGGAGAAAGTTGCCAGCGCGGGCGCGACGAAGCGGCGGCCAAAGCCGAAGCTGCTGGAAATGCGCAGCTTGCCGCCCGGAATGCGGCGCGTGGTGGAGACGTCTTCCACCAGTTGCTCGACGTCGTCGAGAATCTTTTCAGCCCACGTATAGACGCGCTCGCCGGCTTCGGTAATCGCGACGCGGCGCGTCGAGCGGTGCAATAAACGCGTGCCGAGCGTAGTCTCCAGCACGTTGATCCGCTTGCTCACGTAGGCCGCGGATACCGACAAGGCCTCCGCCGCCGCGCTGAAACTGGACTTGCGCGCCACTTCGCAGAACACGCGCAAATCGCCGAGATCGGGTGACGGGATGGCATTCATAGGTGGTTGAGAGGTACGAGATTACGCCTGTGACGAGGCAAATGCGTTGTACACGAATCGTGCACAGTGGCTTAACTAAAGCGATCATTTTAGGCTCAAACAGCAGGAATAAAATAGCCGGAATCGAAAACCCAACGGAGGAGCAGAACATGTCGAACACCTATCGGATCGCGGTCATTCCCGGCGACGGCATCGGCGTCGAAGTCATGCCGGAAGCCATTCGCGTGCTGGAGGCGGTGAAGGCGCGCTTCGGCATCGAGCTGGAGTATCAGCACATCGAATGGGCGAGCTGCGACTACTACGCGAAGCACGGCAAGATGATGCCGGACGACTGGAAAGCGCAACTGCAATCGGCCGACGCGATTCTGTTCGGCGCGGTGGGTTGGCCCGACACGGTGCCCGACCACATCTCCCTGTGGGGCTCGCTGCTGAAATTCCGCCGCGAGTTCGATCAATACATCAACCTGCGCCCGGCGCGGCTCTTTGCCGGCGTGCCTTCGCCGCTCGCGGGCCGCAAGGCCGGCGACATCGATTTCTGGATCGTGCGTGAAAACACCGAGGGCGAATATTCGTCGGTGGGCGGCGTGATGTTCGAAGGCACCGAGCGCGAATTCGTGTTGCAGGAATCCGTCTTCACGCGCCACGGCAGCGAGCGCGTGCTGAAGTTCGCGTTCGACCTCGCGCAGCGGCGCGAGCGCAAGAAGATCACGGTGGCCACCAAGAGCAACGGCATCGCGATCAGCATGCCGTGGTGGGACAAATGCGCGGCCGGCATCGCGGCGCAGTATCCCGACGTGACGTGGGACAAGCAGCACATCGACATCTTGTGCGCGCGCTTCGTGCTGAACCCGGACCGCTTCGACGTGGTGGTCGCCACCAATCTGTTCGGCGACATCCTCTCCGATCTCGGCCCCGCCTGCACCGGCACGATCGGCCTCGCACCGTCGGGCAACCTGAACCCCGACCGCAAGTTTCCCTCGCTGTTCGAGCCGGTGCACGGCTCGGCGCCCGACATCGCCGGCAAGAACATCGCCAATCCGATCGCGATGATCTGGTCGGCGGCGATGATGCTCGACTTCCTCGGCAATCACGCGGGCAAGGAACGCGAGGCGCACGACGCGATTCTCGCGGCGATCGAGGCGACGCTGGTCGAAGGCCCGCATACCGGCGACCTGGGCGGCAAGGCGAACACCACCGAAGTGGGCGAGGCGATCGCGGCAAGGCTTGCTTGAGAGTTTCGATCACTTACATCTACGCCAGGACACGCGCATGAGCATGGAAGCCTATCCCATCGAGGTCGAATTCCCCGATATTTCGAAGCATGAACAGTCGCCGTCCGGCATTGCCTATGTGCACACGTTCGACTCGGGCGTGCCGGGACCGCACGTGATGATCAACGCGCTCACGCACGGCAACGAGGTGTGCGGCGCGATCGTCGTGGACGACTTGCTGCGCCGCGCGTTGCGGCCGCGGCGCGGGCGCCTCACGCTGGCGTTCGCGAACGTCGCCGCGTACCGGCGCTTCGATCCCGCGAAGCCCGACGCGGCACGTTTCGTCGATCAGGATTTCAACCGCGTGTGGACCGCCGCCGTGCTCGACGACACATCGCGCACGTCCAGCGAACTGGCGCGCGCGCGAGAGATGCGGCCGGTGATCGATACGGTCGACGCGCTGCTCGATCTGCATTCGATGCATGAAAAGAGCAAGCCGCTGATCGTGGCGGGACCGCTGCAAAAAGGCATCGACCTCGCGGTGCAACTCGGCACGCCCGCCACCGTGATCTGCGACGAAGGGCATCCCGAAGGCCGCCGCATGCGCGACTACGCAGGCTTCGGCATGGCGGACAGTCCGAAGAACGCGTTGCTGATCGAATGCGGACAACACTGGGAACAAAGCGCGGTCGCCGTGGCGCGCGACACCACCGCCCGCTTCCTGTTGCTGGCGGGCGTGGTCGATGCAACGGATTTGCCGGCCGATTGGCTCGCGCCCTTGCCGCCCGTCCAGCACATCGTTCGCGTGACGCAGCCGGTGGTGGCGAGCAGCATGGACTTTCGCTTCGCGGCGCCGTACACCGGCCTGGAGATATTCGACAAAGCCGGCGCGGTGATCGGCTGGTCGAACGGCGAAGCGGTCGCCACGCCCTACGACAACTGCATGCTCGTCATGCCCTCGCTGCGGCAACTGCGTCCGGGCGTGACCGTCGTGCGGCTGGGCAAGATCGAGCAAACCATCGCCAACACCGGCCGATGACCCGGCTCGTGCACATTCAAAAGGCAGCGTGAAGATGAAGGTTCAACACATCGAGCAGAGCGTGAATCTGCGGAATCTCGAGGATTGGGGCACCGCGGGCCTGCCCGGCACGACGCCGGCCCAGGTGTCGGGCGTGCAGCGCGTGATCAAGGGCAGCGAATCCGTCGACGCCGGCATTTTCGAATGCACGGCGGGCACCTACCGGCGCTCGGTCAAACAGGCCGAAGTGATGCACTTTCTCGCGGGGCGCGGACGCTTCACGCCCGACAACGAAGAAACGATCCATTTCGCGAGCGGCGACACGCTCTTTTTCGAAGCCAACACTGAAGGGCTGTGGGAAGTCGAGGAAACCATCCGCAAGGTTTATGTGATCTTCTGAACCGCTTGCTTGCATGAAGCGCCGCGCCGTCTTCAACCCGTGGACGCGGCGCTTGAAATCCCCCTTCGCATTCTGTCCTCTCCCGGCGCCTGCCGTCACATCGACGCGCGCCGCGGCATCCCCAGCGGTTCGCGCTGCCTGATCCATTCTTGCAAACGATGTCGGGTAATCCCGCGTTGACCCGTTCTCGTCAAACTCACTACAGTCGCACTTGTTCATATAAAGAATCACGGTTCTATATCCGAACAAACTAGCCAGCAAATATCGACAGCGGTCGTAAAATAAGAAGAGGCTCGCCATGAACGAGCCTTTTCGCAGTCAGGAGACCCACCATGAACCGCAGCACCGCTGTGAACGTTCAAACCTTCCTCAACGAACAGCCCTTCTCGCCGTTCCAGTGGCTGATCTTTTGCATGTGCTTCGTCATCGTCCTGCTGGACGGTTTCGACACGGCCGCGATCGGCTTCATCGCGCCTTCGCTGATCGTCCAATGGGGCATCACGAAACCGGCGCTCGCGCCGGTGCTGAGCGCGGCGCTATTCGGTCTCGCGTGCGGCGCGCTGGGCTCCGGGCCGCTGTCGGACCGGCTCGGGCGGCGCTCCATGCTGCTCGGCTCGGTGCTGCTGTTCGGCGTGGCCTGCCTCGGCTCGGCGTTCTCGAACAGCATCGAGCAACTGACCGTGCTGCGCTTCATCACCGGCGTCGGTCTCGGCGCGGCCATGCCGAACGCCGTCACGATGATGGGCGAGTACTGCCCGGACCGCCGCCGCGCGACCCTGATCAATCTGATGTTTTGCGGCTTCCCGCTCGGCGCCGCCTTTGGCGGTTTTCTCGCCGCGTGGATGATTCCGCACTTCGGCTGGCGCAGCGTGCTGGTGCTCGGCGGCGTCGCGCCGCTTCTGCTGCTGATCGTGCTGGTGTTGCAAATGCCGGAATCGGTCCGCTACATGGTGGCCAACAACAAGCCGGTCGAACGGATTCGCGCGGCGCTCGCGCGCATTTCGAGCGAAGCGGCGCAAGCCGGCACCTTCGTGATGACCGAGACCGCGCCGCAAACCGGCGGCAAGGGTCTCGCCGTGGTGCTGTCGCGCTCGTACATCATCGGCTCGGTGATGCTGTGGATCACCTACTTCATGGGCCTCGTGATCTTTTACGCGTCGATCAACTGGATGCCGATCCTGCTGAAGGACGCCGGACTCACGCCGCAACGCGCGACGCTGATCTCCGCGCTGTTCCCGCTCGGCGGCGTGGGCGCGGTGTTGTGCGGCATGCTGATGGACCGCTTCAACGCGAACCGCATCATCGCGGCCTGCTATGCGCTCACCGCGATCAGCGTGTACTTCATCGGCCAGGCGGTCGGCAACGTGGGCGTGCTGGTGTTCATCGTGTTCGTCGCGGGCGTGCTGATGAATACGGCGCAATCGTCGATGCCGGCGCTCGCCGCCGCGTTCTATCCGACCGAAGGGCGCGGCACGGGCGTGGCGTGGATGCTCGGCATCGGACGCTTCGGCGGGATCGCGGGCTCGTTCCTCGTGGCCGAACTGGCGCGCCGGCATTTCTCGTTCGCCGGTATCTTCGCGACGATCGCGGTGGCCGGCGTGATTTCGTGCGTGGCGCTCCTGATCAAGCAGGCGGTGCGGCCGCAGACGGCCGCGGCGAATGCGCCGAAGGCGGAGTCGTTCGGGCATTGATGCGGACAAGGAAGCAGGCGCCGGGACGCTGGCGCCTGCTATCGCACGAAGATTTCGCCGCTCCTAGCGCTTGCGGAACGCGTCCAGCGAACTCAGCGCGTTGCCCTTGAAATCGAACAACGTATTGTTGTCCCACTGATCGCCGGCGCCGACTTTCCATCCCACGTTCGGCGTCGGTATCCACTCGGGTTCCCACCAGAATACGCCCTTGCCGTGGCCGTCAGGGATCGCCTTCACGATATCCGTCACCGCGCCGAGAAACTGCGCCTGGCCGGCAGGCGTCTGCGGGAAAGCCGTCGACCCCGTGTTGGTCATCGCGTTCGGCTCCGAATCACCGTCGCTGGTGGTCCACGGATAAGCGGTCTCGACGACCATCACGTCCTTGCCGTAGCGCGTCGCCAGATCGTTCGCATTGTCTTGCAGATCGCTTAGCGACCCCTGCCATTGCGGGTAATACGACAGGCCGATTACATCGAACGTGACGCCGCGCTGTATCGCGCTGTCGTACCACCAGCGGCTCGTCGCGTTGTTGCCGCCGCTGTCGATATGCAGCATCACCTGGATGCGCTCGTCGACCGATTTGACCGCGTCGTGCCCCGCCTTGAGCAACTGCGCGAGGTTGTCCCACTGATCGTACTTGCCGAGCGGCCACAGCATGCCGCCGGTGATTTCGTTGCCGACCTGAACCCACTCGGGACGCACCCCGTCGCGCTCGAGCATCCTGAGAACATTCGACGTGTATTCCGACAACAGCGCGCAGGTTTGCGCGATGTCCTTGCCCGCCCAGGCATGCGGCGGATACTGCTTGCCCGGATCGGCCCACCAGTCGCTGTAGTGGAAGTCGATCAGCACCCGCATGCCGAGCGCGGCGGCGCGCCGCGCCAGCACGCGCACATGTTCGGCGTTGTTGTAGCCGGCTGCCGGGCTTTGGTCGGCGGGGAAAAAATCCGGATTGCCGGGATCGTTCCAGAGCTTGATGCGGATCGAGTCGACGCCGTGCTTCTTCAGGAGCAGCAGACAGTCGAGCGGCACGCCCTGCTCGTAGAACTTCGCGCCGTTCGCCTCCAGTTCCAGCAGCGTCGAAACGTCCGCGCCCATTGCAAACCGCTTGCCGCGGCCGGCCAATGCCAAATCGGCAGCAAGAGCCGGCGTGCCGACCGTCGCCCCGACGCCGGCCGCGGCCGCGGCGGAAGCGAGCCATCCCAGCATTTCTCTTCGGTTCATCTGTCATCCTCCATGTTGAATGGCGGCTTTTTGGAAGGCCGCCTGTTCGGGGTTGAAGCGCCTGCGATGCCTTGTTTCGACTTGATCCACGTCCGGCCGAATGGCGGTTCAAGCGTCCTGCCACACGCAGACATCGCCGGTTTTCAGCAGCGCATCGCCGAGCACGAATGTGGCGTTGGCCGGCGCGGGCGCTTGCACTTGCTGCGCGCCGAAATTGAACGCGAAAGTCAAACCGCCGCGGCGGCGAATGCGCAAGCCGTCGGCAAGCTGTTGCGTTTCGATGCCGGCCTCGTTCGCCGCCTGCTGCAAGACCGCGCGATGCAACGCATGCGATAGCCACGCCGCCACGTAACGCACCTTGCCGCGCGAAAGAATCGCGGGCCACGCGTCGTCGAATTGCGCGTCGATGCGGGTCTCGCCATTGGCGCGAACATGCTCGCGCCAATGCATCGCCACGCCTTGCGCGTCGCCGATGGAAATCGCGGGCGCAAGCGTCGGACGCAGCGTTTCGACTTCGAGCACCTGCATCGGCAGGATGCTTTGCAATGCGCCAGGCGGCAGGCTTGAAGGAATCGCGAAGGTGGTGGTTTTCGAGCCGCTTCGCGGACCGAAAACCCATTGCGCGCCGCCGCGCTCGATCTGCTCGACGAGCGCAGCGTCGATCACCGCGATACTCGGCACGACCACGAGGCGGTATGACGAAAGATCGGCCTTGCTCGAAACGATATCGACGTCGAGCCCGAGTTCGCGCAGCGACTCGTAGTAGTCGAACACCAGCGTCTGATAATCGAAGCTCTTGCCGTGACGCTGAATCTCGAACATCCATTGCGTCTCGTAGTCGAACACGACGGCAACGGACGCGCGCGCGGGCGCGCCGAGTCCCGTCAATGCCGGTGACTGCGCAATCTCGCGCGCCGCCTGTTGCACTTCCAGACCGCCCGGCGACAGTTCGTTGTTCGGCAGGTTGAGCCCGGAATGCATCTGCTCCTGCGCATACGGGCACTGACGCCAGCGGAAATACGACACCAGCTCCGCGCCATGCGCGAACGCCTCGTAAGCCCAGAGGCGGACCATGCCCTTGGCCGGCACCGGATTCCACGGCGCCCAATTCACCGGTCCCGCTTGCTGCTCCATCACCCAGAAACGTCCGCGACCAATCGCCCGATAGCGGTCGTGATCGAACGCGGAAACATCGGGATGCGCGGTGCGCGCGTAACGCGCCTTCTGCTCTTCCGGCAACGCGATCGATTCGGTGCGCGCGATCGGATAGCTGTCCCACGCGGCCACGTCGAGCGCGTTGTCGTCGGCAAAGCGGTAGTGATCGAAGGTCGTGAAAAAGCCCATGAAGTTATGCAGCAGATCGGCGGCCGGCGCATGCTCGCGCAATACCTCGATCTGTTCGCGATGAAAGCTCGCCACTTCGTCCGACACGAAGCGGCGAAAGTCGAGCAGATGAATCGGATTGGCGTCGGTGGGCGTGAGATTCGGCAAGCCGATTGCGTCGAACGACGGATACTCCATGCTCCAGAACACATTGCCCCACGCGTCGTTCAGCGCGTCAATGCGCTCGTAGCGCTGCCGCAGCCACGCCTGAAAACGCGTCCGTGCCGCGTCGGAATAGCTCGGCACGGTATCGTGGCAACCGAGTTCGTTATCGGTCTGCCACGCGACGATAGACGGATGCCGTCCATAGCGCTCGGCCATTGCCGTGACGATGCGCCGGCACTCGCGGCGATAGATTTCGCTTGAAATGTCGTAGTGGCGGCGCGAGCCGAAATTCCAGCGCGTGCCGTCGGCGCGCACCGGCAACACGTCTGGATGCGCATCCATCAGCCACTTCGGCGGCGACGCGGTCGGCGTGCCCAGCACGAGTTTCAGTCCCGCATTGGCGAGCGTGGCGACGGCTTCATCGAGCCATTCCCACACGAATTCGCCGGCGCGCGGCTCCATCCGGCTCCACGCGAATTCCGCGATCCGCACGTGCGTGATGCCGAGTTCGACCATCCGCTTTGCGTCGTCGGCCCACATCGATCGAGGCCATTGTTCAGGGTAGTAACACACGCCAAGTTGCATGAGAGAGTCTCGTGGGTAGATGAATTCGAACGGGCGCTCAGCCCTTGCTTGCACCAAAAGTCAGGCCGGCGACGAAATGCTTTTGCATCGCGAAGAACATCAGCACCGAAGGCAACGCGGCCAGCACGGAGCCCGCCGCCACCAGATTCCATGCGGTTGTCCATTGCCCCTTGAGCGCCGCGACGCCGACGGTGATCGGCGCGGCCTCGTCGCCTTGCGTGAGACACAGCGCCCAGAAGTAGTCGTTCCAGACGAACGTGAACACCAGAATGCCGAGCGCGGCGAGCGCGGGACGGATCAGCGGCAACACGATGCGCCAGTAGATGGTCCATTCGCTCGCGCCTTCCACGCGCGCGGCCTCGATCATTTCGAACGGCAACTGCTTGATGAAATTGCGCAGGAACAGCGTGCAAAAGCCGGTTTGAAACGACACGTGGAAAATCACCAGCGCCCATACGGTATTGAAGAGCCCGACTTTCAGCGCCATGTCGCGCACGGGAATCATCAGGATCTGGATCGGCACGAAATTGCCGGCGACAAACGCGAACAACACCGCCGTATTGCCGGGAAACCGATAGGTCGCCAGCGCGAAGCCCGCCATCGACGCCAGCACGATCGCGCCGAGCACGGACGGCACGGTGATCAGGACGCTATTGGCGAAGTAATGCAGCATCGGCGTTTGCGTGAGCGCGGTGCCGTAGTTCTCGATCAGCGCGAAGTGCTGGGGCCAGCCCCAGTAATCGCCGCGAGAAAGTTCATCGGAAGAACGGATCGACGTGACCAGCACCGCCAGCATCGGCAGCAGCCACACGAGCAGCGCGATCGGCAGCGACGCTTTGTACAGCGTGCGATTGAGCGGTTTCCAGCGTTCGACGGGAAGCGGATACATGACGCATGACTCCTGGAAATCAACGTTCCTCGCGCAGCATGCGGCGCAGATGGAACACGATGTAGACGAGCATGATGGCGAACAGCACGACGGCAATCGCCGCGGAATAGCCTTCGCGGTAGTACTTGATGGCCTGGTCGTACATGTAATAGGCGAGCACGGTGGAGCTGTCGAACGGACCGCCGCCGCTCATCACGGCAATCAGGTCGAAGCTGCGCAGCGCGCCGATCACGGTCAGCACGACGGCCATGAACGTGGCGGGCCGCAGTTGCGGAAGAATCACATGCCACAGGAGACGCAAGCCCTTCGCGCCCTCCATGCGCGCCGCCTCGACCACTTCGGGGTTGATGCCCGTGAGGCCGGTGAGATACAGCACCATGCAGAACGGCGTCTGCGGCCATAGCGCGGCGAAGATGATGCCGAACGTCGCCGTGTTGGGATCGCCGAGCACCGGAATGCCGTGGCCGACGATCAGGCGCAGCAAGCCGAAGCCGGGGTCGTAGAACCAGCTGAACACGAGACCGACCACCACGCCCGACAGCACGAACGGCGCGAAGAACAGCGACTTCACCACGCGCATGCCGCGCACATGCTGGTTCAGATACAACGCGAACAGCAGACCGAGCGGCGGCGCCAGCAGGAACAGCGCGAGCCAGATCAGGTTGTTCCTGAGCGCCGTATAGAACGTGCCCGCATGAAACAGCTCGATGTAGTTATCGAAGCCCGCGAACGTCTTCGGCGTCATGCCGTCCCAGTGATAGAAGCTGAGCGAGATGCTGCTCACGATCGGGTAAATCACGCACAGGCAAAACAACGCGCAACCCGGCAGCAGGAAGAAAAACGCGGCGCGGTGCTGGTGACGGCGCGTCGTCGAGACGTGACGGTACCGGGCCGCGGGCAGGCGGCTCGCTGCGGAATCAGACATGGATCGGGCCTCGTCGAAAATCGAAGGCGAGCGCCGGCCGTGGCTAGGCCGCCGGCGCTCCGGGACTTACTTCTTGTAGATGCGCTTGCGCGTCGTTTCGAGGCGCGCGAGCAGCGCGTCGAGTTGCGACGGATCGCTGTAGAACTGCTGCATGGCTTTCATGCCTTCGTCGGCCATTTCCTTCTGCATGTCGCGATCGTAGAACTGCGCGATGCCGCCCCTGGTGTTCGCGAGCGTCTGGAAACCGACCTTCGAAATCGGATCGTCCGGTTCGGCGGCCAGGCTGTTCGACGGCAGCGTGCCCCAGCCCTTCGCGAGATCGGCGTTGATCTCCGGCCGCTCCATGAAGGCCAGCAGCCTGCGGGCGTCGGCCTTGTTCCTTGCCTTCGCCGGAATCAGCAGCACGTTGACCGGACCGTCCTCGGCCATCGGCACGTTCGCGTCGATCACGGGAAAGCGGAAGAAACCGGTTTGCGGTTTGAGCGGCGCCGGAATGCTCGCCGAGAAGAACGTGCCCATCAGCATCATCGAGGCCTTGCCGTTCACGAGAAACGGCGCGATCGAATCGAGGTCGTATGAAAGCGCGTTGTCGATGTAGTAGTGATCGTCGATCAGCGTTTTCCACGCGGTGTAGACCTTCTTCACGCGCGCATCGGTGTACGGCACTTCGCCGGCCATCAATTGCTGATGGAAAGCGTTGCCGTTGATGCGCAGGTCGAGATAGTCGAACCATGCGGCCAGTGTCCAGCTATCGCGCGCGGCGACGGCGATCGGCGCAACGCCGCTGGCTTTCAGCTTCTTGCAGGCGTCGAGAAATTCATCCCATGTTTTCGGCTCGCTCCTGATGCCGGCCTTCTCGAACAGATCCTTGCGATAGAAGAAGCCGTAGGCGTCGTAGCCGAGCGGCGCCGCGTACTGCTTGCCCTTATAGGTCGACGCTTCCTTCACCGATGCGTACTGCTGCGACCAGCCGTTCTTGCTCCAGTCGGGCGAGAGATCTTCGAGCAGGCCGCGTTGCGCGTAATACGCCATGCGCTCGCCGTCGTGCCACGACACGACGTCGGGCGGATCGGTGGCGAGCCAGCCGCCCATTTGCACCTTGTACGCTTCCTCGGTGATGTAAGTCACCTTGAGGTCGACGTCGGGATTGGCTTTTTTGAACTTGTCGAACGCGTCCTGCCACGTCGAACGCTGGTTGCCGCGCGCCGATACGTTGACGGTGAGCGTGGCGGCGTCGGCGACGGCATGGCACAGCGAGCCGGCAACCAGCGCGGCTGCAATCGACGCATGGGCAAGACGGCGAAGGCGAAGAGCAATCATCTTTTGTCTCCTTGACTACCTTGTTGGCTGACAGCGAATGGCTGGCAGACGGTGTAACCCGCTCTGTGGCGGAATTCGGTTGGGTGAAGCTCGAGCACGCGTTACGTCGTGACTCACGCGGCCACGCGCTCGGGCTCGAACGTGCTGCGCCGCAAAGCCACGCCGTCCGCGTCGAACAGATGACATGCGGAAGGCGGCACATGAATGCGAATGCGCTCGCCGGATTCGATCGGCGTATCGCCCGGCGCCTTGGCGACGAGCGAGCCGGCCGCGTGATCCGCGTGAATGTAGCTGTGCTCGCCGAGCCGTTCCGACAGCACCGTCACGCATTGAATGAACTGCCCGTCGCCATCGAGCCGCAGATGCTCCGGCCGCACGCCGAGCGTGACCGCCTGGCCGCGCTGCAAGCGTTGGCCGTCGACATGTACGCTCAGGCGCTCGCCGCCTTGAGCGAGCGTGACCGCCACTCTGCCCGGCTCGATCGAGTCGACAACGGCATCCACGAAATTCATGCGCGGCGAGCCGATGAACCCCGCCACGAAGCGCGACTTCGGATGGTGATACAGCTCCAGCGGCGCGCCCGTTTGCGCGATGCTGCCGAAGCGTTCGGCATCGGCGCCCGCGTGCAGCAGCACGATTCTGTCGGCGAGCGTCATGGCTTCGACCTGATCGTGAGTCACGTAGACCACGCTCGCATTCGCGAAGCGTTGATGCAGCCGCGCGATTTCGACACGCGTCTGGCCGCGCAGCGCGGCGTCGAGATTCGATAGCGGTTCGTCGAAGAGGAACACGCCGGGTTCGCGCACGATGGCCCGGCCGATCGCGACACGCTGCCGCTGTCCGCCCGAGAGCGCTTTCGGGTAGCGCTGTAAAAAATCCTCGAGTTGCAGAATGCGCGCGGCTTCGCGCACCTTGCTCTCGATGACCTCTTTCGGTTGCTTCGCGAGCTTCAGGCCGAACGCCATGTTGTCGAACACGGTCATGTGCGGAAACAGCGCGTAGCTCTGGAACACCATTGCCACGCCGCGCTTTGCGGAGGGCACGTCGTTCATCAGGCGCCCGCCGATGTGCAGTTCGCCTTCGCTCAAGTCTTCGAGACCGGCGATCATTCGCAGCAAGGTCGACTTGCCGCAGCCCGAGGGGCCCAGGAAAACGCAGAATTCATGCTGCGCGATGTCGAGGTTCACTCGCCGGATCACCGGCGGATGGTTGCCGTATGACTTCTGCACATTCGTGAGACGGATTGTCGCCATGCTGCCTCCGCGCGGATTTAACCGCTTAAATTTCGTGGAAAAAGAAATCGGCGGGCCTTGTGCGGCAGGCGTTTAATCGCTTAAATTCGAGGGCGGGGAAAGAATTCATGATGGCTCGTCTCCTTGTGTCTTGCTGCGTTTTCGAGAAAGTATCAACCTCGCCCGCCGCTTGCAACATTTGAATCACATTCCCTGAATCTGGGATCAACAAACCATGGTCACCCTGTCCGAAGTGGCGAAGCGCGCGCACGTCACCGCCGCCACCGTTTCCAACGTGCTGCGCAACCGCGAGAAGGTCCGCCCGGAAACCGCCGAACGCGTGCTGAAGGCGATCGCCGATCTCGGCTACCGGCCCAATCTGAACGCGCGCGCGCTGGCCGAGGGCCGTTCGTCGACGCTCGCGTTGATGCTCTCGAACATCTCGAACCCCTTCTACCCCGAGTTCGTGCTGGCCGCCGAGCGCGCGGCGCGCAAAGCCGGCCGCTTCCTGATGGTTTGCAACACCGACGACGACGCCGAGATCGGCCGCGCCTATCTGAACCAGATCGCGGGCACGCTGGCGGACGGCGTGCTCGTCATGAACACGGACATCGAGATCAACGATCTGTGCGCGTCGGCGAGGCATAGCGCGCCGATTCTGCTCGCCATGTGGGAGCATCCGGAGACACCGCCCGCGCTGCCCTGCATCGCCGTGGATTTCGCGCGCGCGGGCGAGCTTGCCGCGCGGCATCTGCTGGAACTGGGGCATCGCGAGATCGGGCTTTTGATCGGCGATGGTTGCGGCGGCTTGCAGGATGCGCGCTCCAACGGCTTTCGCGCGGTGATGCGCGAAGCCGGCATCGAAACCGACGCCGCCGCCGTGCTGCAGATTCGCGATTCGATCGACGCCGGCTACGCCGCCTGCATGCGGTTGATGACGAACCGGCCGCATTTGACCGCCATCTTCGCGACCAACGATCTGCTCGCGATCGGCGCGGCGCAAGCGTTGATCACGCTGGGCCGCGCGGTGCCGGACGACGTGTCTGTGATCGGCATTACCGACATTCAACTCGCGCACCAGGTGCACCCCGCGCTGACCACGGTCGCGATTCAAACCGCGGCGATCGCGGAGTTGGCGATCGAAAGTTTGATCCGGTTGATCGAGACGCCGGAACGGCAGCCGTCGATGGTGCTGGCCGCGCCGCCGGAACTGGTCGTGCGCGCGTCGACGGGGGTGCGGAGGAGGGAATAAGCGGGTTTTCACTGCCGGTGGGAAGGGAGGCGGCCTTGGTAAGTTGTCGGCAACCGATTCTGCTAAAAAGCTCTTATAAGAGGCGTATAAACCCTTCCCGGTCGTATTGTGCTACATTTATGAGGCATTAGGAGTGACCTCATGAATTGCACCCTGCAGATATTCCTGGACAATCGCTGGGTCGACTGCGCACAGATCGAGTTCAACGGTGGCCTTTGCCAGTGGAATTACCTGGTTGAGTACGCCATCGAGCGCGCGGACACCCCGCTATCCCTGGCTGAGCCCGTGGATATGGAAATCCGCGCAGCCCGGACCATGCCCGCCTTCCTCTACGACCTCGTCCCGCAGGGGGCGGGGCGTCGCTTTCTGTTGGGCGAGCTAAAACTCGCGGACGGCCCCGACGCTGATTTTCCGCTGCTTGGCGCGGGCGCGTTCAATCCGATCGGCCGAATCCGCGTCGCCGAGGCCGCCAACTACTTCGAGGCGCACGTGGCGCGGCACCCGGCTGCGCGTGGCCTGCGCGGCCTGACGATCGACGAAGTCGTCGTGCGCAGCGACGAGTTCAAGGAAAAGATGTTCCTGCACGGCATGCTGGGCACCGGCACCACCGGAGTCCAGGGCGCGGCGCCGAAATATCTGCTCACCCGGGACCGCGCGGGCCTGCTGCATGGCGACGCCGTCTTGCCTGACGCCGAAGCCACGCAGCACCTGATCGCGAAACTGCCGCGCGGCAATAGTGCGGCCGATGAAAAAGTCCTGCGCAACGAAGCTGCCTACATGCGGGTGGCTGCCGCGCTCGGTATCCGCACGCACTCGGATTTGCCGACCCTTCACGGCGACGTGCTGCTGGTCCCGCGCTTCGATCGAAGCGCGAGCGACGGGAAAGTTGCGCGCCTCCATCAGGAAAGCGTGGCATCCATTCTGGGGCTGTCCGGCTTCGATCTGCGTCCAAGTCTCTTCGACGTGGTGGCTGCCATCCGCAAGGTCGTGACTGATCCGGCAGCAGAAACGCTCGAATTCATCAAACGGGACGTACTCAATCTGGCGCTGCGCAACACGGACAATCACGCGCGCAATACGGCCGTGCAGTCGGCCGAAGGCAAAGTCCGGCTCACACCCCTGTTCGACTTCGCGCCAATGTACCTCGATCCCGATTTGATACCGCGCGTATTGAGGTGGTATCGGCCGGACACCGGGGTTGAGTTGACGGACTGGGGCGACGTGCTCGCGGCGCTACCTGTACCCGCTCGCGAGCGCCGCATGCTCGCCGAGGCATTGAGCCGCTTTGCCGCGCGGGTCGAACGCCTGCCCGGCATCATGCAAGCGCAGGGCGTCGATCACGACATCATCGAGTTCCTGACGCAGCACATCGATACGCAGGTTCGACAACTCAAAGCCCTTCAACCACCACAAGCTGACCATGCCGCGCCGGAACCGACCTACCCGTGAAGAGCAGAACGCGCTGCGCCGCGCTTTCTACGAAAGGATCGACGCGGGCGACATGACCATTCCCGAGGCCCTTAAAGCGATGCGCGCGATGACCGGTCTCACCCAGGCGGAATTCGCCGCGCACCGGGGCGTGAGCCGCCGGGTGATCCAGGACATCGAGCGCGGGACCGGCAATCCGACCGTCGACTCGCTCAATAGCGTGGCGAAGCTCTTCGGCCTGAGGGTCGGCTTCGTCCCGATCAGGCGAAAGGAACCCGCTGCCCCGACTTCGAGCTAACAGCCATTTCAGCAGCGGGAACACCCCGCAGCATAAAATGCTGCGCCAGCCCCAAAAAAACCTCGCGCACACCGTGAAAGCCCCGGCCAGGCGGTTTCATTGACTGCGCCGCACGCGTAGCATCGATCCATCACCCGACCCAAAATAAGCGGCCGCGCCGCCGCATTGAAGGAGCACTCGCATGTCTCTCGCCTTGACGCGCAACGAACTGATCCGCCCGCTCAACCTGATCGACGGCACATGGACCGGCGCCGCCGACGGCGCCCGCTTCGCCGTCACCAACCCGGCCACCGGCGAGACGATCGCCGAAGTCGCGAACAGCAGCGCGGCGGATGCCCGCGCCGCCACCGACGCCGCCGCCCGCGCGTTCCCCGCATGGCGCGACAAGCTGCCGCGCGAGCGCGCCGAGATCTTGCGCCGCTGGCACGCGCTGATCGTCGCCAATACCGAGGACCTCGCGAAACTCATGTCGACGGAACAAGGCAAGCCGCTCGCGGAGAGCCGCGGCGAAGTGGCATACGGTGCGTCCTACGTCGCGTGGTTCGCCGACGAGGCGACGCGCATCTACGGCGACCTGATTCCGCAGCAGCAGCGCGGCAAGCGCATGAGCGCGGTGAAGGAACCGGTCGGCGTGGTCGCGGCGATCACGCCGTGGAATTTCCCGCTGGCGATGATCGCGCGCAAGATCGCGCCCGCGCTCGCGGCCGGTTGCACCGTGATCGCCAAGCCCGCCGAGGATACGCCGCTCACCGCGCTCGCGTTGGCCGCGCTCGCGCAGGAAGCCGGCTTGCCCAACGGCGTGCTGAACATGCTGTCGGCTTCGCGTGAGAACGGCATCGCGGCGGTCGCCGATTGGCTCGCCGACGCGCGCGTGCGCAAGATCACCTTCACCGGCTCGACGCCGGTCGGCAAGCATCTCGCGCGCGAATCCGCGGCCACGCTGAAAAAGCTGTCGCTCGAATTGGGCGGCAACGCGCCCTTCATCGTATTCGACGACGCCGATCTCGACGCGGCCGTCACGGGCCTGATGGCGGCCAAGTTCCGCAACGGCGGCCAAACCTGCGTGTGCCCGAACCGCGTGTATGTGCAAGCCGGCGTCTATGCGCGTTTCGCCGACCTGCTCGCGACACGCGTCGCCGCCCTGAAGGTCGCGCCGGCCACCGACCCGCAAGCGCAAATCGGTCCGATGATCAACGCCCGCGCGATCGACAAGATCGCGAGCCACGTGGAAGACGCCGTCAAACAAGGGGCAAAAGTACTCACGGGCGGCAAGCGCCTGACCGAACTCGGCCCGAACTACTATGCGCCGACGGTGCTCACGGACACGCGCGACGGCATGCTGGTGTGCTGCGAGGAAACCTTTGGCCCGGTGGCGCCGCTGTTCCGCTTCGACGACGAAGCCGAAGCGATCCGCCTCGCCAACGACACGCCGTTCGGACTCGCCGCCTACTTCTATACGCAGGACGTGCGGCGCATCCACCGCGTGGCCGGCCAGCTCGAAGCGGGCGTGATCGGCATCAACGAGGGCGCGGTGTCGAGCGAAGCGGCGCCGTTCGGCGGCGTGAAGGAATCGGGCTATGGCCGCGAAGGCTCGAAGTACGGCCTGGACGATTACCTGTCGATCAAGTATCTGTGCCAGGGCGGGCTCGATTGATACGCCGCCGTGCTTGCTGAATTCCGCTGCCGCCGACACGCCATCGCACCGTCTGCAACAATGCGCCGAGGCGGCAGCCTCTGATTCGAGCACTACCCTCGCTGCAAAGCTTCCTGATGCGCTTTCACGAGATCGGCCATGCTGTTGAAGCGGAAGTCGATCCTCGGCTGTGAACCGGGGTCCATCGTCGCGCCGAAGCCCTGCTTCGCATGACGTCGATAAATCCAGCACGACGCGAGACCGAATGCGTTCGCCGGTTTATGGTCGTGAAACAGGCTCTCGGCCGTGTGAAGAATCGTCTCTTTCGAGATTCCGCGGTCGCCCAGTTTCTCCAGCATGTACTCGAAATTACGCGGCGACGGCTTGTATGAACCGACGTCTTCGGCCGTGATGATCGCGTCGAACTCCACCTGCAATTTCGCGTTGCTATACGCAAAGCTTTCGTTGTCCACGTTCGACAGGATGACGAGCTTGTAGTGCTTTTTCAAATACCGCAGCGCTTGTGCCGAGTCGCCGAACGCCGGCCAGTTGCGAATGGACTCGCCATAGGCCACGCAGTCCGCGAGCGTGAACGGCACCCGCCATTCTTCCGCGAGACGCTTGTAGACGATCGGCAGCAGTTCCCGATAACGCCGCGCGGGCGTGTACCGCTGTTGCGACGACTCATGTCGCGCGTGAGCTTCGAGCACCTGGTCACGCGTCAGCGGCTGCGCGACGCGTTCGAGCAGCGGCCGCAAGCCCTCGAAAATGCCGGTCTCCCAATCGATCAAGGTGCCGTAGCAATCGAACGTCAGCGTATCGAAGTCGGTCAGTTGCATGCCATTGCCTCAGTGGTTCGCGGATTGAAGCCACAGTGTAGAGGCTTCCAGCCGCGGCCGTTACGGCAATCACGTCTCGTCTCACTGGCCCGGACGCTCGGCGAATCTCAGATCATTGCCACCACTCGTATCGGCCGGCGCGCTCGCCGTGTCGAGCGGAATATCCGGCCGCATGAAGAACGTCGCGACGATCCCCACGGCGAGCAGCCCGAGCGAACCGGCGAACGGCAGCGTCCAACTGCCCGTGCGATCGACCACGAGACCGAACACGATCGGCGTGAAAATGCCCGCCACCGCCGAGCCGGCATTCACCAGCCCGCTCGCCACGCCGACGTGTTTGGGCGTGATATCCATCGGCACGGCCCAGACCGGTCCGATCGTCATTTCGAGGAAGAAGAACGAAAGGCTCATGCACGCCGCCATGACCGGCAAGGATTTCACGACCATCACCGGCGCAAGGAACACCAGCGCGCCGAGGAACGCGCCGATAATCACGTTGCGCCGCGCGGCGACCACGTTGCGCGTGCGCTTCAGCACGCGATCGCTGAGCACGCCGCCCGCCGTATTGCCGACCACGCCGGACAGAAACACGCCGGCCGAAAACATCGCGGAGCTTTTCAGATCGAGCCCGCGCCCGTGCATGAAGAAGGTCGGCAGCCACGTGAAGAAGAGCCAGCCGGTCCAGCCATAGCAGAAGTACACGAGCATGGTCGGCCCGATGCGTTTGATGAGACGCCGCCACGGCGTCGGCTCACTCGTTTTTTCGATGGCGACCTTGCCCGCGGGCGGCAATTCCGCTTCTTCCTGCGCCGTCATATGCCGATGCTTGCGCGGATTGTCGGTGAAATACCATGCGTAGACCAGCACCCATGCCAGCGTCAATGCGCCGACCACGAAGAACGACGCGCGCCACGACGAGAACGCGACGAGCAAGGCGACAAACGGCGGCGTAATGGCGTTGCCGAGCCGCGAAAAAGAATGGGTGAGACCTTGCACGAAGCCGCGCTTGCTGGACGGAAACCAGTTGGTCAGGGCACGCGCCTGCGCGGGCAAGGCCGCGCCTTCGCCGACGCCGAGCAACATGCGCGCGCAGAACAGCGACACGACGCCGCCCGCCAGCCCCGTGGCGACGGTGGCGACGATCCAGATGCTCGCGCAGACGACCAGCGTCAGCTTCGCGCCGAAGCGGTCGCTGACCCAGCCGCCGATCACCTGACAGATTGCATACGTGTAGGCAAACGCCGCGAAGACGAGGCCCACGTTGGTATTGCTCAGATGCAGATCATCGCGGATCAGGCCCGCGGCCGCCGAGAGATTGACGCGATCGAGATACATGATGAACGACATCCCGCACATGATCGCGAGAATCGCTCGACTGACTCTGGGTCGATGAAACATTGTCTCCTCCGTTTTTTTTTCACGACGCCGCGTATGGCGCGTGCCGGCAGGCTTGATGCGTTCGAGCCGGTATGCGCCCAGTTTTGTGGGACATTAGGTGAGCGCCGGATGGTTGACCAATGAATTGTTTCGATACCGCGATCACCCGCGGTTATCGCGCGCGCCTCGTGGCGACGATGAGGAGTTCGTCGTGCAGGTGCCGATCGAACTTGTGCTTGCCGTAGCGGGCGGTGGAAAGACACGCGCCGTCCCGCCAGCACGTTACTTCCGGCTCGTTTTCATGCGTTGTGCGGCACCTCGATGCCCTCCCGTCAATGACTGATTGCGCCTGGCATACTCAGTCTTTTAAGAGGCTGTCCTGGTTAAAAATGCCCTGCGCCGCGCGCGAACCGGCTCGGCGGTCAAGGCAAAACCGGGTGCTCGGCCACCGGCAGCGTAAATCCGAACACCGTCCCCGTCGGCTCGCCCGGCGTGGCGGTCAATGTGCCGCCATGCGCCTCGATGATCGACTTGCAGATCGCGAGCCCCATCCCCATGCCGGTTTCCTTCGTCGTAAAGAACGCGTCGAAAATGCGCGGCGCGATCTCGGCGCTGATGCCGCAGCCGTTGTCCTGCACCGACACCGTCACCGAACCCTGGCCGTTGACCGCCGTGGCGACGCTCAGCAAGCGCTGCCGCGCGTCGAGATGGCTCATCGCATCCGCGGCGTTCATGACGAGGTTGAACAGCACCTGCTGCAATTGCACGCGATCGGCCAGCACCGCGCAGCGCGACGCCAGATCGAGCCTGACGTTCACGCCCTTCTGCTCGATTTCGGCGGCCGCCAGCGCGAACACCTCGCGCACCACGCTGTCGACGAAGGTCGGCACCGGGCTCGGCTTCGCTTCCTTGGCGAGCGATTGCAGCGAGCGGATGATGTCGCCGGCGCGCTTGCCGTCCTTGACGATATCGCGCAAGCCGGCCAGCGCCTCGTGCATGTCGGGCTCCGGGCGGTTCAGCCAGCGCACGCCCGCGCTCGCGTTCGAGACGATGGACGCGAGCGGCTGATTGATCTCATGCGCGATCGAAGCCGCTAGCTCGCCCATCGTGGTCGCGCGCGAGGCGCGCGCCAGTTCGATCTTGGCGTTTTGCAGCGCGAGTTCGGTCATGTGACGCTCGGTGTAATCCGTCACCACGCCGACGAAGTTGCTCACGCCCGAAGGCTCGCCGAGCGCTTCCAGGTGCCGGACCGCGCCGCCGGGCACG
Organism: Paraburkholderia sp. 22099; assembly: GCF_052045835.1. Taxonomy (NCBI): domain Bacteria; kingdom Pseudomonadati; phylum Pseudomonadota; class Betaproteobacteria; order Burkholderiales; family Burkholderiaceae; genus Paraburkholderia; species Paraburkholderia sp. 22099. The sequence goes on along the minus strand of NZ_JBQEPU010000007.1, from coordinate 27,639 downwards.
CGCACGCGGAATTTCATGCGGAACGGCGTGCGCTCGCGCGTGGCGCGCTCCACCGCTTCGCGGTATGCGTCCACGTCCTCGGGATGAATGCGTTCGATGATCGCCTCGTCGCTCGGGCTGCCCCTCTCCATCGGCCAGCCGAACACGTTGTAAAGCTCATCGGACCAGTAGCGTTCGCCGCTCAGACTGTTCCAGATGTAGCTGCCCGACCGGCCGATCTTCTGCCCCAGCGCAAGCGCCTCCTCGCTCATTCGCAACGCCGACTCGGTCTGCTTTCTCCGCTTGTTTTCCTCGACGAGTTCCGCATAGAGGCGCGCCGTCTCCAGCGAAATCGCCGCCTGTGACGCCAGCAATTCGAGCACCGACGTGCGGCTCGCGGTGAAAACGCCGGCCGTCAGGTTGTTCTCCAGATACAACGCGCCGATCGCGTTGCCCTGCTTGACGAGCGGCAGGCACAGCACCGAACGCACGGACCGTTCCGCAAGCGACGTATCGAACGAAAAGCGCGCATCGCGCCGCGCGTCTTCCACCACCACGGGCTTGCGCGTGCGCAGCGCCGTATAGAACACCGACAGCGGAATGTACGAGCCCTCGGCGCGTTCGCCGGATAGCGTGACCTGAACGCCGCCCGGCTCCTCCTGCCCATGCGCCTCGATAACCGGCACATCGTCCTTCAGCAGCATCAGCGCGCCGCGCTGCGCGCCCGCGTGGACGATCGCCAACGTCACGAGCGTTCTGACGAGCTTGTCGAGCACGATCTCCTCGGACAAGGCCTGCGACGATTTGAGCGCGGACACCAGATCGAACTGCTCCTGCGCGTCGGCGATTTCGACCGCGGCGCGCGCCGCGCCAGGCCGCTCGAACGCATGATGCAGCGGACGTTCGGCGCGTTCGAGCTGCTCGACCTTGAGAAGCGCGCCCCAGCGGGTATAGCCCTCGATCGCGCAGCGGTGATGATGGCGCGCCGCGGTGAAAAGCCCGTTCGACTTGCAGCACAGCGACGCGAGTTCATGAGCGAGCGCGTGGCTGTGCGTGAAGCCGTTCTCCGCCGCCGCGCCGGCCGCCTGCTCGTAGAAGGCCAGTGCCTCGAGCGGCGAGCCCTTGAGCCGCGCGACCTCGGCCTCGACGATCAGCAGCTTGTCCTTGAAGGTGGCCGGATTGATTCGCGCCCAGTGCCTCAGCTTCGCCAGATGCGGCTCGATCTTCTCGACGGCCTCGTCGTGATCGGCGCAGGTTTTCGCAAGGTTGAGGGCTTGATAAAAGTGATAGTCCAGCAGATGAATATGCGCGGGCGTCGCCCACTTCAACTCGCCGGCCACGCTCAGGCAATACGCCGCGTTGTGATGGTCGCCGTGGAAATAGCAGGAGACGCCCTTGAACAGCCAGATCCAGAAACGCAGGGTGGTCATCTGCGTGTCGAGCAGCGCGGGGTCGAAGGTCATTCGCCCATCGACCACCATGCCGAAATTGCCCGGCAGGCCAGGCCCGCCGCTCAGGCTATGCACGAAGCGTTTTTGCAGTTCGAGAATGTGCTCGACGTCCTTGAAGCGCACGCGCCGCGCGAACGAAAGACCCACGTCGATTTCCTTGTCGACCTGATCCAACGGCACGCCCTGGGTCAGCAGGTCCGACACGATGTGATTGCACGCGTAGCAGCTCATCGTCAGATCGCCGCTCGGACGCGCCGATTCGAACGCGCCGCGCGCGCATTCCAGCACGTAGGGCAGCGGCTGCGTCCATACGCTCACCTGGTCGAGCGCAACGAGCGTGCTGGTCACCGCCGACTGGTAGCCGCGTTGCTCGGTCAGCCTGCGGCCGAGCCGCGAATATTCGAAGCCTTCCTCGTAGCGGCCGAAGAACTCGGCCACATAGACGCCGAACCAGGCGAAACAATGCGCCGACGCCGCCGTGACGCCATGATCGATCGTCAACTGCGCCATGTGGCACAGGTGCAGGAAACCGAGCCGTTCGTTCACGAACGAGGCCGGCGCATAGACGCTCGCCAGCAGATTCAGTTCCGATTCGATCGCCTCGTTTTGCAAGGCCGGCAATTCGGCCAGCGAGGCGATGCTGCGCGTGCGCAGCGATTCGTTCAGGCGGTTATACGCGGCGTCGACATCCGCCGCTTCGGGATAACGCGGCATGTCGCGGCCGAATAGCTTGATGCCTTCCAGCGCCGTCTCGATCGCGGCCTCGTAGTCCGACAGATGCTGCTGCATGTCGACCTTGAGCTTGTACACCGAGGCGCGCGCGATCACCGGCAAGTCCTGGCGCAGCAGCGTCTCGATCCGCGCGCCCGCCGCTTCGAAGTCGGCATTCAAGATATGACACTGCACGCGCAACAGGCCGACCTCGAAGCCGAGCGAGCGCGAATAGTCGTCGCCGCTCGCGTCGAGCAGATTTTGCGCGACGTCCAGGTAGTTCAGCGCCGATTGAATCGCGATCGCTTCCTTCGCGTGGCGGGCCGCTTGCAGACAGATCTTGCTGAACACGCGCGTTTCGTCGGCATCGAGCGAATGAAACGCGCCGGCCGCCTGCGCCAGTTGAATGTGATGCGCGATTTCAAAGGCCGACTTGCGGACCTCGCGCACGTTGAACTCCTCGAACAGCACGCGTGCGATGCGCGCGTGTTCGGCCGCGCGGTCGCGCACATCGGTCAGCGCATACGCCGCTTCCTGCACGCGGTCATGCGCGAAGGCGAAGCCGGTTCTGTCCGACAGCACGAGCCCCGCTTCGACGGCGGGACGCAGGCGCCGCTCCAGTTCGGCATCGGCGTCACGGTCGATCCGCAACAGCGTGGTCTTGTCCACCCGCCGCCCCATGAACGCCAGCAGCCGCAGAACGGCCTGCGCGTCGGCGGGCAAGCGGGCCACGCGCGTGACCATCAGATCGACCACGTTGTCGGAATACTGATGCTCGCGGATGCGTTCGAGCTCCCACGTCCAGCGGCCCACGATCCCGTCGTAGCGGATCAGCTGATTGTCGGCCAAGGCCAGCAGCAGTTGCTTGACGAAGAACGGATTGCCGCCTGTCTTGTCGTGAACCACCTGCGCGAGCGCCGAGACCTGCGCGGGCGCGCAATGCAGCGCGTCGGCCAGCAACGCGGCGACGTTGGCGGGGTCGAGCGGCGCGACCGCGAGCCGCGTGACGCGTGCCGCGCCGCCCGGCAGCGCGTCGAGGAAAGCCTTGAACTTCGGCGAACGCTCGACCTCGTTGTCGCGATACGCGCAGATCAGCAGCACATGCCTGATCTCCGGATTCGTGACGAAGCCCGCGATGAAATTCAACGTGGCGTCGTCGAACCAGTGAACGTCGTCGAAGAACAGGATCAACGGATGCTGCGCGGTGGCGAACACGGAAATGAGCCGCGTGAGCAGCGCCCGGAAACGAAGCTGCGCCTCCACCGGCGGCAGATCCGGCACGTCCGGCTGCGCGCCCAGCACCAGTTCGAGTTCGGGAATGAAACTGGCGAGCAGTTTGCCCTGCCATTGCAGCGCCTCGCGCAGCACGTTGCGCCAGCGTTGCAGATCGGCTTCGGCTTCGCCGAGAATGCGCTGGAACAGCGAGCGCACGGCCTGCATCAACGGCGCGTAGGGCGCGTTCTGTCCGTATTGTTCGAGCTTGCCCGAAGCGAACAGCGTGGGCGACTGAGCCGTGGCGCGGTGCGCGCTTCGCACCAGTTCCGATTTGCCCGCGCCCGAATAGCCGGACACGAGGATCAGTTCGGGGCTGCCTTGCCGCGCATTGCGCCGGAACGCCTCCAGCAGCGTGTCGTGTTCGTTCGCCCTTCCGAACAGACGATGCGTGACCGCAAGGTGCCTCACGTTGTCCTCGGCCGCAGGTTCGAACGGCACGATGTGCTGCATTTCGTTCCAGTCCGCGAGACAGCGGCGTAAATCCGCTTCGAGACTCGACGCGCTCTGATACCGCTCGTCGGGATTCTTGGCGAGCAGCTTCAGAATGATCGCGCCGAGCACCTCGGGAATCGCGTGGCGAAATTGCAGCGGGTTCGCGGGCTGACGCGCGACGTGGTTATAGACCCACTCCACCGCGTCGTTCGCTTCGAATGGCAGCCGCCCCGTGAGCAGTTCGTAGAGCGTCACGCCGAGCGAATAGAGATCGCTGCGCTCGTCCGCGTGACGCTCGGCGCGGCGCGCCTGTTCCGGCGACATGTAGGCGAGCGTGCCGTATAGCGTGTCGTGCGCTTCCGTGGCCGGCTCACCGGCGGCGCTGGACGCGTCGCGCACGCCCAGCAGCCGCACCGTGCCGTCCGCGCCTTCCAGCAGATTCGCCGGCTTGAGGTCGCGATGCAGCACGCCGCGCGAATGCGCATGCCGCAACGCGCGGGCCGCGCCCACCGACAGTCGCAGGAAACGGCCCGGCGCGATGGTTCCGTCCGCCGCGAGGTGAATCAGCGCGCCGCCGCCATCCTCGCACACGAGAACCGGGCCCTCGGCTAGCCGCAAGAGCGCGACGGGCCGCACGGCCCACGTCGATTCGAGCCTGGAGGCGGCGGCGAACTCCTGCTGCAAACGGCGGAAAACGGCTTCCGACGGAACGTCGGTGGCCGCCGCGATCAGCCACGACTGCAATCCGTCAGACGACCTCGCGCGATACCGCACGATGTTGCCGTCGATCAGCAGCGGTTCGAGCAGGAGTTGGTCGAACCACGCCTGATCGAAGTGGATGACGACGGCGGATTCGCCGGGACCGGGGCCGGAGCCGGAGCCGGCGCTCTCGATGGTCGCGTCCGTGCTCAATTCGCCGCCCCTTTGCGTCCGATCGCAAGCTCGATCGAATCGAGCAGCATTTCTTCCGCAAAGGGCTTGCGCAGAAAGCCGACCGCGCCCTGCCGCATGGCGCGCTGCACGGTGTCATCGTCGCCGTGCGCCGACATGAACACGATGGGAACCCGCCGATGCTCCGCGTTCAGTCGACGCTGCACGTCGAGCCCCTGCATGCCCTGCATCCGCACGTCGAGCAACACGCACAACGCATCGTCGACGACGGGCGAGGCAAGGAAGTCCTCGCCCGATGAAAAGGATACGGTCGTATAGCCCACGGCCTTCAGGAGATTCCCGAGACCGCTCCGTACCGAGGCGTCATCGTCGACGATGCAAACAAAACTCATGGCTGCCTGGACTCCACGGGCGCGCGAGGCGCGCCCACATCATGCGTGTAGATCATATTCGGCGCGATTGCCGCGGCGGCCGGGGTTCGGCGCGGGTTCGCCGAGGATTGCGCGCCGTTCATCCCGGCGCGATCGAACTCAGCGCACGCTCGCGGCCGGGCGCGCCCGCGACGACGCCGCGCGTGTAACGCTGCTCGTACGCCGGCTCCAGATAATCGGCGCCGCGCGCGTGGACCTCGTCCGCCTCGCCCGATTCGTATAGCTTGCACAGCGCGTATTCACGCGTCGTTTCGAGCAGGAAGTACGCCTTGACCGTGCTGTCGAAGGTTGTCATGACGAGGCACTTCGACGCAAGCCCCACCATCGCCTCCGTCACCTCGTTGCGCGACAGACGCTCGCACGTTGCGATCGCGCAAGCCGCGTCCAGCGAAAAACGCGCCGGAAACACGCCGAGCCGGTGCAGCACGAGTCGTTCCGTCTCGTCGAGCAGACGGTAGCTCCAGTCGAGCGCCGCGGCCAATGTCTGCTGCCGCGCCGGCGCGGTGCGCCGCCCGCCGGTCAAACAGCGGAAGCGGTCGTCCATCTCGGACAACAGCTTGCGAATCCCGAACACGCCCGCGCGCGCCGCCGCGAGTTCGAGCGCGAGCGGCACGCCGTCGAGCCGACGGCAGATCGTCGCGATCATGTCGAGGCTGTCGCGCTCGCTCGTGAAATCGGCATTGAGCGCATCGAGCCGCGCAAGAAACAGTCTGACCGAAGCGCAGGCGAGAATGCGCTGCGAGGACGCGTCGAGATCCGGCGTATCGAGCGGCGGCACCCAGTAGAACTTTTCGTCGCGGGTGCGCAGGGGTTCGCGGCTCGTCGCGAGAATGCGGACCTCGGCGCTCGCCTGAACGAGCAGTTCGCACACCGTTGCCGCCGACTCGATCACGTGCTCGCAGTTATCCAGCAGGATCAGCAGCTTGCGCCCCGCGATCGCGGCGACGAGGGTTTCGGGCGTGACCACGCCATCGGCATCGTCCTCGCCATCGCCGCGCCGAACGCCCAGCGCTTCGGCGAGCGTGCCGACGATGCACTGCCCGCGCTCCACCGAAGCGAGCGCGACGAAGCACACTTCGACGTCCGCGGTCGCCGCGACTGCCGCGGCCGCCGCAACCGCGATGGCGAGCTGCGTCTTGCCGATGCCGCCCGGCCCGAGCAAGGTGACGATCGGCGTGCCCGTCAGCGCGCCGCCGATCTCGGCGATCGCCGCATCGCGCCCGATCAGCGGCGCATGGCATACCGGCAGGCCGCTCAGTTTTCCGGGTTCCGTGCGGCCGGCATGGATGGCGCCGGCGTCGGCCATGCCGAGCGTCGCGCTTTCCTCGACCGGCGCGGCCAGGCGATAGCCGCGCCCGGATATCGTGCGGATCACGTCCTTGTCCGCGCCGAAAATCTTCCTGAGCGCCGACAACTGCACGTGAATATTGTTTTCCTCGACCACCGACTTCGGCCACACCTCACGCAAAATCTCGTCCTTGGTCACGGTCTTTCCTCTCGCGTTGATCAGCAGTTCGAGGATGTCGAACGCGCGTGAACCCACCTGAACCAGTTGACCGTCCAGGTAAATCTCGCGCATTTCCAGTGATACGGTAACTCGACCGATCTTTATCATGCTGCACTCACGCCTGGTTGGTTAGCGGAACGGGCACGTTCGAAGACGCCGCCCCGTGCACCCCGTGTCGGGTGCGAAGCGCTTGTCGTCAGAAGCATGGTAGGGGGGAATCTCCTGTGAAACCATTATCCATAGGGATATGACGCCGGCGCTTGCCGCACGCTTGTGCCCGCGCTTGTTCTCACTCTCGCCCGCGACGCGCCGCAAGCGGCGCGGATCGCGAGCCGGCAAGCCCTGGCGGCTCGGGCATCCAGCGCGGGCCGCAGTATCACGGCCCCGGCATTCACACCTTGGTATAACCCGATGCGTGCGGGCAGCGGCACGCGTCACGGCTCACGCCTCGTCGGGATAGATGCCGGCCGACACGAGGCAGACGAACGCGCTCGCCTTCAACACGCATTCCACCGAAGATAGAACGAAGCCCAGCGGGAACACCCGGTATTCGGCAGGCAGCCCGAACGCCACCGCCATCAATCCGATCGTGCACAGAAACGCATAGACGATCCGCGCCGGCCGGTTCCCGGCCAGAACGAAACCGACCAGCGCCGCCCACAGCAGCTTGGCGACGATGCACGCGGCCGCCTCGCTCGCCGAGCGGCTCGCCCAGACTTCGAACGGCAACTCGCACAGCGACCACACGCCCGTCGCGATCACGACGACACGGGTCCAGCGTCCGAGAGCCGGTTGCGGAGCCGGCATGTTGTGCGCGTGCGGATCGTGCAGCGCGGCGCGGTTTGTCCGCGTCCACAATCCCAACTCGCCGCCGTTCATCTCATGGTGTGACTCGTTCACATATCGCATCGTCGTTCTCCGGTTTTCTTGCGGACGGGTCTTCGTGCGTTCGCGCGGCGGCCCACGTTCGACACCATTATTCGGCGACGCGACTCGCCGGGCTTTCGAATCGTCCGCGAGGTTTCGTAAATGCACGGCGCACCGCCACGCGCATGGCGCGGCATGCGCGTCCGCCAGCGTGCGAATCGGCAACAGCGGGGCATTTGAACAAGTGCCGCGCGCGACCCGAGCCCATGCTTGAGCCTCATGTCGAAGCCGGAGCCCACCATGCATGTCAGTGACGTACTCGATCTGTCGCGCGCGCAGTTCGCGATGACGGCGATCTTCCACATCCTGTGGCCGATTCTGACGATCAGTCTGTCGGCCTTTCTCGTGCTGATCGAAGTGCTGTGGCTCAGAACCGGCAACGTCGTCTATTACCGGCATGCGCGCTTCTGGAGCAAGCTGCTGGTGCTGAATTTCGCGGTCGGCGTGGTGAGCGGCATTCCGATGGAATTTCAGTTCGGCACCAACTGGGCCGGCTTTTCGCGCTACAGCGGGCAGTTCTTCGGCAACATTCTCGGCTTCGAAGGGGCGATGGCCTTCATGCTGGAGGCCGGCTTCATCGGCGTGATGCTGCTCGGCTGGGGACGCGTGCCGCGCGGCGTGCATCTGTTCGCCACTTCGATGGTCGCGCTCGGCTCCAGCATCTCCGCGTTCTGGATCATGGTCGCCAATTCGTGGATGCAGACGCCCGCCGGCGTCACGGTGCAAAACGGCAAGCTCGTCGTGACGGATTACGTGGCGGCGATCTTCAATCCCGACATGGTGTGGGGCGTCACGCACATGTGGGTCGCCGCGATCGAAACCGGCATGTTCGTGATCGCGGGCATCTCGGCGTGGCATCTGTTCAGGCGGCGTCATCCCGAGTTCTTCGCGCGCTCGTTCAGGCTCGCGCTGACGGTGCTGGTGTTCGCCGCGCCGCTGCAGATCTGGCTCGGCGACGCGAGCGGCGGCAGCGTGTTCAGGACACAGCCGGCCAAGGGCGCGGCGATCGAGGGGCACTGGATCACCAACGCGCCGGGCACCGGCGCGTCGTGGTCGCTGCTCGCGTGGCCGAATCAGGACGCGCAGCGCAACGACTGGTCGCTCGAAGTGCCCGGCATGCTGAGCGTGCTCGGCACTCATACGCTGCACGGCCAGGTGAAAGGGCTCACCGATTTCGCGCGCGCCGATCAGCCGCCGATGATTCCGCTCCTCTATTACGCGTTCCGCGTGATGGCGGGCATCGGCTTTCTTTTCATGCTGCTGGCGTTCTGGACCGTCTGGGTCTTGCGCCGGGCGCGCGGCAATCTCGAAGCGTTGCTCGCGCAACGCAAGCTGCTGCTCGCGTGGGTGCTGTGCATTCCGCTGCCCTACGTCGCCGTGGAGGCCGGCTGGATCGTGCGCGAGGTGGGACGCCAGCCCTGGGTGGTGTACGGGCTGCTGCGCACGCAAGACGCGGTGTCCGCCGTCGCCGCCTCGTCGGTCACGCTGAGCATGGCGATGTTCGTTGCCTTCTACGTCGTGCTGCTCGTCACGTTCTTCGTGCTGGCGCGCAACTGGCTGAAGACCGGCCCGGACCTCACGTTGAACCCGCCCGCTCCTCTTAACGCCGAGGCCGCGGTCAAGCTCACCGAGTACTAAAACATTTTCGTCGCGAGGATATCTCATGGACAGCTCCACTCACACGATGCTCGCCGTCACCTGGTTCGGGCTGATCGGACTCATGCTGGCGTTCTACGTGATCACCGACGGCTTCGATCTCGGCATCGGCATACTCAGCCTGTTGCGCAAACGCCGCGAGGATCACGACGTCATGGTGCGAACCATCGGCCACGTTTGGGACGCCAACGAAACGTGGCTCGTGGTGGTGGGCGGCGCGCTCTTCGGCGCGTTTCCCGACGCGTATGCGCTGCTTCTGCAAGACCTGTATCTGCCGGTGATGGCGCTGATCGCGGGGCTCATCATGCGCGGCGCGGCGATCGAATTCCGTCATGGCGTGGCGCACGGTCCGTGGTGGGACAAGGTGTTCGGCATCGGCAGCCTGGTCGCCGCCCTCGCGCAGGGCATCGTGCTCGGCAAGGTCCTCACCGGGTTCGTTCCCGGCGCGCGTGGCGACGTGTTCGTCGCCGTGTCGGCGCTCGGCGTGGTGGCCGGCTATTCGCTGCTGGGCGCGACCTATCTGGTCAAGAAAACCGTGGGCACGCTCGAACAATGGGCGCGCCGCCTTGCGTTGCTCTGCGCGTCGATCACGGTCGCGGCCGCCGTGCTGCTGACCGCCGCCACCTGGTTCCTCAGCGAGGTCGGCCACGAGCGCTGGACCCAGCCCGGCGTGTTCCATCTGCTGATGGCGCTCGGCGCGGCCGCCGCGCTCGCCTTCGCGGCGATCATGGCGTCGCTCTATCTCGGCAGCGCCGGCGTGCCGTTTCGCGCGTCGGTGACGCTTTTCGTGCTCTCGTTCGCCGGGCTCGCGATCAGCCTCTTTCCCGACTTCGTTCCGGGCAAGCTGGGCATCGTCGAAGCGGCGTCCGATTCGGCGACTCTTGTCTTCATGCTGATCGGCATCGGCCTGATCTTCCCGGTGATGATCGGCTACAACCTCTACCAGTACTACATTTTCCGCGGCAAGGTGGTGGCCGGCTCGGAGGCGGGCGAATGAGGGAAGCAGGCGCGGCGGCAAGTAAAAATACGCCGGCCGTCGATGCGATTTTGCATGGACGGCCGGCGCAAGTAGTGTGAGCGCCGATGTCGCGGCGCTCGAGTGGGGCAAGTTCAGAGCATGTCGGCTTCGTGCAGCACCGAGCGCAGAATCATCGCGCCGGTGTTCAACGGCGCGGGACGGCACGGACGCGGCTTGTAGATCGCATCGCCCGGCCGGATCGCACGGCCGCTCATCGCACACACGCCGGCCATGCGCGCGCGGCAGGCGTGCCACACCTGGTCGCCATAGGAGCAATGGGTGGAGTCGCGCCACGCGATCGTCGCAGTGGATTGCGAGGGCCGGTCGATCAGTTGCACCTGAACGTCGCTGCGCGCGCTCATGAACGGCGGCATCGCGCCTTTGCGTGGGCGCCCCGCCGCCAGCGCGGCGATTTCGGCCATGCCGGAATCAGGCGCCCCGGACAAGACCGACAACAGACCGATGGTTCGCATCCACGGATCGTCGCTGCATTTCGCATTCGCCTGCATGTTCGCTCTCCAGTTTCCAGAAATCGGGTTGATGGTCGAGGCCGCCGCGCGACGCCGCGTCATCGGACTGCCGCAAGAAGGTTTCGCTGACCGCGAGAAACGCATGAATTCGCTCACCGATCGACATGGATCCGGGTCCTCCAGCAATACGGCGTGTCGCCGACCAGGCGCTTGAACACCGTCGTAAAGTGAGCCTGGGTGCGAAAGCCGCAACTCAAGGCGACGTCGAGCACTTTGTGTTTCGGTTCGAGCAACAGGCGCTGGGCGTGTTCGATGCGCCGGCGCACCAGATATTCGTGCGGACGCATGCCCGTCGCGACGCGAAACTGCGAAGCGAAATGCATTCGCGTGAGTCCCGCGCTGTGCGCGATATCCTCGAGTCCAATCGGGTCGGCGAGATGCGCGTCGATGAATTCGACGGCGCGGTTCAGCCGCCATGAAGGCAACGCGAGGGCCGCGCGGGTCTCACGCCTCGCCTCGCCGAAGTGGCGCGCCACCACGCGCGAAACGATCGCGAGGCCGACGCTCTCGGCGAACACCTTGCCGAGCACGGCGTCATCCGACTGCGACACGGCGAGCGCCTGCCCCAGCCGTTCCAGCGCCGGATCGCGCACGAGCCGCGGCTCGTCGATACGTATTTCACCGGCATGCGGACGACCGAAGCGGTCTTCGTAACACTCGGCGAGCACCTGTTGCGAGACGAACAGATGCAGCACGTCGGCGGGCGATTCGAATACGGCGCTGCACGGCACCCTGGGCGCGGTGATCTGCGCGGCCCCCGCGCCGAGCCGGCCGTGAACCAGCGTGCGCCCGGCATGGGCAAAGGTCAGCGAGGTGCACTTGAGGTTCACCGCGATGCAGTGATGCGCCGCGCTGCCGGCGCTGGCGACCGCAAGCGGAGCGCAATCGTTGTGAATCCAGCGCGACACGACGAGATCGCGCGGCGGCGCGCCGGTGTCGGCATGCGCGGGAGAGCGCCATTGACGCTCGATGCCGATCGGGCTTGCCCGGTCGTCGTGAACGGCATGCGAGGCGGGTTCGGCATACAAAGGCAGCGGGCTGAGCATGGTTTAGCCATCCGATACAGTGGTGATGCAACGCCCCGAAAAACAGGCGCCGCGATGACTCCACGGTAACGCACCGCAAACCCGTCAACCAGCCTACATACGGTTGCCCGAAACGACCAATGGTAGGGCCGACTCATATCTAGGTTTAATCATGCCGCCGGGCGTGACACGGCACGCCGCGGCCTGCCGGCCACGGGCATGGAGCAAGTGAAATGCGTGAGCGGTGCTGCTTCGATCTGGAGCGAAGGCGCGGGTCGGCGGCGCGTCGTCGTAAGCCATTCTGCGTAAGCCATGCGGCGCAAGCGGATGAAACGCGGGGGGTTCACTGCCGCGCTATCCGGCGGGCCGCGCACTCGACTGCGTGGTGAACTGCGCGCTCAGCCGCGCGCGGCGCGCGCCACAGGCACCGAGGTGATGCCCAATGCCTCGGCCTTCAGCACGAAGTCGGCGAGCGAGCGCGCGCCCATCTTCCTCATGGCCTGCCCGCGATGGATCTTCACGGTGATTTCGCTGAGGTTCATCTCGGCCGCGATCTGCTTGTTCATCAACCCCGTCACGACGAAGCCCATGACCTCGCGCTCGCGCGGCGTCAGCGATTCGTAGCAGCGGCGCAGATCCGCGACCGAGCGGCTCGCCTCGCGCCGCGCCGCGTCGGTGGCGAGCGCCTGCTCGACCGCGTCGAGCATGTCCTGGTCGCGAAACGGCTTGGCCAGGAAATCCTGCGCGCCCGCCTTCATCGCCTTCACGGTCATCGCAATGTCGCCGTGCCCGGTCATGAAAACGATCGGCAAGCCGAGCCGCGCCGCCGTGACCTGTTCCTGCACGACAAGGCCGCTTTGTCCTTTCAGGCGAACGTCGAGCACGAGGCAGCTCGGCACGTCGGGCATCTCGAACGCGAGAAACTCCTGCGCGGAAGCAAAGATCTCGACCTTCAGCCCGACCGAGCGCAACAGCCGGCGCAAGGATTCGCGCATCGACTCGTCGTCGTCCACCACGTAGACCACGGCATCGCCATGGTCGGTTTCGTTGCTTTCCACCTCGCTCCTCATACGGTCGCTGTCGTTGGACGGACAGGTAAAACGCGGCACGCGTTCTCGGGATCGCTCGTGACCGTGAACGGCGGCGATCCCAAGCCGCGCGCGACGAGCGCCGGCGTACAAAAACGGAACGAAGCGGCGCGGACCTGATGTGATGCACATCATGCGCGAGCCCGCGTCGATGCGGTACTTAACTTATCTTAATCGCACAAACGCACCCGCCCCTGCTTGTCTAGACAGGCAGGGGCCGATGCTTTCCTGAACCACGGGCTCGCGTGGCAAGCCCGTGGCGCGGTCATCGCTTCAATGGTGGCCGAAGTCCTTGCGTGCGATCGGAACGGTGCGCACCTTCGTATACCTGAACGCCGGAATCGACTTGAGCGCGTCGCGCGTGGCGCCGGCCCAGACGAGCTTGCCGCTCACATAATCGAGTTGCGACATCGGCACCGCCACGTCGTGCTGCGAGACGCCGAGAAACTGATGGGCCGCCACGATGGCGAACGACACGGCGTTATCCGGCGCGATGATGATGTCGTGCAGCACGCCGACCTTTTCGCCGCTGTCGTTATAGATCGCCTTGCCGAGCAGGCTTTTCTTCGCGCTCCAGCCTTCGACGATCAGTTGATCCTGTTCGACCGACACGCCGATGGTCTGCGCACCCGCCACCTGCGCGCTGGCCGGCTGGCAGAGCGCACCGAACGCCGACGCTGCCAGAAATACGATTGCCCACTTTGCCTTCATGATGTTCTTCTCCAGATGAGTTGATTCCAACCGATGGTCGGCAACACGGTGACGGCGCGGCCGGCGTGATCCGCCGATGTCTGCCGATATCCGCCTACGCGCCCTGCCTGTGTCGCGCTGTTGAACACTGTGGGCCAGTTCGCGGCGCGCCGTTTTCCAATTCGCACGATCACAGCGCGTGCCGGTTCACGACGCCGCGCCTGTGCCCTCGGCAGCAGCGGATTGACCGGCCCGCGGCTTCAAGGTCACCGTGCAGGTCATGCCGGTCGCGAGCTTGATGCCGGCCGGAATCCGGTCCAGATGCACCCGCACCGGCACCCGTTGAGCCAGCCGCACCCACGTGAAAATCGGGTTGACGTCCGCGAGCAGATCGCCGTTGCTGGTCGGGTTGTCGCGATCGGCGATGCCGCTCGCGAGACTGTCGACGTGCCCGTGAATCTCCTCGCCGCCCGACAGCAGCCGCACCACGGCCTGATCGCCGACCTGCACGTTGGGCAGCTTGGTCTCCTCGAAATACGCATAGACCCAGAACGAGTGCGAGTCGATCAGCGCCATGCGTGCGACGCCCGCCGTGGCGAAATCGCCGGGATACAGGTTCAGGTTGGTGATGAAGCCGTCGGCGGGCGCGCGCACTTCGCTGCGCGCGAGGTTGAGCGCTGCCGTCTGTTGCGCGACCACGGCGGCCTTGTACATGGCTTCGGCGGCGCTGTAGGCGGCCACGTCGGCGGCATACGCGGACTGCGACTGCCGCGCGAGCGACGCCGCATCGGCACGGCTTTCGTCGGAGATCACGTCGCCGCCCAGATTCGCCCGGCGCGCCGCCTGCGCACGCTTCATCGCCAAGTCGGTTTCGCTGCCCGCCACGCGCGCCCGCGCCTGCGCCATTTGCGCCCGCGCCCGCTCGAGGTCCGCGTCGGCTTGCGCCACCGCATAGCGGAAACGGGCCGGGTCGAGCACGAACAGAATGTCGCCCTGGCGAACCCGTTGGTTGTCTTTCACGCGCACTTCGCTGACGAGGCCCGACACGTCGGTCGCGACCTGCACCACGTTCGCGCGGACGCGGCCGTCGCGGGTCCACGGCGCGTACATATAGTCGAGCCACAGCAGGCGCACCAGCACGATCGCCACCAGCAAAAGCGTGACGGTGACAAGCGCGCGCAGGAGGGATTGCGTTTTCATCTTCTATGCTTGAGCGTTAAGTGCGGTGAGCCTTCGGAGCGTTGCTGGAAGCCTCGCTTGGGCAAGCGTGCAGGCGCGCGGGATTCATGGCCGCAACAGCAGCAGTGAAGCGCCGCTGAACATCGCGGCGAACAGCGCGACGCGAAAGAGCCCTGGGTGCCACGCGTAGCGATACACACCGACGCGCGCCAGCAGCAGATCGACGACGACGAAAACCGCCACGCAGCCCACGAGGATCGGCAGCAGCCCTGGCACCAGCAGCGAGAACAGTTCAATTTCACCGGGCATCGTCCGCTCCTTGCGACGCATGTTCGGACGAGGCGGATGGCGTGGACGGCGCGGACGGCGGCCCATAACCGCCGCCCAGTTCCTTCATCAACAAGGCCCACGCGTCGAGGCGCTGCGCCTGCACCGTCGCGAGACTTTCCGCCTGTTGCAGTTGTGCGTTCTGCGCGGCCAGCACGTTGAGAAACTCGGTGATGCCGCTGCGATAACCGGCATCGGCGAGCCGGAACGAACGGCGCGCGGCATCGAGCGTGGTTTCAATCGACGCCTGCTGTTCATCGAGCGAGCGCAGCGAGACCACCTGCGCCGCGACGGCCTGCATCGCGTTCACCACGCTCTGGTTGTACGCGTCCACCGCCGCGTCCCGCGACGCGACCGCCACGCCGTAACGGCCGCGGCGGCGGCCGCCGTCGAAGATCGGCAGCGAGATCGCCGCGCCCACCCCGTGACCCATGCCGTCGCTGTTCAGGAAGTTCAGGAACCCGCCGAAGGTCGCCGCCGAACCGAACGACGCGGTCGCCAGCAAGTCGATGTCGGGATAGAAATCGGCGTGCGCGGCGTCGATGCCCTTGTCCGCTTCCAGCACGCGCCAGCGCCCCGCCACCACGTCCGGCCGATGGCCGATGAGTTCGGCGGGCAAGCGCGCGGGCAGCGCCACCGGCACGCTCAACGCAAGGCTCGGCCGGCGCAGCGAATCGCCGAAACCCGGTCCCTTGCCCGCGAGAGCCGCGATGCTGAGCCGGCTCAACGCGAGCTGCTGCTGGGCCTGCTGCGCGCGCGTCGTGCTCATCGCGTACTGCGTCGACGCCTCGCTCACCTCCAACTGGCTGCCGACACCCGCGCGCCAGCGGCGCGTCGCGATGTCGAGCGTGCGCTGCTGCTGGTCCTGCATCTCGCGGTAGACATCGAGCAATGCGTACTGCAGCGAGAAGCGCACATAACCGCGGACCATCGCGGTCTGCAATTCGAGTTGCGCGAAGCGGGCGTCGGCGGCCGCCGCATGCAGGTTGTCGAGCGCGCCCTCGCGAAGCGCGCGCGCCTTGCCCCACAGGTCGAGGTCATAGGAGAGATCCGCTGTGACGCTGTTGCTCCACACCGTCGTGCCGCCCGGCGGCGCGGGCGTGGTGTAGCGGGCGTAGCGCCGGCGCTGGAAGTCGCCGCCGGCGTTCAGTTGCGGCAACGTGTCCGCGCCGGCGATGCTGGCCTGGAATGCCGCGGCGTCCACGCGCGCTTCGACGGCGCGCAAGCCTGGGTTGCCCGCGGTCGCGTCGCGCACCAGCGTGTCGAGCTGCGGATCGTTCCATTGACGCCACCAGCCGTCGTCGGGCCATTTCGCATCCGCTTGCGTGTCGCGCAGCGCGACGCCGGGGTCGAGCGTCGCGGGATCGAGCAGCGATTCGCGCGGACGGATGCCGCCGCTGTCGATGCACGCGCACAGCATGAGCGCGGCGGCGAGCGCCGGCGCGAGGGAGCGAAGGGGTTGCCTCGGCGGGCGCGCCCGCATTCCCGCCCTCGCGAACGTGCGAGTCCACGCGCTGAAAAGCAGCCCGCTGACAAGCGCCATCACGCGCGGCAGGGCAAGCGTCCTCATACGGCCGCCTTCGCCGCGCGCCACAGCGGCAAGCTCTCGTCCTGCAACGTGAGTTCGGTGAAATGCAGCAGCGCCCGCATCCGGCAGCGCACGAGCAGCATCGGGCCGACCGCCGGGTCCTGCGCGAACGGCAGCGCGACCAGGGCGCGCCGGGTCGCGGCGACGGCGTTTTCGCCGGCCTGCGGCGTCATGGCGGTGAACACCTCGGCCAGCGCCGCGAGCCACGCGCGCTGCACCTCCGGCCAGCTTGCCGGCAGCGTGTCGCCGAGTTGTTCGGTGTCGAGCCGCATCTGGATCATCGCCCGGCCGAGTTCCAGCGCGGCGAACGCCCAGCCGATCAGGCCATTGCGGTCCACGCGCGCATCCGCCGGCGCCGACGCGATCTGAATGATGAAATCGCGCAGATGCGCCTCGAACGACAACAGCAGTTCATCGTCGAGTTCGGCGTCGGGCGCGGTGTGCGCCACCAGCGCGCGAATCTGCTTCAGGTATTGCGCGGTGATCCAGTCGCCCGCGCGCGGCACGATGACCGAAAAAGCGACCGCGGCGGCCGCGATGCCGAACAGCAAGGCGAAACCCGTGTCGAGATAGGCGCTCGGGTTGTACACGGTCGGATTCGAAATGCCGACGATAAAGCAGAAATAGATGCTGAAACCCAGCCCGAGAACCGCCGTTTTCGCGAACGTATTGATGTAGCTGCCGGCCATCACGAAGATCGCCATCGACGACGCCAGCAACACGAAACCGTCGAGGCGCGGCAGCAGGAAGAAATTGAACGCGAAGCCCGCGAGCCAGCCGGCGAGGCAACCGCAGAAGATCTGCCAGCTCGCGACGGCGGGGTTCGGCGCGAGCGCGAACAGTGCGCTGGTAATCGCCACCGCGACGATCGCGCTCGCCCCGCCGACCCAACCGGACGCGAGCCACGCCGCGCCGACCAGCGACACGGCGACGGCCGCGCGCATGCCGGCGATCATCGCGGCCGTGCGATTGGCCGTCGCGCGCGTGGTGCCGATGCGGCCGATGCGGCCGAGCGCCTGAAGCACCGATTGCGACCACGGGCGCCGGTCGGCGCTGCGCGCTTCGACGTAGCTGCTGCACAGCACGCGCAGATCCGCGATCGAAAAAAACAGCGCCGCGCCGGTGGTCGCGACGAACTGGCGCTGACGCGGCGACAGGTCCGCGAGCGAATCGAGCAGCGTGCCCAGTCGCGCGGGCAACGCCTGTTCGAACGCGGCAAGCCGGCCCGGCAAGGTCTCGATCTGTTCCAGCGTGAGCGCCCCGGCCGGCGAGCCGCGCGGCACGATCGCGAGCAACCCGCCGATCAGCGCGTCGACGGCGGCTTGCGCGCGCGGCTCGGCTTCGGCGGCCACACGCGCCTTCAATTGATGCAGCGCGTGCAGCCACGCGACGCTGTCGAGAAAACTTCTGTCGAGATCGAGAAACACGTGGCCGTGCAGGCGGATCGACGGGTCCTCGAACACCGCGCCGCTGCGCAGGCTTTCCACGCCCGCGCGCTCGCGGATCAGGCCGAGAAAAGTATCGAAGCCGGCCGCGGCGGACCCGCGTTCGAGCATGGCATGCAGCGCATCCAGCAGGTTCGCGAAGTTCTTCTGGCTCGACGCATACAGCGCCGGCGCGACCCGCCGCGGCAACACCAGCGCGCTGACCAGACTTGCGCAGACCACGCCGATCACCACCTCGCTGACCGTGTACACCACGTTGTCGAACACGCCATACGGATCGGGCCAGGCCGGTATCGCCGTGATGGCCGTG
This sequence comes from Paraburkholderia sp. 22099, assembly GCF_052045835.1. NCBI lineage: Bacteria > Pseudomonadati > Pseudomonadota > Betaproteobacteria > Burkholderiales > Burkholderiaceae > Paraburkholderia > Paraburkholderia sp. 22099. Next base: position 9,179 of record NZ_JBQEPU010000007.1, on the reverse strand, counting down.
CCGTAGCCGGTCAGCACGAAACCGTATGACTGGAAGTTGCGGTAGTACGACGCGCCGAACACGCACGCGCCGATCCACGCCGCCAGCGCGATGAAGAACAGCAGCGGCTGCTGCGCGAACCAGGCGATCAGCACGAGCCCGGCCAGGCTGCCGCACACCATGCCCAAGCCGCGATAGAAGCCGCGCGCGATCACCATGCCGCTTTGCTGATGCATCATCACGATGACGACGGACACCATCGCGGTGCCGGGCGAGCGCAGTTCCAGACGCATGCACAGCCCCATCGCGAGGGCGGCCGCGAGCGCCACCTTCGCCATGTGAAGGAAGCGCGGCGCGTCGTCGCTCCAGTACGTCTTGAGCTCGTCGCGTAGTCGCGGCCACGCCGCGCCGCCGGCATGCGGGGTCATCGCCGGATCTATCGCAGGTTGGTGCGCGCGAGTTCGACGATCTCGTCGCCGCGCCCGCTCAGGATCGCCCGCATCATGTAGAGGCTGAAGCCCTTGGCTTGCGCAAGCTCGATCTTCGGCGGCATCGCGAGTTCGTGTTTCGACGTGACGACGTCCACGAGCGCGGGGCCCGGATGCGCGAACGCCTGCTTCAGCGCGCCCGCCACGTCTTCCGATTCCTCGACGCGGACGCTGAAAATGCCCGCGCCTTTCGCGATCGCCGCGAAGTCGGTCTTGCTGAGGTCGACGTTGGTATCGAGGTAACCGCCCGCCTTCAATTCCATCGACACGAAGCCGAGCAGGCTGTTGTTGAACACGACGATCTTGATCGGCAAATCGAGCTGCCGCGCGGTGAGCAGATCGCCGAGCATCATCGACAAGCCGCCGTCGCCCGACAAGGACACCACCTGCCGCCCCGGATGCGCGCCTTGCGCGCCGAGCGCCTGCGGCATCGCGTTCGCCATCGAACCGTGGTTGAACGAACCGTGCAGTTGGCGCTTGCCGTTCATCGTCAGATAGCGGGCGGCCCAGACGGTCGGCGTGCCGACGTCGGCGGTGAAGATCGCGTCGTCGTCCGCGGCTTCGTCGATCAGCCTCGCCAGATATTGTGGATGAATCGGGCGGCCCGCGCCGGAGGGCGTCGCCAGATCGTCCAGCCCCTTGCGGGCCGACGCATAGTGCTTGCGCGCGTTGTCGATGAAGCCGCGGTCGGTCTTGCGATCGAGCCTGGGCAGCGTGGCCGCGATCGTTTCCTTGACCGTGCCGACCAGCCCCAGCGCGAGCGGCGCGCGGTGGCCGAGCTTCGAGCCCTTCCAGTCGATCTGGATGATCCTCGCATCGGCCGGATAGAACGGGCGATAAGGAAAGTCGCAGCCGAGCAGCAGCAGCGTGTCGCACGACATCATCGCGTGATAGCCCGAACTGAAGCCGATCAGCCCGGTCATGCCGACGTCGTAGGGGTTGTCGTATTCGATGAACGGCTTGCCGCGCAGCGCGTGGACCACCGGCGCGCCGAGCGTGTCGGCGAGCGCCACCACTTCGTCGTGCGCGCCCTGCACGCCGCTGCCGCACATGATCGTCACCGCGTCCGACTCGTTGAGCATGGCCGCGAGGCGATCGAGGTCGGCCTCGGCGGGCATGATCGTCGGCGGCGCGCTGTGCGTCCACGACGGCAGTTCGGCGGGTCCCTCCGACAACGCGACGTCGCCCGGCAACACGATCACCGCGACGCCGCGCTCCTCGATCGCGGTGCGCATCGCGCGCGCCAGCACGCGCGGAAACTGCGACGCGGACGACACCAGCTCGACGTAATGGCTGCACTCCTTGAACAGTTCCTGCGGATGCGTTTCCTGAAAGTAGCCGAGCCCGATTTCCGTCGACGGAATATGCGCGGCGATGGCCAGCACCGGCTGATGATTGCGATGGCAATCGAACAAGCCGTTGATCAGATGCAGGTTGCCCGGTCCGCAACTGCCCGCGCACACGGCGAGGCGTCCGGTGGAAGCCGCGTCGGCGCCGGCGGCGAACGCGGCGGCTTCCTCGTGGCGCGTGTGCATCCAGCGGATCGATCCGGCCTGATCGAGGGCGTAGGCGAGTCCGTTCAGGCTGTCGCCCGTCACGCCCCAGATCCGTTCGACGCCCGCCGCGGCGAGCGTACCCGCGAGATATCCGGCAATGGTGCTGTTGGCCATGCTTGACTCCTTGTCACGGAAATTGAAGAAAAGCCGGGCGCCGGCGCACATCGCGGCGGCATCCTGACTGATCTGAAGAATACGCGCCGCCGCCGTGCGCGGCCTGTGCGAGTCGAGTCAGCTAAAGCTAGGGGAAGGCGGAGTAAATGTCCTGAAACCAGGCTGAAAACACCTGAATCGATCTGCTCGACGCGGCGCACGGCATGCGGCCGGGCACGGAGCCGGCCATGGCGCCGGGCACGGCGGGCGCGCTGAAATCCAGTATCCTGAACGTCCCGCCGACACCCCCGACAATCCGCCTCCTCGTCATGAACCTATCCTTTGAAGTCCTCCAGGCGCTCGATGCGATCGATCGAACCGGCACCTTTGCAAGCGCCGCGGAAACGCTTCACAGGGTGCCCTCGTCGCTCTCCTACCTGGTTCAGAAGCTCGAACTCGATCTCGGCGTCAAGCTGTTCGACCGCACCGGCCGGCGCGCGACGCTCACGCACGCGGGGCGCGTGGTGGTCGAGGAAGGGCGGCGTCTGCTGGAAGCGGCCGAAGACCTCGAATGCAAGGCGAGAAGAATCCAGCACGGCTGGGAATCCGAGTTGCGCATCGCCGTCGATGAAATCATTCCGTTCGACCTGATCTGGCCGCACGTCAGCGAGTTTTACAAGCTGAAGCTGGACACGCGGCTGCATCTGTCGACGGAAGTGCTGGGCGGTTCGTGGGACGCGCTGTTGACGCGCCGCGCGGACCTGATCGTCGGCGCGGCGGGCGATCCGCCGCAGATTCCTCATCTGGTCGCGAAGCCGATCGGCTCGCTGCGGCATGTGTTCGTGGTGGCGCCCGATCATCCGCTCGCAGCGATACCGGGGCCGCTCACGCTGGACGTCGTCGCGCGCCATCGCGCGGTCGCGATCGGCGATACGTCGCGCAAGCTCGCGCCGCGCACGATCGCGCTCGCCGCCAATCAGGAGGTGTTGACGGTGCCGACGCTCGAAGCCAAGCTCGCCGCGCAGGTCAAGGGGCTGGCTGCGGGCACGATTCCCGAATGCCTTGCGATCGAGCCGCTGAACCGGGGCGAACTGGTGAAGAAAGAAGTGCTCGGCATGCGCGAGCTCACGCATTTCTATCTCGCATGGCGCGACGATGAAAGCGGCAAGGCGCTGCAATGGTGGGTCGAGCAGTTGGACCGGCCGGACCTGATCGACGACGTGGCGCGACAGCGGGCACTGCAAGGCTGAGCGACGCTCTAGCCGGTTCTTCTAGCCGGGTTCGTTGATCTCGCCCGACGGCGGTTCGTCGAACGGGCGGGCCGTAATGTCTGTATCTACGTCCGGGTCCGCTAGTGACGCAGCGCCGCGCGCTTCATCGACAAGCCGCAGCAACGCGATCGCCTCGTTGAAGTCATCGAGATCGAGCCCTTCGGTGAGCCGCGCGCAGGCGGACTTCAGCAACCGCGCGGCTTCGCCGTTGCGTCCCTGAGCATGCCAAAGCCGGCTCAGGCTGGTCGCCGCCCGCAATTGCAGCGAGCGGCAGCCTTGCGCCAACGATTCGTCGAGCGCCGCGCTCAGGCACGCTTCGGCGTCGGTCGCCGTGTCGCCAAAGGGCGGCTCGCCCGCATACGCCATCAGCAGCAACTCGCCATGCACGCGCCTGAGTTCGACCGTGTACCAGTGATCGCCGCTTTCGTCGCATTGCGCGAGCGCCTCCACCACCGCGGCGATGCCCTCGTCGCGCCGCCCCGCGCGGCCCAGCGCGAGGCTGTATTGCGCGGCGAGCAGCGCGCGCGGCGCGCCGTATTCGAGCGCGTCCATCTCGTCCAGCGCCGCGCCGAACGCCTGCAAACGCGGCGGCGTGGCTTCGTCCAGCGAGCGCAGGTAGGCGTCGAAACAGCGGCAGCACACTTGCGACACGCTCAGGCCCGCGCGCGCCGACACCTCGCGCAACAACGCTATCGCCTCGGCGGCCCGCTCGCGCAGCCCCGCCAGCAGCGCGAGCGGCACCTCGGCCTCGACCAGCACGTAGCACGTGACGATGGACTGTTCCTGCCCGCAGGCATCGGCCACGCACTCCGCCGCCATGCCGAGCGCCTGATCGCGCAAGCCTTGGAGCCACAGCACGCGCGCCAGCGTCGCGCGGCCCACCACGCGCTGATCGACGGACTGCCCGAGCGGCAGCCGATGCCGCAAGCCGCCGGTGTGCTGTAGAAACTGTTCCAGCGACGCCCGCGCCTGCTGCTGATCGCCCGCGTGATGCGAGGCGATGCCGAGCAGCCGGTACGCGAGGATCGCGTTGCTCGCGTCGCCCGTCTCGGCGGCGAGCGAGCCGAAGCGCTGCGCGAACGCGAGCGCATTGCGCGCCGCGCCGGACGACTGACTCGAGTTCCACATGCCCCACAACGCGCGCGCTTCGAAGCGCTGCTCGCCCAGCGCGATGGCGAGCGCCAGCACCTCGGCCCAGATGCCGAGGGTCTCGCGGTTCGGTCCGGTGACATAGACGAGCGCCGCGGCGAGCGCGGCCAGCAGTTGCATGCGCACGCGCAGATGCCGGCTCGCGCGCGAGCCCTGATGCGCGGCGGCCACCGTGTCGAGCGCGCGCCGCGCCCACGCGCAGCATTCGTCGACCAGCGAAAGCTCGTAGAGCAACGACACGACCTTCACCGCGAGCGCTTCGCCCAGCGCCTGGTCGCCCTTCGGCGAGAGCGCCCAGGCCAGCGCGGCGCGCAGGTCGTCGAGCAGATCGCGCATCTGCTGCTGCCACGCGTCCGCATAAACGCTCGCCGGATTCCTGCCGGTCGACGCTTCGCGTTCGAGCAGGCTCGCGAAGTAGCGCGCGTGATGCAGCGTGACGAGACGCCGCTCGCCGTTGTCGTCCAGCTTTTGCAGCGCATAGGCGCGCGTGGTTTCCAGCAGGCGATAGCCGGTTTTGCCGCGCACCACGCAGGTCACCACCAGCGATTTCTCGACCAGGCCGGAGAGCGCGGCGACCACCTCCGCGTCGCTCGATGCGCCGTCTCCGGCGACCGCGATCGCCGCTTCCAGCGTGAAGCTGTTGACGAAGATGCCGAGCCGGCGCAGCGTGGCGCGCCCGGTTTCGTCGAGCAGCGCGTGGCTCCAGTCGAGCGTCGCCTTCAAGGTCTGGTGGCGCGGCAACGCCGTGCGGTTGCCGCCCGTCAGCATGTTGAAGCGGTCGTCGAGATGATCGGCGAGCGTTTCGATGCCGAGTATCGCGGCGCGCGCCGCCGCGAGTTCGATCGCGAGCGGAATGCCGTCGAGCCGGCGGCACACGGTGCCGGTCAGATGGATGCTGCGCTCGTCGGACGAAAACCGCGCGTCCATCGCGCGGGCGCGCGACAGGAACAGCTTGACCGCGCTGCGTTGCAGAACGTCCTCGCTCTGATCGTCCTGGCCGGGCACCTCCAGCGACGCGACCCAGTACAGGTGTTCATCGGCGACGCGCAACGGCTCGCGGCTGGTGGCGAGAATGCGGGTGGCCGCGCTTACGCTCAACAACGTCTCGGCCAGTTCGGCGGCGGGGCCGAGCACGTGCTCGCAATTGTCGAGCACGAACAGCACGCGCCGCCCGCCCAGCTCCTTGCTGACCCGCGCGAGCGTGAGCGGGCCGGCTGCCGCCTTCACGCCGATGCTGTTGGCGAACATGGCGAGCACGCTGTTCGAATCCGACGTGGACGCGAGCGATACCAGATAGACGCCGTCGGGAAAGTCCGCGAGCAGGCTGCGCGCGACCTCGATCGCGAGCCGCGTCTTGCCGATGCCGCCCGAGCCGACGAGCGTGACGGTGCGCGCGGAGGCGAGCGCGAGCGCAACGTCCTCGATGGCTTGCTCGCGGCCGATCAGCGCCGACAAACTCGCGGGCAGATTATTGGGCACGGCGAGCGCGGGCGCGGCGCGCTCCGCGGCGTCGGACTTGCCGGCCAGGATCGCGGACGGGCCTCTCAGCACCAGCCGGTAGCCTCGCCCGGAGACGGTCTGTATCAGGCCGCGGCTCTCGCCCAGCACCTTGCGCAGCGCGGACATATGCACCTGAAGATTGTTCTCTTCAACGATCGTGTCGGGCCATACCTGCTTGAGAATGTCGTTCTTCGATACGAGCGCGCCATTGGCGGCGATCAACACGGCGAGGATGTCGAACGCACGGCTGCCGATGCGCACAGGCTGTCCGTCGAGAAACAGCTCTCGACTGGCAAGGTCCACCTGAAGGGGGCCGATGCGGATCATTGCGGGAATATCCAGGACTTGCGGGGAAAAGAACCACCGCCGACGGACCGGTCGGCGTTGTGCCCCGAAGTCTAGACCAAGGCCGGGTGCCCATGCGCGGAAAAAAATGAACCTATCGTTCGAATTTTTTGTACTGTGGGAGCGCGCACGGCGCGACGCAATGCGGCCGCGATGTAGTTGCCGAACCACTGACGCGCTAGCGCGCGTCGCCCTTCATTCCCATGCACGGCATGCATGCGATCACGGAAGCGAGAATCATCGCTCCGGCATTCACCGGGACCGCGCTGCGCACCCTCGGCTTGTAGATCGGATCATTACGGCGGATGATCGCGCCGCTCAGCGCGCAGCGTCCCTTGAGGCGCGCGCGGCAGGCGATCCACACCTGGTCCGCGTAACGGCAGCGGGTGGCGTCCTGCCAGAGCACGGCGATCGACGTGTCGGACAAACGCTCGATCACCTCGACCTGGACGTGCCGCGACGGCGCGTTCAAGGCGGCGCGATCGATCCGCGGCCTGAGGAGATACGCCTCGCCTTCGGCTTCGCTGCGATAGCCGGCGAGCAGCCGGCTGATCACGTGATCCCACACGGGAGCGCGCGCATCGCGGCCGGCGTCGCATGATGCCGCCGGGTTCTCGGCGGCTGCGCAACAGCCTTCACGGCGGCTGCCCGCTTCCAGTCGAAGCGCATCCGTGCGTGGCTTCAAGGGGCTTTCGATCTGCATCGCGCTTCTCCCTAGCGTGTTACTCGCTTCGTTCCATCGAGCCGCGGCGTTCGCGCAGGCCGGTTGCAGGCGAGACCGGCGGGCGTGCCGTTCGTGAAGTGCAATGAGGTGCAATGAAGCGCGATGAACCGCGATGAACTTCAGCACGCTCACGCCCGCCGCCCGCTCAGGCACCGGTCCAGCCGCGCAAGAAATCCACCAGCAGTTCATTGACCCGCTCCGGCTGTTCCTCTTGCGGCAAGTGTCCGCAACGCGCGATCGGCTCGGCGCGCAGATCGGTCGCCATGCTTTCCCACACCGCCTTCATGTCGAACATGCCGCCCACCGCGTAGAAGTCCTCGCCCCATAGCGCCATGGTCGGACACGCGATTTTCGTGTCGGCATCGACGAGATCCTGCGCGACGTCTTCCGCGTTCGCGCGGTAATCGGCCATCGCGCCGCGCACCGCGCCGGGGCGCTTATACGCCTTCACATAAGTCTCGAAGTCCGCGCCTTCGATGGTGTGCGGGTTGTAGCACCAGTCCGCGAAGAAGTGATGCAGCCACTCGGCTTCCTTGCCCGCGATCAGCGTTTCCGGCAGGTCCGCCACCAGATGGAACAGGAAGAACCAGTAGGCGCGCGCGGTCTGCGGATTCATGTTTTGCGCGACCACCCGCGTCGGCACGTTGTCCATCACGATGAGCCGGTCGACCCGCTCGGGATGATCCTTGGTGAGACGCGTCGCCACGCGCGCGCCGCGGTCGTGCCCGATCAGCGCGACCTTGCCGATGCCGAGTTCGTCGAGCAGACGGACGATATCGAGCGCCATGTTGCGCTTGTCGTAGCCCGAACCGGGCTTGTCGGTCTCGCCATAACCGCGCAGATCCGGCGCGATGACGCGATAGTGGCGAGCCAGCACCGGAATCTGATGGCGCCACGCAAAGCTCGTTTCGGGAAAGCCATGCAGCAGCACGACCACCGGACCGCTACCGGCATCGAGGTAGTGCTGCCGGATGCCGTTCGCACGGCGCGTGTGATGCGTGATGTCGATCGCTTCGCTTTCCATTTCCGTATTCATCTCGTGTTCCTCGAAGTAATGAGCGCGCGAGGCGCCGGTGCTACTGACCGGGCGCCGCCTCGTAATTGACCGGCACCCAGTCATACGTGCGCCCGTTTTTCCTGACGTGTCCAAGGCCGGGGAACGCGATATGCGCCGCGCCGATCAGATAGCGCTGCTTCGCGGCGAGTTCGAGCACCGCGCGGCGCTCGCGCCGCGCGTCGGCCGCGTCGGTGTCGTATTCGACGGAAGCGACCGGGTTTTGCAACTGGATCGACGCGACGTGGATGATGTCGCCCCACACCAGCAGATCCTTCGAATCGCTTTGCACGAGATAGCCGGTGTGGCCCGGCGTATGGCCCGGCAACGCGATCGAGCGGATGCCCGCGTCGAGTTCCACGTCGCCGCTGAACGGCTTGAAGCGTCCGGCTGCCGCATAAGGCGCGACGGAGGCGATGGCGGCGTCGAAGAACGTGCTGAGAAAAGCCGGCGCTTTCGACTTGTTGGCCGGATTCAGCCAGTAATCCGCTTCGGTTTGGCTCACCCGCACGAGCGCATTCGGAAACGCCATCGCGCCGTTCGACACGACACCGCCGACGTGATCCTTATGCAGATGCGTGAGCAGCACTTCGTCGACCTGCCCCGGTTGATAGCCCGCCGCGCGCAGGTTGGCGAGCAGCTTGCCGCAGCAATCGCCGTACAGCACGCCCGCGCCGGAATCGATCAGAATCAGCTTCGAACCGGTATTGATCAGAAACGCGTTGATCGAGCCTTGAACCGGCGCCTGCAAAAAATCGCGCGCGAGATCGCGGGCGATTTCATTCTTCGGCACGCCTTCCACTACCGTGTCGATCGGAAACGGATGCGTGCCGTCGAGCAGCGCCGTGACTTCGAACGCGCCGAGCATGATCCGGTAGAAGCCCGGCCCCTGGGTCTTGAGCTGGGGCGCGGCGGCGAACGCCGTACCGCTCGCGACGACGCTCAGCATCAGCACGCACCAGCTGCCCACCCGCATCGCCCAAACGCGCTGAAGCCGCTTCATCATTCGATCCCTGTTTG
>NZ_JBQEPU010000006.1:0-254528 GCF_052045835.1 Paraburkholderia sp. 22099 | reverse complement strand
CAGAGGAAGGGCATACCCCGGTACTGCAACTTCACCTTCAACTCCTCCGGAGTCCTGCATTCCAAACATGCTCAAGCAGCTTCACCCCCAAACGGGCGGGCTACGCTGGCTGGGCGTACCGTACGTAATGTCGCCCGCCCACACCTGATTGATCGCCGGCGGCTGGAACCGGCGCTCAAGCAGGTTGGGCGCCACCAGCGCTTCACCGTCAGCCCTGCGGTAACGGTGCGTTCGTCGTCGCGTCACGGCCAGTTGCGCCTCACGCATCAACGACCGCGCGCGGTAGCGTCCGATCGCATGGCCCTGGTGCTGTAACGCCTGAGCCATCCTGCGGCTGCCATAGCTGCCGCGGCTTTCGTTGTGAATTTCACGCACGGCCCTGAGCAGGGCCGGCGAAGCCGCAGCCCTGGCGGGCCGCCGCGCGGCAAAGGTGTAGTAGCTGCTTCGCGGCACCTTCAGCAACCGGCACATCACGCTGACTGGCCAGGCCTTCTTCAGCGAACGGATCACCTCGAGGAGCGATCCAGTTCCTTGACGAAGAAGGCCGTGGACTTTTTTAGTATCTCGCGCTCCCTTTCGAGCTCGGTCACGCGTGCCTCCAGCTCCCGGATACGTCGCTGGTCGGCCTTGAGCTGCACCTCGGTGCGCGGAGGCTCAGCCTGCTCGGCCCGCCATTGCGCCACCCACCGCCGCAACGCGGTATCGCCAATGCCCAGCGCCTCGCAGGCCTTGGCAAACGAATAGCCCTGCGCGACAACCAGCTGCACCGCCTCGGCCCTGAATTCGTCGGTTATGTTCCGTCTGCTCATTTCTCACCTCGGTTGGAGATTATCCCCTTTAGAGGTGTCCAGAGTCATTGGACCACTACAGTGCCGCCCCGCACAGGGGCAACGCTAATAGACCACTAAGCCAGCAAGGAAAGGCCAACAAATCCAGGACCAAACCAAACCAAACGAACCAACCGAACCAAACCAAACCCCCAAACAAAAACCCGCGCCGCCAGGCGCCGAAAGCCAAAAACAAGAGATAGCCCGCATTAACCCTTCTTTTCGACCCATCGCGCCGCAGGCAAATCAACAACAATCACCATCACCAGCACTAACCGCAAGCAACCGCAAACCTCATGGCATCCACGACCGCAAACCAGCAAGCCGCGCCCGCATCGCCGGGCCCGTTGAAGCGCATCATCCTGATCGTCCTCATCGCGATCATCGCCGCGGGCGCAGCCGGCGCGGGGGTGTGGTTCTTCATGTCCAAACGCGCCCCGGCCGGCAACCCGGCTCAAGCCGCGCCCGCCCCGGCTCCGGCGCCGATCTTCTTCCCGCTTGAATCGATGACCGTCAATCTGCAATCGGACGACGGCCAGCAGCACTTCCTGCGCATCGGCCTGACGCTCAAGCTCACCGACGCGAAGACCCAGCAGGAACTCACCGAACACATGCCGGAAGTGCGCAGCCGTCTCCTGCTCGCGCTGTCGAACAAGCACCCCGACGAACTCGCGCCGCTCGAAGGCAAGCACGCGCTCGCCGCCGAACTGAAGACGCTGGTCGAACAGCCGACCGATAAAGGCGCCGCGCCGATGCACGTCCAGGATGTGCTGTTCACCGAATTCGTCGTGCAGTGACGTCCCCAGTGACGTTGTCTAGCGCCGCCATCATCAACCGCCACGGGACGCACGAGGAATAAGCAATGGGCCACGAAGAGTTCATGTCCCAGGAGGAGGTCGATGCCCTCCTCAAGGGCGTAACCGGCGAGTCCGATTCGGAAGCCGAGCAAAGCGATCGTCCGGGCGTCCGCCCGTACAACATCGCGACGCAGGAACGCATCGTCCGCGGCCGGATGCCCGGCCTGGAAATCATCAACGACCGCTTCGCGCGTCTGTTGCGCGTCGGCATCTTCAACTTCATGCGGCGCTCGGCGGAAATCTCCGTCGGCCCGGTGAAGGTGCAGAAGTACAGCGAGTTCACCCGCAACCTGCCGATCCCGACCAACCTGAACCTGGTCCACATCAAGCCGTTGCGCGGCACGTCGCTGTTCGTGTTCGACCCGGATCTGGTGTTCTTCGTGGTCGACAACCTGTTCGGCGGCGACGGGCGCTTTCATACCCGCGTCGAAGGCCGCGATTTCACGCAGACCGAGCAGCGCATCATCATGAAGCTGCTCAACCTGACGTTCGAGCATTACGCGGCGTCGTGGAAAAGCGTGCGTCCGCTGCAGTTCGAATACATGCGCTCGGAGATGCACACCCAGTTCGCCAACGTCGCGACGCCGAACGAAATCGTCATCGTCACGCAGTTCACGATCGAGTTCGGCTCGACCGGCGGCACGCTGCACATCTGCATGCCGTATTCGATGATCGAACCGATCCGCGACATTCTCTCGTCGCCGATCCAGGGCGAGGCGCTCGAAGTCGACCGCCGCTGGGTCCGCGTGCTGTCGCAGCAGGTGCAGGCGGCGGAAGTGGAACTGACCGCGGATCTCGCGCAGATGCCGGTCACGTTCGAACAGATCCTGAACATGCGCAAGGGCGATGTTCTGCCGATCAACATTCCCGAACACATCACGGCCAAGGTCGATGGGGTGCCGGTCATGGAATGCGGCTACGGAATTTTCAATGGTCAGTACGCGCTGCGGGTCCAGAAGATGATCAGCGCAGCCGACACGATGAAGGAAGGTGGATATGAGTGACCTGAACGCAAAGCCCGAGACCGAAGCGGTCAGCGCCGAGGACGAAACGGCGATGGCGGACTGGGCCAGCGCGCTGGCCGAGCAGAACGACAACACGGAAGTCGACGCGACCACGGCCGGCGTGTTCCAGCCGCTGTCGAAAGTCGAGCCGACCTCGACGCGCAACGACATCGACATGATCCTGGACATTCCCGTTCAGATGACCGTCGAGCTCGGCCGCACCAAGATCGCGATCCGCAACCTGCTGCAACTCGCACAAGGTTCGGTGGTGGAACTGGACGGCATGGCGGGCGAGCCGATGGACGTGCTCGTCAACGGCTGCCTGATCGCACAGGGTGAAGTGGTGGTGGTGAACGACAAGTTCGGTATTCGTCTGACCGACATCATCACGCCGTCCGAACGCATCCGGAAGCTGAATCGATGAAACGCGTGGTCCGTCGCGCCGTGTTCGCGGCGAACGTGGCAGCCGCCTCGGCGCTCACGTTCGCACTGGCAACGGCGCCGCTCGCCGCGCAAGCGGCCGACATGAACGCGGTCAACAACGCCGCGAAAATGGCCTCGGGCGTCGGCGCGGGCACGGCTGTGCCGGCGCTCGGCGTCGGCGCGGTGTTGCAAACGATCGTCGGCCTGCTGGTCGTGATCGGTCTGGTGTTCGGCTGCGCGTGGCTCGCGCGCCGCTTCGGCTTGCAGCCGGCGAACCGCGGCGGCCTCGTGAAGACGATCGGCGGCGCCTCGCTCGGCGGCAAGGAACGCGTCGCGGTGGTCGAGATCGGCGATACGTGGCTGGTGCTCGGCACGGCGCCGGGCAACGTGCGTCTTTTGCATACGATGCCGGCGGGCTCGGCCACGGCCGATGCGGCCGGCGGCACGCCAACCGGCGAGTCGGGTGGACCCGGCGTCGCCGGAGCGGGCGCGGCGTTGCCGGGCACCTTCGGTCAACGCTTTCGCGACGCCTTGAAAGGCGAAGTCGGCAAACGTTTCAACGGGCAAGGCGGCGGAGTTCGGTAATGCAGTTCAGTCTTCAATCAGCGCGTGAAGCGTCAACCTCGGTGTCACGCCCGGTGCGATCCATCGGTCTCTCCCGCGCCGCCTCCACCGTGCTTGCGGTATTGCGCCGTGTCGCGCCCGTGGCGCTGCCGGCGCTGATGCTCGCGCTGCCGGCGCTGTCGTTCGCGCAAACCGCCGGCTTGCCGGCCTTCAACACGAGCCCCGGCCCGAACGGCGGCACGACCTACTCGCTGAGCGTGCAGACGATGCTGCTGCTCACGATGCTGTCGTTCCTGCCGGCCATGGTGTTGATGATGACGAGCTTCACGCGCATCATCATCGTGTTGTCGCTGCTGCGCCAGGCGCTCGGCACGAGCACCACGCCGCCGAACCAGGTGCTGGTCGGCCTCGCGATGTTCCTCACGCTGTTCGTCATGTCGCCGGTGCTCGACAAGGCCTATACCGACGGCTACAAGCCGTTCTCCGAAGGCTCGATGCCGATGGAGCAGGCGGTCAACCGCGGCCTCGCGCCGTTCAAGACCTTCATGCTGCGTCAGACCCGCGAAAGCGATCTCGCGCTGTTCGCCCGCATCTCGCATGCCGCGCCGATGCAAGGCCCCGAAGACGTGCCGCTGTCGCTGCTGGTGCCCTCGTTCGTGACGAGCGAGCTGAAAACCGGCTTCCAGATCGGCTTTACGATCTTCATTCCGTTTCTCATCATCGACATGGTGGTGGCGAGCGTGCTGATGTCGATGGGCATGATGATGGTGTCGCCCGCCACGATTTCGCTGCCGTTCAAGCTGATGCTGTTCGTGCTGGTCGACGGCTGGCAGTTGCTGCTCGGCTCGCTCGCTCAGAGCTTCGTTTAAGCGCCGCGCGCCACGTTACCCGAACGCGCCTCCTCACCTTTCAACGCTTCAGGTCGAATCGCCATGAATCAGGAATCCGTCATGACGCTCGCGCACCAGGCCATGTATGTCGGCCTGCTGCTCGCCGCGCCGCTTTTGCTGGTCGCGCTGGTGGTCGGTCTGGTGGTGAGCCTGTTCCAGGCCGCCACGCAGATCAACGAAAGCACGCTGTCGTTCATTCCGAAGCTGCTGGCGATCGCCGTCACGATGGTGATCGCCGGGCCGTGGATGTTGACGACCATGCTCGACTATCTGCGCCAGACGCTCACCAACATCCCGACGCTCGTCAACTGAGCGCCGCGCCGGTCCTTAACCTGCTCCGCCCGCCCTCGCCGCCGCCATGTTTTCCGTCACCTACGCGCAACTGAACGCCTGGCTCACCGCGTTCCTGTGGCCGTTCGTGCGGATTCTCGCGCTGGTCGCGACCGCGCCGGTGTTCGGCAACCGCTCGCTGCCGATGCGCGTGAAGATCGGTCTCGCGGCCTTCGTCACGATCATCGTGGCGCCCACGCTCGGCGCGCTGCCGCAGGTCACGGTGTTTTCCGCGGAAGGCGTGTGGATCATCGTCAACCAGTTCCTGATCGGCATCGCGCTCGGCGTGACGATGCAGATCGTCTTTCAGGCGATCAGCGCGACCGGCGATTTCGTCGGCCTCGGCATGGGCCTCGGCTTTGCGACCTTCTTCGACGCGCAGGCGAGCAGTTCGAGCCAGGTGCTGTCGAGCTACATGAACACCATCGCGATGCTGGTGTTTCTGGTGATCGACGGTCATCTGCAAATGATCGGCGCGCTGCTCGCCACGTTCCAGTCAGTGCCGGTAGCGGCCAACATCCTCGGCGCATCCGGCTGGCGCACGCTGGCGAATTTCGGCGGCACGGTGTTTTCGGCGGGCCTGCTGCTGTCGCTGCCGGTGGTCGCCGCGCTTCTCATCACCAATCTTTCGCTCGGCATTCTGAACCGCGCCGCGCCGCAAATCGGCGTGTTCCAGATCGGCTTTCCGCTGACCATGCTGATCGGCATGCTGCTGTTGCAATTGATGATCCCGAACATGATTCCGTTCTTCACGCGCCTTTTCGATGTCGGCATCGATCAGATGGGCCGCGTGGCGGCGGGCTTCAGGTAGCGAGGCTTTCCGCAGCCACCGCAAAAGGAAAAAGGGCGGACCCGGCTTGCACCGGCTCCGCCCTTCTTCGTTCCCGCGTGTTCAGCTCAGGTACTGGAACAACGACATGTTCTGGATCTTCACGAAAGCCTGCTGCGCCGCTTGCAACGCGTTCTGCGTCAGCGTGTACTTGCCGACCGTCTTGACCAGGTCGGTTTGCGTCAGGTCGGAAAGGTTGCTCGTGGTTTGCAGCGTGTTGGTCTGCGTGACGCTCTGCAATGCCTTCACCTCCTGCTCGCGACCGCCCACCGCGGCCTGCGCGGTCACGACGTTGTTCATCGTGTTCTCGAGCTGGGTCATGCTGGTGGTCAGCGCGCTCTGGAAGCTCGCCGTCGAGGCGCCGCCCGACACCGGCGTTTGCAGCGTGGCGATCAACTGGCTCAGATTGGCGAACACGTCCATGCTGCCTTGCGTGGCGGGCGTCACGCTAAAGCTATCGCCCGCGTTCGGCGCGCCGGTGAGCGTCACCGACTGGCCGCCGAGCGCGATCGCCGAGCCGGCCGTGTACGTCTGCGGCGTGCCGGTCGTGACCGCGCCGGTGGCCGGATCGGTCGCGCTGATCGTATAGGTGGTCGCCGACGAAAAGTTGATCTGATACTTGTCGGCGTTGGCCGGATTCGTCGGATTGGTCAGGCTCACGCTGCTGATCACGCCGGTGCCGGTATTGCCGGTGGTCGCGGCCGGCACCGCGCTGGTGCCGATCGGCGCGACGCTGCCGAAGATCGAGAGCCCGTTGTCGCCGGTCTGAACGAGGTGCGAGTCGGTGACCTGCACGACCGGCGTGCCGGTGTCGCCCGAATACGTCACCACGCCGGCCGCATTCGTGGTGTACGGCTGCGCGCTGCTTTGATAGCCGGCGAACAGGTAGTTGCCCTGCGGGTCGGTCGAATTGGCGAGCGTCATCAACTGGCTGCGCAAGCTCTGCAATTGCGTCGCGATCGCGCCGCGGTCGCCGTCGTTCAGCGACCCGTCGCCGGCGCGCAGCACCAGCGTGTGAACGGTTTGCAGCACGGTGTTGACGTCGCCGAGCGTGGTGTCTTCCTGCTGCAGCGACGCCAGCGCCGCGGTCTGGTTGGTCGTGAACTGCGCGAGCGTGGTGGCCGTCGAACTCAACTGCACGGCCTGGGCCGCGCCGAGCGGATTGTCGGACGGCGTCGAGAGGCTCACGCCGCTCGAAATCTGCGCGTACAACTGCGACAACTGAGCTTGCTGGTCGCTCATCGTCGCGACGTTCATGCTGAAGTACTGCGTGCTGGAGATGCGCATGTTCAACGCCTCACTGGAAGATGCCGAGCAACGTCTGGAACAGGGTCTGCGCGGTCTGAATGACCTTGCTGTTGGCCTGATAGAGCTGCTGATACTGAAGCAGGTTGGCTGCTTCCTCGTTGATGTTCACGCCCGAGACGGACTGCTGCGCGGTGGTGATCTGCGTCACCAGCGAAGCCTGCGCCGTGCTCGAGGTCTGGAGCTGGTTGGTCTGGTTGCCGATCTGGTTCACGTAGTTCGCATACGCGCCCGTCAGCGTGACCGTGCCGCCCGCCAACGCCTTCGCGGTGGACAGGTTCGACAGCGCGAGCGCGTTGCGCCCGTCGTTGGTCGCGCCGGTGTTCGGGCCGATGGTGAACTTGTCGCCGGCAGCGGGCGCGCCGCTGATCGTCACCGAGACGTTGTTCATCTGGCCGGCGGTCGTGTTGTTGATCGTCAGCGTCGCGCCGGTGGCGGACGAATACGGCACCACGGTCGTCGCGCTGGTGATCGGATAGGTGGTCGCGGGCGAGCCCGCCACCGTCACCGTCGAACCCGCCGGGAAGCCGGACAGGCCCGTGCCGTCGTACGACAGCGTGGTGGTCGAATTCGGCATGGTGTAGCCGGCTGTCACCGTGCCTTGCGTGATCGTGCCGGTGCCCGTGTTGGTCGACGCGGCCGCGCCCAGCACCGGCGCGGCGGCGGCGATCGCGGCGGCGTCGGTGGTCGCGGTGGCGAAGCTGTTCAGCGCGCCGCGCGTCGGCTCGACCGTGAACGAGTCGCCGGGATTCATCGTGCCGGTGGTCGAGAAATTCAGACCGTTGATCGGCTGGCTCAGGTTGGTCGCCGAGCCCACCACCGTGCCGCTCGAATTGTCGGTCAGCGTGTAGGTGGTGCCGTTGAAGGCCAGCGTGTAGTCGCCGGTGGTCGGCTGCGTGGGGTCCGCGAACGACACGTTCAGCGACGCGTTGCCGGTGTTCTGCGTGTTCGCGTAGACGGTCGGGCCGCCCACCGAAAACAGCGCGCCGCCCTTGGCGCCGGCGAGCGTGATGCCGAGCGCGTTCTGGGCGTTGACCTGCGAGGCGAAGCTCACCGCGATCGCGCCGAGTTGCGCCGCGCCCGGATCGAGCGTCTGGCTGCGAAACGCGACCAGACCGCCGAGCGTGCCGCCTTCGATCTTGCTGTCGGGCAAATTTTGCGGCACGGCGGCCGGATTGGCGCCCGCCTGGCCGAGGTACTGCACGGACAATTCGCTGCTGTCGCCGGTCGACTGCGCCGTGCCCAGGTTGTAGCTGTTGCCGGACGACACGAGCGGCTGGCCGTTGCTCATGAACACGCTATAGCTGCCGTTGCTGTTGACGACGTTCACGCCGATCAGTTGCGACAGATTCGACACGGCGAGGTCGCGCTGATCGAGTAGCTGGTTCGGCGGCTGTCCTTGCGTGCTGGCCGCCTGGATCTGCCCATTCAGTTGAGCGATCTGCTCCGAGTAGCTGTTGATCTGCGAAACGGTGTTGGACAGTTGCGTGTTGACGCTCTGGCGCAGCGCGTCGTACTGCTCGCCGGCGGCGTTGATCTGGTTCGCAAGCGTCTGCGCGCCGCTCATCGCCGTCTGTCGGGTAGCGAGACTCGACGCGTTGTTCGAGACGTTCTGCAAGCCGGTGAAATAGCCGGTGATCGCGCTCGCAATCCCGGACGTCGGGCTGCCGATCAGATTGTTCAGCTGCGAGATCAGCGTGTTGTAGGTCGACAGCGAACTGCTCGAACTCTGCGCGTTGTTCAGCTCGGTGGTCAGATACTGGCTGTACTGGCGCGTCACGGTGACGGTCGAGACGCCCTGCGGCAGATAGCCGGAACCCGTGTACTGGCCGCCGCTTTCCGCGTAGACCGGCGTTTCGATGCTATAGCCCGGCGTCGACGCGTTGCTGATGTTCTGGCCGGTCGTCGTAAGTCCCCATTGGGCTGCGTTCAGTCCGCTGAGGCCGAGATTGATGAGATTGGACATGCGTCATCCTGAAGGGCGACAGCGTACACATGCCGCCGCGTTACTTGAACTTACTGTTTAACGGCCCCGGTAAGGAAAAATTGAGGCCGTTGCGATGCGGGTTCGACGTTTGTTGCAACGTTTGCGAGGCGTGCTTCGCGAGACAGGTGCCGCGACGCTCGCGCCCGTTCACCGCACCAGCGAGCGGCGCTTCATTTCGAGTTGGGTGATGAGCCGTTGCAGCGTGTTTTCGGCGCTGCCCGGCAGCGTCAGGAAACGGAAGCCGAGTTGATAGCGCTGGGTGCCGTTCGGCAGCGCGATGGAGCGGTGCGACACCAGTTGCAGATCGAGCAGAAGCCGGCCGAGCGCGCCGAACGACAGCTCGCAATCCTCGAGGTGCGTGCCCATCGGCAGTTCGGCCACGCGTTCGTCCGCGGTGCGCATGCCGACGCCGCCGAGCGACAGATCGTGTACTTCGAAGCGGAACGTGTCGCCCTCGGGCAAGCGGCCGCTGCAGGTGTAGGGGTCGAGAATCGGCGCGTCGACGCGGAAATACTCGCGGCGCTGCACATAGAACAGCACCTCGGGAAAGTCGGCCTCGAATGCAGGCAGGCCCTCGAAACGGGTCTCGCGCGGCGCGGCGGTGACGAATTCCATCCGCACGCCGTCGGGCGCGGCGTGGAACTGGCAGTGCGGCGCGGCGAGCAAGCCCCTGTTCTGCTCCGGCAATGCGCCCCAGTCGAAAGTGAAGGTGCGCCCGCGCACGTCCACATCGAGCAGGCGCGTGACGAGCTGGCCGCCGGCGTATTGAACGGTGAGGAAGTCGCCGCGATTGACGAGGTTGCGCAACTGAACGCCGATTTCGAGCGGGTTGCGGCGGCCGAAATCATTCGCACTGTCGTCTAGCGGGGCGTGCGGCTGGCCGGGTGCGTCGGTATGGCCGTTCGACTGGTTAGTATCCATGGGCTTGCCGGTGTGCATGTTCTTGCGGGCGCGTGCCAGGGCTCCTGCCGGGGCTTTCGCGCGGTCTTCGTCGAAGCCGCGGCACGCGCGTTCAACCGGACTTTAAAGCGTATTCCGGTCTCGGGTCTAACTGATTAGCGGCAGCATGCGCCCAAAATTTAGGGGCGTGTCATGAATTATTTGCCGCAAACGTTAAAACCGCGCCAGCCGTCACGCGGCCGGACCGGGCCATCGCATCAGCGGCGCTTCAGGCCATCTTCTGCATGATGGACATCAGCTTTTTCGCGTAATGCGGATCGGTTGCGTAACCCGCGCGCTGCATGCCGTGCGCGAAGCCGCTGACGTCATGCGACGAGTTGATCACCTGCGCGTAACGCGGATTGCTCTTGAGCAGATTCGCGTAGTCGGTCATCGCTTCCTGATACGAATCGTACGCGCGGAATTTCTCGACCACGCGTTGCGGCTTGCCGTTCACGTACTCGGTGGTCAGGGTGGAGACGGTCTTGCCGGCCCAGTCTTTCGACGCCTTGATGCCGAACACGTTGTGGCTGGTCGAACCGTCCGCCTTCTTGATCTCGCTCTTGCCCCAGCCCGATTCGAGCGCGGCCTGGCCGATGATGAAGCGCGCCGGAATGCCCGTGGCGGCGCTCGCGGCTTGCGCCGGTCCGGCGAGTTTATCGACGAAGGCGTCGACCTTCGGCGAGCTGCCGTCGCCCTTGAGCGGTGGCGTGAGCGCGTTGTTGGCCGAGTAGCCCTTGCCCGTCGCGAGCTGGCCGTTGGCCTGCGCGTTGCCGTAAGCCTTGGCGAGCGCATTGAGCGCCGCGGTCTGCCCTTCGTCGCCGCCGCTGCCGCCGCCGAGCGCGTTCGCCATGCCGGCAAGACCGCCCGCGCCGCCCGCACCATTCGCGGCATTCGCGCCGCTCACCTGCATGCCCTGATTGCGCATCAACTGCTTGAGCATCGCGTCGGCGACGCCGATACCCTTCTGCGAAAGATGCTGCGACAACTGCTGGTCCATCATCGACGTGAAGGTGGCACTGTCGTGCGAATCGAACGGGCCGTCGTTGGGCGTCGCGTCGCGCATGCTTTTGAGCATCATCTGCGTGAACACCGCGTCGAACTGCTGCGCGGCCATCTTCATGCCGGCTTGCGGCGACGCCTTGGCCTGCGCGCTCAGCTTCGCGAAGCCTTGCACGTCGAGCGCGAAGCGCTGCGTCAGATCGTTCGCCGAAGCGGCGGAGTGGGTCGTATCCGAATTCATCCTGTGTCTTCCTTAGATGATTTCCAGGTCGGCGCGCAGAGCGCCCGCCGCTTTCATGGCCTGCAGGATCGACATCAGATCCGCGGGCGTCGCGCCCAACGCGTTGAGCGCCTTCACCACTTCGGCGAGATTCGCGCCGGCGGTCACCAGCTTCAATGCGCCGTTGTCCTGCTTCATCTGAATCTGCGACTGTTTCGCCACCACCGTCTGGCCGTTCGAGAACGCGCCCGGCTGGCTCACCACCGGCTGGGTGTTGATCACCACCGAGAGGTTGCCGTGCGCGACCGCGCAGCTTTGCAGCGTGACCATCTGGTTCATCACGATCGAGCCGGTGCGCGCGTTCAGGATCACCTTCGCGGCGGCTTGCGCGGGCTTCACGTCGAGGTTCTGCAATTGCGCCATGAAGGCGACCTGCTGTTCGGGATCGCTCGGCGCGCGCAACTGGATCGTGCGGCCGTCGAGCGCGGACGCCGTGCCGCCGCCGAATGCGTTGTTGACCGCCGCCACCACGCGCTGGGTCGTGTCGTAGTCCATGTCGTTCAGTTCGAGCTGCATGGTGCCCGCTTGCGATACCGACGTCGGCACCGCGCGCTCGACGATCGCGCCGCCGGCGATGCGGCCCGCGGCCAGCGTGTTCACCTGCACCTTGCTGCCGTTCGCGCTCGCGCCCGCGCCGCCGACCGCGAGGTTGCCCTGGCCGAGCGCATACACCTGGCCGTCGGCGCCCTTGAGCGGCGTGAGCAGCAGCGTGCCGCCGCGCAGGCTCTTGGCGTTGCCGAGCGAGGACACCGTCACGTCGATCGCTTCACCGGGACGCGCGAACGGCGGCAGCACCGCCGTCACCATCACCGCGGCGACGTTCTTCAACTGGATGTTCGACAGCGACGATTGCGAATTGCTCGAGCCCGCCGCCTGGTTGTTGATCGAGATGCCGAGGTTCGCCAGCATGTTGGCGAGCGTCTGCGTGGTGAACGGCGTCTGCGTGGTCTGGTCGCCCGTGCCGTCGAGGCCGACGACGAGGCCGTAGCCGATCAGCGGGTTGTCGCGCACGCCCTGGATCTGCACGAGGTCCTTTAGACGTTCGGCATGCGCGGGCGTCGCCGCCGGCAGCGCCGCGCAGGCGAGCGCGACGAAGGCCAGCGCACGGCCGACGCGGCCGAGGCGGTCGAGGCGCATGGATCGCGCGAGGCGGGAGACGGAAAAGACGGTACGCATGATCACCACGGCGACACGTTGAGGAAAAAGCGTTGCAGCCAGCCCATGTTCTGCGCCTCGTCGAGATAGCCCTTCGCGGAATATTCGATCTTCGCGTCGGCCACCTGGGTCGAGTACACGGCGTTCAGGTTCGAAATCGTGTTCGGATTGACGATGCCGGAAAAGCGCACGAATTCGTTGCCCTGGTTGATGAGCATCTGCTTCTCGCCGCTCACCATCAGATTGCCGTTCGGCAGCACGCCCGTCACCGTCACGGTGATCGTGCCGTTGAACGTGTTCGACGCGTTCGCGCCGCCGGTCGCCTTGAAGGTGTTGCCGCCGGTCGCGCTCAGGTTGACCTTGCCGAACAGGCCGCCGAGAAAACCGGCGGTCGGCACGTCGAAGTTGGTGTCGCCGCTGCGGTTCGCGCCGGTGCCCGAGGACTTCGTCGCGTTGACGTTTTCCTGGATCACGATGGTCAGGATGTCACCGACATTGCGCGGCCGCTGGTCTTCGAACAGCGGCCGGCCCGCGTAACCGGGGTTGTAGATCGAGCCCGGCGATTGCATCGCGGGCGGCATCGGCGGCAGCGCCGTCATCGGCTGCTGCGTGATGGGCTGCTTCGGCACGAGGCCGCAGCCGCCCAGCGCGGCGAGCAGCGTGAGCTGCGCGAGCGCGAGCGCGGTGCGCGAGTGAACCGGGTTACGCGTGAAATGCGGAGTGAAGTGCGACATGCTGATTACCGCCTGTGCTTGCTGCTGTTAATTCCCAGTTCCTCAAACCTGCATCTGGCTGAGCGTCTGCAGCATCTGGTCGGACGTGGTCACGGCCTTGCTGTTGATTTCGTAGGCGCGCTGCGTCTGGATCATGTTCACCAGTTCCTGCACCACGTTCACGTTCGAGGCTTCCACGTAGCCCTGATTCAGCGTGCCCGCGCCGTTCAGGCCCGGTTGCGCGATGTTCGGCGCGCCCGACGAGGCGGTTTCCGCGAACAGGTTTTCGCCCTTCGCATCCAGACCGGCCGGGTTGATGAAGGTCGCGAGCTGCATGGAGCCGAGCTGCTGGCTGTTGGTCGAGCCGGCCACGGTGATCGACACCACGCCGTCGCTGCCGATCGTGACCGAGGTCGCGTTGGTCGGGATCGTGATGGCCGGAATCACCTGGTAGCCGCTCGACGTGACGAGCTGGCCCTGCGCGTTGGTCTGGAACGAGCCGTCGCGGGTGTAGGCGGTCGTGCCGTCGGGCATCTGCACCTGGAAAAAGCCCTGGCCGTTGATGGCCACGTCTTTCGAGTTGCCGGTCTGTTGCAGGTTGCCCTGGGTGTACAGACGCTCGGTGGCGACCTGTTGCACGCCGGTGCCGAGCTGAATGCCGGACGGCAGTTCGGTTTGCTGCGTCGAGTTCGCGCCGGGCTGGCGCACGGTCTGGTACAGCAGATCCTCGAACACCGCGCGCGAGCCCTTGAAGCCGTTGGTGCTGACGTTCGCGAGGTTGTTCGAGATCACGTCCATCTGCGCCTGCTGCGCATTCATGCCGGTGGCGGCGATATAGAGTGAGCGATTCATGATTCTTCTCCGGGGGCTGCCTGAGCAGCCCGTTAGCTAAAGCTGAGCAACTGGTTGGCGGACTGGTCGTTCTTGTCGGCGCTTTCCAGCAGCTTGGTCTGCATCTGGAACTGGCGCGCGTTGGTGATCATCGCGACCATCGCGCTGACCGGATTCACGTTGCTGCCCTCGAGCGACGCGGGCGCCAGCGCGACGGCCGGATCGGCGTCGGCGGGGTTGCCGTCGGCGGTGCGAAAGAGGCCGTCGTCGCCGCGCGAGAGCGTCTGCGGGTCAGGATTCACCAGCTTCAACTGATCGACCACCACCACGGCGGTGGGCGGATCGCCGGGCGTGAGCGCGGTGACGGAGCCGTCCTTGCCGATGGTGATTTCCGCGCCGGGCGGCACCGAGATCGGGCCGCCGTTGCCGAGCACCACCTGATTGATGGCGTTCACCAGTTGACCGTTTTCGTCGACGTGCAGGTTGCCGGCGCGCGTATAAGCCTCGCCGCCGTCGGCGGTTTGCACCGCCAGCCAGCCCGGACCCTGGATCGCCACGTCGAGCGGATTGCCCGTCTGCTGGATCGGCCCCGGCGTGTAGTCCGCGCCCGGTGTCGACGACAGCACGAAGGTGCGCGTGGTGTCGTCGTTGATCGAACTGCCGTCGCCGAACGACATCGGCACGGCACGGAAAGTCGCAAGCTGCGCGCGAAAGCCGGTGGTCGAGGCGTTCGCCAGGTTGTTCGCGACGATGGCCTGCTGTTCGAGCGCTTGCGTGCTGCCGGACATCGCGGTGTAGATCAGCCGATCCATGATGAGTGGGTCCCGGTCGCTTACAGGTTGATCAGGGTCTGGTCGACGGTCTGCTGGGTCTTGATCGTCTGCGCGTTCGCCTGATAGTTGCGTTGCGCGGTGATCAGATCCACCAGCTCGCTGGTCAGATCGACGTTCGAGTTTTCCACCGCGCCGCCTTGCAGCACGCCGTGGTTGGTCGAGCCCGGCGCGGAAATCTGCGCGACGCCCGACGCGGAGGTCTGCTGGAACTCGTTGTTGCCGAGGTTCACGAGGCCGTTCTGGTTCGAGAAGTTCGCGAGCGCGATCTGCCCGAGCGCGGCGGTTTCCTGGTTCGAGTAGTTGCCGGTCAGCGTGCCGTCGGCGGCGATCGTGAAGCTGGTCAGCGTGCCGGCCGCGTAGCCGTCGGGCCGCAGCGAGTTCACGCCGTTCTTGCCGCCGTACTGCGTCGTGCCGGAGATGTTCAGCGTGAGGCTTTGCGGCGTCGCCGAACCGTCGGTGTTCGGAATCGAGAAGTCGAACACGTAGGGCGTGGTGGTGGCGGTGCCGGACGCGTCGGTCGTGCCGAGCAGCGTGCCCGACGAATTGAAGTTCGCGTGGCCGACCAGGCTGGCGGCGCCGGTCGAGGTGCCCGCGTACACGTTCCACGTGCCCGCCGAGGTCTTGGCGAAATACATGTTGACGGTCTGCGAGCCGCCGAGCGTGTCGTAGACCGTCGTGCTGGTCGAGTAGTTATACGTCGACGAACTGTTCTGGTTGAACGCCACCGGGGTCGGCGCGATCGTGTAGCTGTCGCTCGCCGCCGGCACGCCGTTGAACGTGATGGTCTGGCCGTTGCCCAGCGAGATCGCGCTGCCGGCCGTGTACGTGGCGGCGGCGCTCGTCGTGCCGAGCGTGGTGTCGGTGACCGTGTAGGTGGTCGGGCTCGTGAAGTTGACGGTGTAGGTGTCGTTGTTCGTGCCCGACGCGGTGTTCGTGATGGTCGCGCCAGGCGTGGTGAGCGTGCCGGTGTTGGCGCCGCCGGCCGTCACGGTCGGCGTGCCGAGCATCAGCGGGTCCTGCGCGTTCAGGTTCAGGCCGGCGGCGATGTTGGTGGTCGCTTTCGGTGCGATGTTCGCGGTCGGCACGCTGAGCGGCACGGTCTGCGCGGTGTTGATGATGCCCGCGCTGTTGGCGGCGTAACCCATCAACTGCAAGCCTTGCGCATTGGTGATGAAGCCGTTCTTGTCGAGCTGGAACACACCGTTGCGCGAGTACACGAGCGAGCCGTTGTTCGACAACTGGAAGAAGCCGTTGCCGTTGATCGCGACGTTGAGCGCCTGGTTGGTGCTCGTGATCGTGCCTTGCGAGAACTGTTGCTGCACTTCCGACAGCTTGGTGCCGATGCCGATTTGGTTGCCGACCGCGGTCGCCACCGAATTGGCGTACATGTCCGCGAACTGGGCGGTGCCGCTCTTGAAGCCAACCGTATTCGCGTTGGCGATGTTGTTGCCGATCACGTCGAGATCGCTCGACGAGGCGGACAAACCACTCAAACCTTGTTGGTAACCCATGACGGTCTCCGTATCTGGAAAGTCGTAACTAACTGAACTTGAATCAGAGGATCGCGGCGACGCTGGTCAGCCCCACCGTCGTGCCGTTCGACAGCACGAGGCCCGGCGTGCCGCTGCTCTGCGTGACGACGCTTTGCACGGTCGCGCCCGAGAGCGTGGTGGCCGTCGCCTGCTGGCCGTTGATCGTGCCGACCGCGCTGATCGTGTAGGTGCCGTCGGGGAGCGTGTTGCCGGCGGAGTCGGTCGGCGTCCAGCCCACCGGAATCGTGCCGGCCGACTGCTTGCCGAGGTCGAGCGTGTTGACGATCTGGCCGGCGGAGTTCTTTACCACCACTTGCAGATCGCTCACCGGGTTGGCGAGCTGCACGCCGAACGCGCTGGCCTTGCCGCTCGCGACGCTCACCGAGTTGCCCGGCGCGAGCACGGTCGAGCCGATCAGCAGCGCGGCCTGCGACTGCTGGCCCGCGGAGAGCTGCGTCGCCAGCGAACTGAGCGTCGTGTTCAACTGGCCGATGCCCGAGACCGTATTGATCTGCGCGAGTTGCGAGGTCATCTGCGAGCTGTCCATCGGACTCGTCGGGTCCTGGTTCTTCAACTGCGTGACGAGCAGTTGCAGAAAGGTGTTCTGCAAATCGCTCGCCGAGGTGCCCGAGGTGCCCGTCGTCGAACTCGTCGAACTGCTGGCACTGCCCGTGCCGTTCATCGTATCGAGCAGCGTCTGCGACACGTTCGTGCCGTTGCTGCCGATGGAGGTATTGGTGGTCAAGGAGCTCTCCTCAGGTTCCGATCGTGAGCGTTTTCAGCATCAATGTCTTGGCGGTGTTCAGGGTCTCGACGTTGGCCTGGTACGAGCGCGACGCCGAGATCATGTTGACCATTTCCTGCACCGGGTCGACGTTGGGCAAGGTGACGTAACCGTCCGCGTTGGCCGCCGGGTTGCCGGGGTCGTAGGCGGTCTTCATCGGCGTCGGATCGTCGACCACGCCGGTGACCTGCACGCCGCCGACCTGCTGGCCCGAGCCCGAGCGCGCGCCGCCGATCGGGCTCACCGCGAACACGACCTGCTTGGCCTTGTACGGCTGGCCGTCCGGGCCCGTCGTGCTGTCCGCGTTGGCGAGGTTGGACGCCGTCACGTTGAGCCGTTGCGACTGCGCGGACATCGCGGAGCCGGCAACGCCGAAAATATTCATCAGGGATGGCATGGTTGCTGACCTCTCCTTAAATCCCGTAGCGATTGTTTTTTGCCCGGTTGCCGCGGCGGCACGAGTCGTCTCGCCGCCGCGTTACATCCGCGCGTCGAATCTGCCGATGCGGATCACGAACCCGACTGGATCGCGGCCAGCATCGTCTTGATCTGGCTCGACAACACCGTCATGCCCGATTCGAAATGCAGCGTGTTGTCCGCGAACTGCACCCGCTCGGTGTCGATGTCGACCGTGTTGCCGTCGAGCGCGGGCTGCGTCGGAATGCGGTATTGCAGCTTGCTGTAGTCGTCGGGCGTGCCGCCGCTCGGCGCGAGCGTCGTCTTGCCGGACATGTGGCCCGGCGTGGTCGCCGCCATCGACATGCCGCCCGTCACGCCCGCAGGCTGCGCCATCGTGAGCGTCGAATGGTTCGACGCGGCCACGCCGGCGCCGCCGCCGGTTTTCTTCAGCGCGCCGGCGAGCGACGCGGCGAAGTCGACGTCGCGCGCCTTGTAGCCGGGGGTATCGGCGTTGGCGATGTTCGACGACAGCAGCTCCTGCCGGTAAGCGCGCACATCGAGCGCTTCACGGCCAAAGGCGAATTCGGCATCGAGTTTGTCCAGCATAAGCATCTCCGGAGTACGTTCCCGAGGCTTCCCGTGCATGCCTCGCGTGAGGACTGCATCAGGCGGGAAGACCTTTTTGCATGAGGTGCA
The DNA here is from genome assembly GCF_052045835.1 of Paraburkholderia sp. 22099. NCBI lineage: Bacteria > Pseudomonadati > Pseudomonadota > Betaproteobacteria > Burkholderiales > Burkholderiaceae > Paraburkholderia > Paraburkholderia sp. 22099. Next base: position 236,348 of record NZ_JBQEPU010000006.1, on the reverse strand, counting down.
TCTTATGGGCCGAACGCAAGCGGCAATCGGACGAATAACCGGGAAAGGGGGCTTCTATTCAACGTTTGCGCAAAGGGGGCGCTCACTAGAATGCAAGGCGTACCGATGCATTCGATGGAGAAACGCAATGCCCCAACCCACTTTCGATCCGACGCGCCGCGCGAGCCGTGCGGCGGCGCATCGCGTGGGCCGGGGCGCGGTTCGCCTCGGCGCGCGCCTCGCGACGCGGCTCATCGTGAGTTCGGCGCTGTGCGTGCCGGCCGGCGCGCTATTGATGGCGCATGCCGCGCAGGCTGAGGAAGCCGGCGGCCCGATCGTGATTCCCGGCCCCGGCGAAAAGAATCCGGCCGCGCTCGCGGAACTCGCCGAACACATGCAGACGACGCCCGCGAAACGCGCGGGCACCGCCGCGACGCTCGCCGCGGCCACCGCGCAATCGCTCAAGGCAGGCCCGGCCGCGCGCGACGCCGATCAATTCACGCGCGCCGCCAACGCGAGTGGCTCGATCGTCATTCCGGGCGCGGGCGAAGCGCCGGCCGCGCCGCAGATGATCCGCACCGGTTTCAAGCCCGACGCGAATGGCGTCGTGACGATTCCCGCTGGGGGCGGCAATGCGGGCGCGGGAGAAGCGCCCGCTGCGCCGCAAATGGTCCGCACCAGTTTCAGGCCCGACGCGAATGGCGTCGTGACGATTCCCGCTGCGGTCGCCGATCCGGCGGCTGGCCTCGCCAAGGTCAACGTCGCGCCGGGTTCGCGCCAGCTCGTGCCGGTGGTCGTCACCCCGGCGCCGCAGGCAAACAGCGCACGGCAAGCCGCTGGCGTGCAGCCGGTGGCGGCCAATGCGCCGGGCAAGGCATCGCTCGATGTACCGGCTGGCGCGTCCGCGTCCGCCGCCCTCGACACCTTGGCCTCGCGCGGCGAGCCGCCGCAGTTCGGCGCGAACGGCAAGCCGATCGTGACCAGGACGGCTGCCGTGCCGGCACCGGCGTCGATTCAAGCGCCGATGCCCGCCACGCTCGCGCGCACGCCGGCCAGGCGCCAGGCGACCGCGTCCGCCGCAGCGCAGAATCCGCGCGCCGCCCAGCCCATGCAAGCCGCACAAGCCGCACAGCCCATGCAAGCCGCGCCGCTGCCCGGCCAGCAGGACCCGGAGGCGATCCGCAACGCCGCGCTCGCGTTCTTGCAGCAGCAATCCGCCGGCTTGCCCGGCAAGGTCGAGATCACCGTCGCACCGGCGTTTCCGCGCGGCCTCGCCGCCTGCTCGATGATCGAGCCGTTCATGCCGAGCGGCGCGCGCCTGTGGGGCCGCATGACCGTCGGCGTGCGCTGCGCCGGCGAGAAGCCCTGGACCATCTACCTGCAGGCGCGCATCTCGCTGCGCGCCACCTACTATCTGGCCGCCCGCGCGATGGCGCCGGGCGAAGTGCTCAACGCCGCCGACCTCGTCGCGCGCGACGGCGATTTGACCGGCTTGCCGCAAGCGATCGTGACGGACCCGTCGCAGGCGGTCGGCTCGGTCACGCTCACGCGCGTCGCGGCCGGCATGCCGCTGCGCCGCGACATGCTGAAGAGCGCGTCGGCGGTGTCGATCGGACAGACGGTGCGGGTCGTCGCGGCCGGCGAGGGTTTCGCGATTTCGGCCGAAGGCAGCGCGATGAACAACGCGTCGCCGGGTCAGCAGGTGCGGGTAAAGACGGCCAACGGCCAGGTGATTTCCGGCGTCGTGAAAGACGGCGCGACCGTTGAGATTCAGCTATGAACCGGCGCCGCATCCGCTCGAACGCGGCGGGGTCCACGACAGGCGGCAGGTCCACGCCGGGGCCGGATCCCCTTGAAAGACAAGGAAAAAGATCGAGCGATTGCGCTAAAGTTTTGATCTGCGATTGCCGTTATCAGGATCAAATCGTTCAGGAAGCCAATCGTGAAAGTCGATTCCACAACCAAGTCCAGTCTGCCGACGTTGAAAGACGCCCTCTCCCGTTCGCAAGCAAGCGACGCGACGGCCGCGAACAGCAGCGCGCAGAGTGCGGGCTCCGCCCCGCAGACCTCCACCAGCGGTTCCGGCGACGCCAGCGTCAGCCTGTCGGGTCTGTCGCAGCATCTGCGCAGCCTCGCGGCGACCGGTTCGGCCGACATCGACACGGCGCACGTCGAGTCGATCAAGCAGGCCATCAAGGACGGCTCGCTGCAGATCGATTCCGGCAAGATCGCCGACGGCGTGCTGAACACCGCGCGCGAACTGCTGCAAAACAAAACCTCGTCGACCGGCAACTAATCGACGCATCGAAGTACGGTGACGTGCCGGGCGGCATTCGACCAACCCGGCTCGCGGCATCCGCGCGAGCCCTCGTGTTCAGCGAGTTGTTGACATGAAAGACGCCCTGCTTGCCACCCTCACCGAAGAATATTCGGCCGTCGAGGCGTTCGCCTCGATCCTGACGCTCGAAACCAGGGCGCTGACGGCCTTGTCGCCGCTGGAATTGCTGCCGCCCATCGTCGAGAAGAAAACCGAGCTGATCGGCGTGCTCGCCAAGCTCGAAACCACGCGCGACGCGCTGCTCGCCGAGATGGGCTTTCCCGCCGGCTGGTCCGGCATGGAACTCGCGGCCAGCACCGACGCGCGGATCGCCGGCCAATGGTCGCTGCTGCAAAAGGCCGCCGACCGCGCGCGGCGCTCGAATGCGAGCAACGGCGAACTGATCCGCGTGCGCATGGACTACAACCAGCGCGCGCTCACGGCGCTCCAGGTGGCCATGCCGCAGAAGGCCGGTTTTTACGGACCGGACGGCCGGATTCCCGCACGCGCCGCCGTGTGACGCGATTCGCGGGACCCGCGCGCGGCTGACGCGCGGTTGCATTGCGCTTCGATAGAACCACCGCATTGAATGAACGCAAAAGGGCTCGTCTTTCGGCGAGCCCTTTTGCTTTTCCGCCATGCCCGCCATGGGCGTCGCGCGTTTTCGCGCTGACGTTAGCCATCCGGCCAGGTGGCGCGAACGCATCTGCCGCCATCAAAATCACCACGTCCCCTACTGAGGTTCTCCGCCGTCACCCGGAGCGTTTTTACGCCACTTGAGACGAGCCACGCGGAGCGTTAACCACTAGCGAGGTTGTGTAATGGTGTGTATGATTCAGGGAGTGCGATATGAACAGTGCCGAGGTCGTCAAACTGCTTCACATGGATGGGTGGCGGCTGGTCCGCATATCGGGCAGTCACCATCATTTCCGGCACGCGGTAAAAGCCGGTCTCGTGACCATCCCGCATCCAAGGCGGGATCTTCCGCCCGGCACATTGAACAGCATCTTGAAACAGGCGGGTCTGAAATGAAAAACCTGATTTTCCCGATCGCGATCGAATCGGGCGACGCGCACCACGCGTTCGGCGTGGTGGTTCCCGACATTCCGGGTTGTCATTCAGCGGGCGATACGCTGGAAGAGGCCTACGCGAACGCGAAGGAAGCGATCGAGGCGCATCTGGACACGCTGCTCGACGAAGGCTTGCCGATCCCCGAACGGCTCGCGCTCGAAACGCATCGGCGTAATCCCGACTACGCGGGTTTCACGTGGGGTTTCGTGACCACCCGGAACATTCCCGCGTTGAAGAAGGCGGTGCGCATCAATATCTCGCTGCCCGAGGCGCTGGTCCACGACATCGACATCTATGCGCGGGCGCGCGGCATGTCGCGCTCCGCATTTCTCGCGCTGGCCGCCGAACATGAGATGGCTAACGCGTGAGAAAACCGGCGCTCAGGATGCCTCGGCGTTCGCCCAGGCCATTTCCCGCAGGCGCGTGCGCAAGCGCGCCACAGCCTGGCTGTGCAACTGGCACACCCGCGATTCGCTAACTTCCATCACCGCGCCGATTTCGCGCAGGTTCATGCCGCGTTCGTAATAGAGCGACATCAGCAGCTTCTCGCGTTCCGGCAGGCGGTCGATCGCCTCCACCAGCGCCGAGCGCAGGCTGTCATCCAGCAGCGCCGAGAGCGGATCCGAATGATCGACGCAATAGCGGTCGAGAAACGGCTCATCGTCGGCGGAACGGTCGAAGTCTTCGTAATAGATCAACTGGCTGCCGTGCAAGTCCTGAAGCATCGACTGATATTCGTCGAGCGGCATTTGCAGGTGTTCGGCAATCTCGGTTTCGCTCGCCGAGCGGCCCAGATTCTGTTCGACCTTGTGCACCGCGGTTTCCACTTCGCGCGAAGTGCGCCGCAAGCTGCGCGGCAACCAGTCGTTGCTGCGCAATTCGTCGAGCATCGCGCCGCGAATCCGCTGGCTCGCGTAGGTCTCGAACTGCGCGCCCTGGTCTTCCTTGTAGCGGCTCGCCGCGTCCAGCAGACCAATCATGCCGGCTTGAATCAGATCGTCGAGATCGACGCTCGCCGGCATTTTGGCAACGAGCTGCAAGCCCAGGCGCCGCACCAGCGGTGCGTACTTCGTCAGTACCTCGGCTTGGGAAATCTTTCCCTGAGCGTTATACATCGTGCTCCCCTTGTCCATGTGCCGCCTCTCAGGCGTGCTGCGCAGACGGTTGGTCGGCGTGTTGCGCCGCTGTAACTGCCGCAGGCGCCCTCCAGGGCGTCTGCGACGACATCGCTGGCCGCATCGGCCAGTACTGCAATTCGGCGGCGAGGTGCCGGAAGTCGCGCGCAGCCGGTGTCGATGGGAATGCATCGACGACACAACGCGACAACGCCAGGGCTCGGGCCATCCGCGCATCGGCGGCAATGCAACCGGCGTCTTCCAGCGCCACCGTCAGGTAGCGTCCGGCCACGCCGGCCAGGTTTGCAAAAGCGGTGCGGGCGTCGTCCACGCTTTGCACGTGGTTCACCAGCACGCGAAACTGCGCGGTGGCGTGCGCGTAGTGCAGGCGCTTCATGCACGCGTAGGAATCGGTGATCGCCTGCGCGGCGACTCGCGTGACGATCATCACGTCGTGCGCCTGCATCGCGAGCGGGGACAACTGGCCATGCTCGTCGAGCTGCGCGTCGATCAACACGATGTCGGCGGAACCGTGCAACACCACGTCGAACCGCGCGCTCGCGTGGGCTTCGCGATTCAGACGCGAGGCGGCCAGCAGCGAGAAGCCGAGCGCGTGCCGCGCGGCGGCGTCGTCGAGCGTCATCTCGCCGCGCATCACGGCGGCCAGGTTGCCCGCGCCGCGCACGCCGCCGAGCATCGCGCTCACCGACCTCGCGCCGAGGCATTCGTCGATCACGAGCACGTCCTTGCCCTGCTGCGCGAGCGCCGCGGCGAGGTTCACCACCGTCGTCGTGCAGCCGACGCCGGCCGAGCCGCCCGCCACCGCGATCACGCGCGAGCCGCTGCGCGCCAGCAGGCGCCGCAGTCCTTCCGCCTGATCCTGGATGAGCTTATCCAAAGCGGACCTCGTGCAGTTCGGCCGTCGAGCGTGCGGACAGCGCGGACAGCAGCGCCGGAATGTCGTCGTCGTGCGGCACGAACGGAGAGTGGTCGCGCGGAATGCAGAACGCGCTCTTGATCAGGAATTTCTTCGTGGCGACGTACAGGTTCTCCGGCACCTTCTGACCGGTCGACACGTAGTGCACCGGCAGCTTGTAGCGGATCACCGTGTCGAGCACGCCGCCGAGATTCGTGGCTTCGTCGAGCTTGGTCAGAATGCAGCCGGCGAGCGGCTGTTGATCCGGCGCGCGCTGATACGCCTGCACGACTTCGTTGAGCGTGTCGCCGTGGCTCGTGGCGTTGAGCAGCAGCAGGCGCTGCACCGGCTGACCGGCGCGGCACAGCATCGCGATCTGGTCGGACACGAGCCGGTCGCGCTGGCTCATGCCGATCGTGTCGATCAGCACGATGTGCTTGTTGCGCAGTTCGGAGAGCGCGAGTTGCAGGTCGGCGCCGTCTTTCACCGCGTGAACCGACACGCCGAGAATCTTGCCGAAGATGCGCAGTTGTTCGTGGCCGCCGATCCGGTAGCTGTCGGTGGTGAGGAGCGCGACCTTGCTGGCGCCGAAGCGCATCACGCAGCGCGCGGCGAGCTTGGCGGTGGTCGTCGTCTTGCCGACGCCGGTCGGGCCCATCAGCGCGAACACGCCGCCGCGCTCCATCAGCGTGTCTTCGTCTTCCATCACGGGCAGGTTCGAGGCGAGCACCGAGCGCACCCATTCCATGCCGCCGTCCATGTCCTCGACGTCTTGCGGCAGGTTGTCCACCATCATCTGCACGAGCTGCGCCGAGAAACCGGCGGCGAACAGATGCTTGGTGAGCGCGGCGCGCGCCGGGTTGCGGCGCTGGCGGTCGCCCCACAAGAGACCCGCGAAGTGTTCCTCCATCATGTCGCGCATCGACGAGAGTTCGCTCATCACGGTCTCGTTGACGACCTGCTCCATGCGCAGCTTGGTCGCTTCGGCGACGGCGGCCGGGGCGCGGGCGTCGTCGCCGGAGGGCTGCGACGGCGCGATTTTCTGAGCGGCGCGGCGCGCGGCGACTTGCGCGGCTTCACGGGCCCATTCGGGCGCGTCGGCGGCTTGCGGCGCGGCCGGCCGGGCGGCGGCCTTGACCGGTTCGACGGCGGCGCCCAAGCCTTTCGCCATCGCGGCGGCCGGCGTCATCGTCGCGGGGCGCGCGCTGTATGCGCCTTGTTCCTGCTGCTCGGCGGCGATGCGGCGAGCGTGGTCGATCAGCCAAGGATTCGATTCGGCCATCGTGCGCGGCGCTTGCGCTTCAGACGCCGACGCGGCGGCGGCCTTCAACATGTCGGCGCGGATGTCTTCGGTGAGACGCGTCGCCGCGGCGCGGGCGCTCGGCTGTTCGATGCTGATGGGTTGCGACTGCGAGGCGGCGATCGGCGCTTTGGGCGCGCCCGGCAGCGCCGCTTTCAGCAACGGAGCCGCAGCCGGTTTGGCGGCGGCAGGCGGCGCTTCGTCGGCCGGCGCGTTCGCGTTCAGCAAGCCGCTATCGGCCGAATTGCCGCCCAGGTTCTCGGCCCCGGCTTCCGGGCTTGCGCCGAACACCGACGAGAACACATCGGGCATGCCGCTCGCGTACGGATTCGGCTGCATCGGCTGTGCGTTCGGCATGGCGCGCGGTGCGACGGGGGCGCTTGCCGATGCCTGCCGTCCCGCCGCTGCATTCATCGACACGGCTTGCGGCGCGCCCGCGCTTGCGCTTACGCGCGGCGCTTTCGGCGTGATGGCGGCGAGGTCGCTGTCGGCCAGTGCGACGATCTCGACGCTGCCGTCGTCCATCGTGCGATTGGACAGGACGACCGCGTCCGCGCCCAAGGCTTCGCGCACCAGACGCAAAGCATCACGACTGTTGGCACCGACAAATTTACGAATGTTCAAGCTGGACCCCCGATGAGGTAAACGGACGAACGGACCGGCGATATACCGCTTCCCATTGAGATCATTATTGCGAAACCCGTCACCTCACGATCGATGGATAAAGACCGTTAAAGGCGGGCAATTCGGACGATGGACACGCGGCGCGCTTCACGTCCGCGGCGGTGTCGAACGGTTCGTTCAGCGCCGAAGTGAGCGGAGCTTTCGCGCATGGAGCTTGCACCGAGCAGGCCGCTCGCCGCATGAAAAGTCAGGCGCGGAAATGAAAACCGGCGCTCGATGAGCGCCGGCTGATTGCAACGGGGGTAATCGGGCCGCGGTCGACTATCGCTGCAACGGGCTCAACCCTGCGCGCCGATCAGATTCACCACCTTGATGTTGCGCGTATCGGGCACTTCCGCATACGACAACACCTTCAACTGCGGCAGGCTGCGGCGCAGGAAGCGCGCGAGCATCGGCCGCAACGCATGCTGCACCAGCAGCACAGGCGCGAGCCCGAGGTTCTGCTGACGCGTCATCGCCTTCTGCGTTTCATTCATCAGCGTATGCGCGAGGCCCGGCTCGAGACCCGGATTGGAACCGGTGGAGAGCGCCTGCGACAGCACGCGCTCCAGGTTCGAGTCGAGGCCCATCACCTGCATGTCGCCGGTGCCGGGGAACCACTGCTGCGTGATCGCGCGGCCGAGCGCGAGGCGCACGGCGGCGGTGAGATCGTGCGCGTCGGTGATCTTCGGCGTGTGCTCGGAGAGCGCCTCCAGGATCGTGCGCATGTCGCGGATCGGCACGCCTTCTTCCAGCAGGTTTTGCAGCACCTTTTGCAGCGTGGTGAGCGGCAGCGTCTTCGGCACCAGATCGTCGACCAGCGACGGCGTGTCCTTCTGCATGCGTTCGAGCAGCGCCTGCACTTCGCGGCGGCCGAGCAGTTCGGACGCGTGCGTCACGACGAGATGATTCAGGTGCGTCGCCACGACCGTGCTCGAATCGACCACGGTGTAGCCGTACACCTGCGCCTGCTCGCGCAGATTCGTATCGATCCAGATGGCCGGCAAGCCGAACGCCGGGTCCTGCGTCGGCGTGCCCGGCAGCGCGGCCGACACCTGGCCGGGATTGATCGCGAGCCACTGGCCCGGATACGCTTCGCCGACGCCCACTTCCACGCCCTTCAACGCGATCCGATAACCGTTCGGCCGCAATTCGAGGTTGTCGCGGATATGAATGACCGGCGGCAGGAAGCCGATTTCCTGCGCGAACTTCTTGCGGATGCTCTTGATCCGCTTGAGCAGTTCGCCGTCCGAGTTCTTGTCGACGAGCGGAATCAGCCGGTAGCCCACTTCGAGGCCGAGCGTGTCGATCATCGTCACGTCGTCCCAGCTTGCTTCGGTGTTTTCGACCGGCGCCATCGCGGCCGGCGCGACATCGACGAGCGCGGTGGTGTTCTTGCGTTCCTCGGCGCGCTTCTTCATCGTGCGGCCAAGCTGGATCAGGCCGCCGCCGAGAATCAGAAACGCGAAGTGCGGCATGCCCGGAATCAGGCCCATCAGCACGAGAATGCAGCCGGTGATCGCCAGCACGCGCGGATTCGTGAAAAGCTGGCCGGTCAACTGCGTGCCGATGTCTTCGTTGGTGGCCACGCGCGAGACGATCACGCCGGCCGCCGTCGAAATCACCAGCGACGGAATCTGCGCGACGAGGCCGTCACCGATCGTGAGCAGCGTGTAGTTCTTGCCCGCGGACGCGAAGTCCATCCCATGCTGCACCATCCCGACGATCAACCCGCCGAAGATGTTGATCACCATGATCAGCAAACCGGCGATCGCGTCGCCGCGCACGAACTTGCTCGCGCCGTCCATCGAGCCGTAGAACTCGGCTTCCTGCGAGACTTCGGAGCGGCGCTTGCGGGCCTGTTCCTCGTTGATGAGGCCAGCGTTCAGATCGGCGTCGATCGCCATCTGCTTGCCGGGCATCGCGTCGAGCGTGAAGCGCGCGGACACTTCCGCGATCCGCCCCGCGCCCTTGGTGATCACCATGAAGTTGATCACCATCAAAATGATGAAGACGACGATACCGACCGCGAAGTTGCCGCCCACGAGGAAGTGGCCGAACGACTCGATCACCTGGCCTGCCGCGTCCGGGCCGGTGTGGCCCTCGAGCAGCACGACCCGCGTGGAGGCCACGTTCAGCGACAGGCGCAGGAGCGTGGAGAACAGCAGCACGCTCGGGAACGCGGCGAAGTCGAGCGGCTTCATCGTGTACATGCTGACGAGCAGCACCATCACGGAAAGCGCGATGTTGAAAGTGAACAGCAGGTCGAGCAGAAACGGCGGCAACGGCAGAATCATCATGCCGAGGATCATGCAGATCAGCACCGGCCCGGCGAGGGCGCGCAAATTGGTGCCGCTCAAGGCATCGGGCCGTCGGGCGAGGAAACCGGCGCGAGCGTTCATGCGGAGGCTCCTGAAGCGTCGTCGTTATCTGGGTTGAGGGGATTGAGCGCGTCGGCGGCTTCCTGCGCGGCTTCTTCGGCCGGCACACCGCCCTTGTCGAGTTCGGCGGGCACGTCGAATTCGGTCGGCGCGACCGGCGCGACGCCGCCTTCGGTCTTGAAGCGCCGCAACTGATACACCCACGCAAGCACTTCGGCGACCGCGCCGTACAGCGGGCCCGGAATCTCGCGGTTCAAATCGACGTTGTGATACAGCGCCCGCGCGAGCGGCGGCGCTTCCAGCAACGGCACGTTGTTCTCGGCGGCGATCTCGCGAATCCGCGCGGCCACCAGGTTCACGCCCTTGGCGACGACCTTCGGCGCGCGCATCTCGCCGTCGGTGTACTGCAGCGCGACCGCGAAGTGCGTCGGGTTCGTCACGACCACGTCGGCCTTGGGCACGTGGGTCATCATGCGGCGGCGGGCGATCGCGCGCTGCTGCTGGCGGATGCGGCCCTTCACGTGCGGGTCGCCTTCGCTTTCGCGATGTTCGCGCTTCACTTCTTCCTTCGTCATGCGCAGTTTCTTGTGGAACTGCCACAGTTGATACGGCACATCCAGCGCGGCCACGACGAACATGCCCGCCACCGTCATGCCGCAGCAGACGGCGATCAGATGCATGGCGTTGGAGAGCGCGAGGTGCAACGGCTGGGTCGCCAGCGCGAGAATCTCCTCGCGGCGGTTCCAGATCGCGGTGCCGCCGATGATGCCCACCACCAGCGTCTTCGCGAGTGACATGCCGAGCTGGATCGGTCCGTTGATCGAAAATATCTTGCCGAGGCCGGCGATCGGATTGAGGCGGTCGAACTTGGGCTCGAGGCCTTTCGCCGACAACTGCCAGCCGCCCAGCGCCATCGGCGCGAGCAAGGCGGCGGCGCCGGTGAAGCCGAGGATCGGCAGCAACGCGTACAGCCCCTCGCGGCTCGCCGCGCCCGCGCCGATCAGCATGCGGCGGGTCTCGAACACCGCGCCGTGATCGAACGTGAAGGCCGCGCGCAGCATGCCCTGCAGATGCTCGCCGATGCTGCCGGACATGCCCCACACGCCGAAGAACCCCGCCGCCAGCAGCGCGAACGTCGACAGTTCCCGCGAGCGCACGATCTGCCCTTCCTCGCGCGCCTTTTCGAGGCGCCGGGGCGTGGCTGATTCGGTTTTTTCGAGGTCGCTATCCTCTGCCACAAAAGCTCTCCAGTCGGGCGAGGCACGGCGCCTCTTTCCAGTGAGAGCGATTATTCACGCTGGGCGCAAGGGCCGATCGGCGGATAAGGGCGGAGAAAGGGGGGTATTTCGGCGGATGACGCCGTGGGGAAACGGCGGAGAAGCCGTGCGGACGCGGGGGAGAAGCGGCGAAGCGGCGGGGGTGAAGCGACAAGCCAGCGGCGGTGAAGCGACAAGCCAGCGGCGGTGAGCGACAAGCCAACGGCGGTGAAGCGACGAAGCGGCGGCGGTGAAGCGACAAGCCAGCGGCGGTGAGCGACAAGGCAGCGGCGGTGAAGCGGCCAACTAGCGACGTTGCAGTGGCAAGGCAGCCTTGGTGAATCACGGCTAAGGCCGCACGCCATCGATGGCGAAACAGCACTGAAGCAAGCCCGGCGCCCGCGCGCTTTCGCGCGGGCGCCGGACCGTTTCTCACATTTCAGCGCAGTGCGTTAAAACGCCACGTAAGGCGCCTGGCCGCCGCTCGCCCTCTTATCGAAGCCGTGGTACACGTAGCGGCCGTAGAAAAACGGCAAACCGAGATCGAAGGCCGTGCTGCTGCCGAGCTGCCCGGCCAGGTCGTTGTACGCGAACTTGTTGCCGCTGCCGAACAGCGTGGACGCGCTCAGAATGCCGATGTTCGCGGTCGCTTGCACGTTGTTCGCTCCGACCAGCGTGATCGACCGGGTTTGCGCGGACGACGGGCAGTAGAAGCCCGAGAAATTGCTGCCGCACAGGGTGAGCGAGCTATCCGCGAAGAAGTAGCCGTTCGAGCCCGAATCGAGGAACGCCGTCACCGTCGCGCCATTAAAGACGCTCCTGGTGAGATCGCCGAAGGCATCCGTGGTGAACGTGTTGGCTGCGGCAAGCGCGTTGTTCGACTGCGTGCCGATGCCGAACACCAGCGTGCCGGTGGCCGACGCCGCGCCGGTATCGGGAATCGGCGGCATCTGCACGATCACGCCGTTGTTGTCGGTCGGGAAGTTGGCGACGGGATTGGCGACCTGTTGCGCGACGGGCACCGCGGCGCGCGTGCACGAAGTACCGCCCGGGCACGCGAAGTAATTGCTGCTATTGACGGCAGTCGCCGGGTTCGCACAAGTCGAGCCGCAATCCGTGAGCGCCGTGCCGATACCGAGAATGCCGTTCGCGCCAAGATCGCTGACTGTGTTTTCCGCCGAGCCGCCGGTGTTCGAGCAGGCCGCGGGCACGGTGCTCGCGTCCTTGTCGCCGATGATCTGCACCGGAATCGCCGTGCTCGTCGTCTCGCCGCCGATCTTGATGGTCGCGGTGCGCACCGTGCCCCAGGTGTAGCCGTCCGCGAACGTCGCGCACTCGGCGAGTTGCGAGCCGCTTATGGTGCTGGGCTGCAACGCGCTCTGCATCGTCGAGTTCAGCACCGAGTTGACCACGCGCAGACCGAACGAACCGGTGTCGACCTGGACGTTGTTGATGGTCTGACAGGTGGTCGTGCCGGGCACGCAGAGCGTCACGCTCACCGTCGGAATATTGATGACCCCGGTCGCACCGGGGCCGACCGTGATCGCCACGGTATTCGCGGCGGTCGCGGCAATCGGCTGCTGGGTGGGGCTGGCCGGCAAGCCGCTCGTCGAGCCCGACGTGCCGGAACCGGAACTGGAGCTGGGACTGTCGTCGCCGCCACCGCCGCAAGCGGCGACCGCCGACAGCAACGCCACGGCCAGGGCGGCCTGCACCCACCCCTTGAGCTTCTCGGCAATACGCATGGTTCGCATCGTTCGTCCTCGCATTACTGGATGTCGGAACCGCTGACGCCCGCAGGCAAAGCGGGGGGCAGCCACGCCTGACCGGAGAACGAGCCCATGTGGCCGCCCGAATGCACGACGAGGCCGCTCTGGTCGACCGTGACGGGGCCGTGGCCGCCGCCGCGCGCCGCGCGCACGGACTTCACGCCGGCGACGTATTGCGGGAAATAGCCGCCGAGCAGATCGTTCAGATCCGGCATTTGCGGACCGCGCCAGGCAATACCGAACACCGAACCGTCGGCGGCAAGGTATTCGCGCACCAGGGTGCCGTTGCCGAACGTGGTTTCACGCACGGTGTAGGAGGCGGAAGCCGAGCTTGAAGAAGGGGCGCCGGATGCCGAGCGCATCACGCCCTGCGCGCCGCCGGCGGGCTGCACGGTGCGTGAAGAGACCGACGCATCCGCAGGTGGGGTGATCGGCGTGCCGCCAAGTCCCGCATGAGCGGGCTGCACGGCTGCGAACGACCAGGGTAAGGCGAGTGCCGCAACGTACATGGCACGACGTACACAACTCAACATGTCGAGGCTCCTCCCGAGCTGCTGCCCGGCCCGCATCTCGCGCGAACCGGCCGCATTTATACCAATCATAGGCACCGTGACGGCCGCATTCTGGAGGGGTTCCTCACCATGCCGCCGGCCGGCGCCTGTTTCTCGGCAGCCAGCCGACGCCGCCGCCTGAAGCCCTAGTATGCCTGTGGTTTGTGTCGGCAGACAGCACGCAAATCCGGGCCCGCAGCTTGCTGCGCATACTCATTCATCCGGCGTGCCCACGTGCTCCGATGCACTCGAAGCACGTTAAAGGGCGCCTTAAAAGCCGAGGCTCGCCAGCAGATCGTCGACTTGCGACTGGTCCTGCACCACGTCCGCCTTGCCTTCGGGGTTGATCTGCGGTCCGTTCAGCAGGTGCTCCGGACTGCCGGTCGACGAGACCTCGGCCGCCAGTGCAGCCGCGTTCGCCGCGAACTGCTCGCGCCGTTCGAGCGCGATGTTCTCGACCAGAACGCCGAGCAATTGCTGCTCGATCAGATACACGACGTCCGTGATCTTCTTGATGACCTGCCCGGTCAGATCCTGGAAGTCCTGCGCCAGCATGATCTCCATGAGTTGCGAGTTGGTGGCGCTGGTGGCTTCGGGCACGCCGCGCAAGAAGCTGCGCGTGTCGTTCATCAGAGCGCGCACTTCCTCGCGCTCGATCGGCGCCGCGTACCACTGCTCCCAGCGCGCGTCGAGCTCGCCCGCGTCTTTCTGCAACTGCTCCTGGATCGGCTTCGCGACATCGATCGAGGACAGCACGCGCTCGGCGGCCTGCTCGGTCATGTTCGCGATGTACTTCAAACGGTCGCGGGCATCGGGTACGGCTTCCGCCGCGCGCTCGACATGTTTGTCGAGCCCGAGTTCGCGCATCGAGTCGCGCAGCGTGCGCGTGAGTTGTCCAATGCGGGCGAGGATGCGGTCGGACGCGAAGTCGCCGCTCTCGTTGACCGCTTCGGCGCCATGCGCATGGGTCGGCTGGTCCACATCAGCTCCCGGCTTTCGCCATCTTCTCGAGAATCTTGTTGAGCTTCTCGTCGAGCGTCGCGGCCGTGAACGGCTTGACGACATAACCGCTCGCGCCGGCCTGCGCCGCCGCGATGATGTTTTCCTTCTTCGACTCGGCCGTCACCATCAGCACCGGCAGGTGCGTGAGGTTCGCGTCGGCGCGGATTTCCTTGAGCATGGCGAGACCGTCGAGGTTCGGCATGTTCCAGTCGGAGATCACGAAGTCATAGGTGCCGCCGCGCAGACGCGCGAGGCCGGCCTGACCGTCTTCCGCTTCGTCGACGTTGCCGTAGCCGAGCTCCTTGAGCAGGTTGCGAACGATCCGGCGCATCGTCGGAAAGTCGTCAACCACCAGAATCTTCATTCCCTTATCCATTTCATTCCCTTTGCTTGATCCAAGGTACGGCGCACGTCCGCCCGTCCAACCGTCCAACCCGATCTGTGTCGACCAGAGTTAGCGCTTCAGCGCTTACTCTGGTCCCATGCCTTGTGCATCGACCGGAGTTGGCGCTTTAGCGCTTACTCCGGTCCCATGCCCTGTGCATCGACCGGAGTTGGCGCTTTAGCGCCTTACTCCGATCCCATGCCTCGTGCATCGACCAGAGTTAGCGCTTCAACACTTACTCCGCTCCCACGCCCCCCGCTCGCCCGTCAGGCCGCGCATCACACGCGCTGAACGCGATCGCCCATCAACGACAGACGCGCCATCACCCGTCGGCTCATCTCCGGCAGCGACGCGATCTCGTCGGCCGCGCCGAGCGCAATGGCTTCGCGCGGCATGCCGAACACGATACAGCTCGCTTCGTCCTGCGCAAGGGTGTAAGCCCCTGCTTTCCTCATGTCCAGCAATCCCGCCGCGCCGTCGCGCCCCATGCCCGTGAGGATCACGCCGACCGCGTTCTTGCCCGCATGCTGCGCGGCGGAGCGGAACAGCACGTCCACCGACGGGCGATGGCGGTTCACCGGCGGCTCGTCCGAGAGATGCGCGATGTAGTTCGCGCCGCTGCGGGCCAGCAACAGGTGAGCGTGGCCGGGCGCGATGTAGGCATGTCCCGGCAGCACGCGTTCGCCATGCTCTGCCTCTTTAACGGTAATCCGGCACAAACCATTGAGGCGTTGCGCAAAAGATTTTGTGAAACCCGGCGGCATGTGCTGCGCGATCAGCACCGCGGGCGCATCCGGCGGCAGCGGCACCAGCACTTCGCGGATCGCTTCGGTGCCGCCCGTCGACGCGCCGACGATGATCAGCTTCTCGGTACTGAGCAGCGGATTGTTGAAGAGCGGCGCGGCGCCGACCGGCGCATGGGCGGCGTGGGCGGCCGCGTGCTGCGCCGGCGCGGCCTGGCGCACGCGCGCGCGGGCCGCGGCGCGAATCTTGTCGGCGAGCTTTTCCGAATAGTCGAGCATCCCGTCGCGAATGCCGACCTTCGGCTTGGTGACGAAGTCGACCGCGCCCAGTTCGAGCGCGCGCAGCGTGATTTCGTTGCCGCGCTCGGTGAGCGACGACACCATCACGACCGGCATCGGCCGCAGGCGCATCAGCTTCTCGAGAAAGTCGAGGCCGTCCATGCGCGGCATTTCGACGTCGAGCGTCAATACGTCGGGGTTGTGCTGCTTGATGAGCTCACGCGCGACCAGCGGGTCGGGTGCGGTCGCCACCACCGTCATGTCCGGCTGGCCGTTGATGATTTCCGTCATCAGGCTGCGGATCAGCGCCGAATCGTCGACGCACAGTACCTTGATTTTTTGCACAGCGCTCACGCCTCCTCTATCGTTCTGGCGTTGTTTGAATTAATCACGCGCGAATTCATGCCGCTCGCGGCGTTCGCGCCGAACAGTTCCACGCGCGGCTTCACCGCCGCGCCAGAACCGCCTGCCGCTGTGCCCGCCGCGCCGCCGGAAGCGGAGCCGAACAGCTCGACCTTCGGCCGCGCCGCGGCGGGTGATGAAAACAGTTCGACCTTGGGCTTCGCGGCGGCCGGGGCCGAAAACAGTTCGACCCGCTTGCGCGCGGCCGCGAGCCGCTCGGCGCGCGCCTCGGCGCTTTGCCGCACGAGCGCCTGTTCGCGCTCGGCCACGCCCGCTTCCTGCTGCACGCGCAATTTCTTCACCATCACCTGGCCGGTGCGCGGCATGAAGGCGACCTTGCGCGGGTGCGAGCCCTGCAAGTCCTCGGCGACGATGCGGATTTTTTCCAGCGCCAGGTAGCGGCGCACGAATTCCGAGTTGCGGTCGCCGATGTTCATCGTCGTCATGCCGGCGAGCACCGCGCCGCCGCCGAACACCTTGGCCTCGAAGCGCTCGCGCCGGCCGCCGGCCTTGATGAGTTCGTTGATCAGCACTTCCATTGCGTACGCCCCGTAGCGCATCGAATCCGACGCGGCCTGGCCGACGTCCGCGCCGTCGTCGGGCAGCATGAAGTGGTTCATGCCGCCGATGCCCGCAGTGCGGTCCTGGATGCAGGCCGCGACGCACGAACCCAGCACGGTGACGAGCACCATGTCCTCGTGGGTCGTGTAGAACTCGTTCGGCAGCAGCTTCACGCCGGGGCGTTGAAAGTGATTGTCGAAATACAGATTGGTGGCGATGGGCAAGCGGCTGCTCATGCTGTCACCCCGCTCGTCGAAGCATGGCTCGCGGTTCGCGCCGGCGTGGCCTCGCGAGCCGGGGCGGCGCGCGCGCCGCCCGCCGTGTCGCGCGTCAGTTCATAGACGGTCTGGCCGCGCAGCTTGAACGCCTGCGTGACATACGTGAAGTTTTCCGAGTGGCCCGCAAACAGCAGGCCGCCCGATTTCATCAGCGGCTCGAAGCGCGCGAGCACCTGCGCTTGCGTCGGCTTGTCGAAATAGATCATCACGTTGCGGCAGAAGATCGCGTCGAACTGCGAGCGCAACTGGTAATCGCGGTCGGTCAGGTTCAATTGCTCGAAGCGCACCAGCGAGCGCACTTCAGGGCGCACCTTGACCATGCCCGCATGCGCGCCGGTGCCCTTCAGAAAGAAGCGCTTGAGCCGCTCGGGCGACAGGTGCTTGACCTGGTCGAACTGGTACATGCCGGCTTCGGCTTTCGCCAGCACTTGCGTGTCGATGTCGGTGGCGAGCACGCTGGCGTGACGCGCGCCGCTCTCGCCGAGCGCTTCGATCAGCGTCATCGCGATCGAGTACGGCTCTTCGCCGGTCGAGGCCGCCGAGCACCACACCGAAACGGGCTGCGCGCGGCGCGGCACGAATTCGGCGAGGATCGGGAAGTGATGCGCCTCGCGGAAGAACGCGGTCAGGTTGGTGGTGAGCGCATTGGTGAACGCCTCCCACTCGGCCGGATCGTTTTCCGCCTCGAGCAGATCGAGATACTGCTTGAAGGTGTCGAGGCCGCGTGCGCGCAACCGGCGCGCAAGGCGGCTGTAGGCCATGTCGCGCTTGTGGTCCGATAGCGAGATGCCCGCGCTGCGGTGAATCAGGTCGCGAATGCGAGCGAAATCCGCGGACGTGAATTCGAAATCCCGTCCCTGCTCGCCGGATCTAGCCGGTTCCGCCCGCTCGGGGCGTTGCTGTGCGCGCGTTGCCATCATGTGAGTTCCTGCCTGCGATACGAGCCATCCCGCTTGCCGCCAAGGCCATTGCCTCGCGGAGAAGGGATTGGGTTCGCGGGGTCGCGCACTCCCGCGAGTTTTACCA
Organism: Paraburkholderia sp. 22099; assembly: GCF_052045835.1. NCBI lineage: Bacteria > Pseudomonadati > Pseudomonadota > Betaproteobacteria > Burkholderiales > Burkholderiaceae > Paraburkholderia > Paraburkholderia sp. 22099. The sequence continues at coordinate 218,354 of NZ_JBQEPU010000006.1, read as the reverse complement.
ACATGCAGTCGGCCCGCGACACGCCGGTAAGGCGTGCTTCGATGATTCGCCCCTCAGGGAGCGAGATGCCGAATGACTGCATGTTTTTCCGCCATGTCCTAGAAAGTTTCCCAGTCGCCATCCGAGCCCGCCGTGGCCGCGCTCGCGGCCGGACGTGCCGGGGATTCGCTCGCCGCGCGGGTCGTCTTCGGCTTCAAGGCCGGTTCGACGCGCGCGGTGGATGCGTCATGGGTGGCCGGTGCCGGTGCTGCTTGCGTTGCGGTGTTTGCGGTGGCTTGAGGTGCCGAATGCGCCGCGCCAGGTGCGCTCGCTCGCGGTGCCGCTTTCGCGGCCCGGGCGCCGCCGGCGCTACGCGCGCTGACGTGCTTGCCGCCGCTCGTGCGCGCCGTTGCCGGCGCCGCTGTCGCTGCCACTGCGCCGCGCGCCGCGAGCGCGCCGCCGTGCGTCGGGCCGCCGGCCACCTTCCAGCCGCTCACCACCGTTTGCAACTGGCGCGTCTGGTCTTCGAGCGAGGCGGCGGCTGCCGCTGCCTCTTCGACCAGCGCCGCGTTCTGCTGCGTGACTTCGTCCATCTGCACGACCGCGCGATTCACCTGCTCGATGCCGCCCGATTGCTCCTCGGACGCCGCGCTGATCTCGCCCATGATGTCGGTCACGCGGCGCACCGCCTGGACGATCTCGTCCATCGTCGTGCCCGCCCGGCCCACCAGGGTCGAGCCGCTTTGCACCTTGTCGACGGAGTCGCCGATCAGTTCCTTGATTTCCTTCGCGGCGCTCGCGCTGCGCTGCGCGAGGCTGCGCACTTCGCCGGCCACCACGGCGAAGCCGCGGCCCTGTTCGCCGGCGCGCGCGGCTTCGACCGCCGCGTTCAGCGCGAGAATATTGGTCTGGAACGCAATGCCTTCGATCACGCCGATGATGTCGACGACCTTGCCCGAGCTGGCCGCGATGTCCTGCATCGTCGTGACGACCTGGCTCACCACGTCGCCGCCGCGCGTCGCGATGTCCGACGCGTTGACGGCCAACTGGCTCGCCTGACGCGCGTTCTCGGCGTTCTGGCGCACGGTGCCGGTGAGCTGCTCCATGCTCGACGCGGTTTCCTGCAGCGAGGCGGCCTGCTGTTCGGTGCGTTGCGACAGATCGGTGTTGCCCATCGCGATTTCGCGCGCGCCGGTATCGATCGATTCGGTGCTGCTGCGAACCGCCTTCACCATCGTCGCCATGCTTTCCTGCATCCGCTTGATGCCGCTGAACAGCCGGCCGATCTCGTTGCTGCTCGACACCGCGATCGTCTCGGACAGGTCGCCCGACGCGATGCGCTCGAAGCAGGCGGTAGCGTCCGCGAGCGGCTGCACGATCAGGCCGCGCAACGCGAAGCGCAAGCCGACCACCAGCAGCAAGGCAAGCGCGCCGAAGCCGGCGATCAGCGTCGTCATCAGGGAGATGTTGGACTGCGCGGCTGCCTGCTGGTCGACCGCCTGCTGCTGCAGGCTCTTGACCACCGCCGACGCCACGTTGTCGTAGGCGACGAACATCGGGCTGATCTTCTTGTCGGCGATCGCGTGGTACGCGGCCAGGTCGCCCGCGCGCAACGCGGCGAATTCGGGCTCCAGGCCGTCGCGCACGACCGTCGTGCGGCGGGCCACCAGTTCGTCGAGCTGGGCCTGATCGATGCCGCTCTTCGGCGCGTCGAGATAGGTCTGCCAGCTCTTGCTGCTGAAGCCGTGCAGCTCCACCGCGCGGTCCAGCACCTTCTTCGCCGTTTCAGTGTCGCCGGCGGCGCTCAGCGCGGTGAAACGATCGAGCGACAGGCGCGAGCGCAGCAGATAGGCCGACGCATCGTCGAGCGCGTGAATCGCCACCAGATCGCCGCGCGCGATCCGGTCGAGCGACTGGCGGGCGCTGCTCAGCGCCGTCAGCCCAAGTACGCCGACCACCACGGTGAGCGCGACGAGAATGATCCCCACCAGCGTGAGGGAGGTCCGAATCGACCACCTGCTTAGCATTTCAATGCTCCTTCACAAACTCTGAATGCCGCAGCCGTCAGGCGCCGAGCGTTTCGATCAGCGCCATTTCGCGGCTGGTCATCAACTTCTCGATGTCCATCAGGATCAGCATGCGGCCGTCGACGGTGCCGAGCCCCGTGAGGTACTCGGTCGTCAGCGTGGCGCCGAATTCCGGCGCCGGCATGATCTGGTCGGTGGCGAGCGTGAGCACGTCCGACACGCCGTCCACCACCATCCCGACCACGCGATGCGCGACGTTCAGGATGATCACCACGGTCTGGTGGTCATACTCGACGCGACCCAGATGGAACTTGATGCGCATGTCGACGATCGGCACGATGATGCCGCGCAGATTGATCACGCCCTTGATGAACTCGGGCGCGTTCGCGATACGCGTCACGTTGTCGTAGCCGCGGATTTCCTGCACCTTGAGAATATCGATGCCGTATTCTTCGGCGCCGAGCGTGAAGACGAGGAATTCCTGACCGCCGGCGTCAGCCTGCTGCGCGTCGCGGCGACCATTCGTCGCGTTCGCGACGCTCGAATTGATGGATTGGACTTCTGCCACGTTAGCCCCCAAACGGTTGGGATGAAATGAATTGAGTGAATGTCATGCGAGGCTCATCGCGCCATGCGCGTTGCGCGTCTCGCGGTTCAGCGCCGCCACGTCCACGATCAGCGCGACACTGCCGTCGCCGAGAATGGTCGCGGCGGAAATGCCGTGCACCTTGCGGTAATTGGTTTCGAGATTCTTCACGACCACTTGCTGCTGGCCCACCAGCTCGTCGATCAGCATCGCGAAGCGGCGCCCCTCGGTTTGCATGATGGTGACGATGCCCTGCGTCGGTTCCTGCTTCGCGTCCTCGACGTTGAACACTTCGTGCAACGCGACCAGCGGCAGGTATTCGCCGCGCACCCGCACCACGCGCTCGCCGTTGGCCACCGTGTAGATGTCCTCGGCGCGCGGCTGCAGCGACTCCATCACGAAGTTCAGCGGCAGAATGAAGATCTCGTTGCCGACCTTCACCGACATACCGTCGAGAATCGCCAGCGTAAGCGGCAGGACGATGCGCGTGGTGCTGCCCTTGCCGGCGTGCGACGTGATTTCCACGTGACCACCCATCGACTGGATGTTCCGTTTCACCACGTCCATGCCGACGCCGCGGCCGGAGACGTCCGTCACCTGTTCCGCCGTCGAGAAGCCCGGCAGGAAAATCAGGTTCCACACTTCCTCGTCGGTCATGCTTTCGCTGACCTGCATGCCCTGCTTGGCCGCTTTCGCGAGAATCTTGTCGCGGCGCAGGCCCGCACCGTCGTCGCTCACCTCGATCACGATGTTGCCGCCGTGGTGCGCCGCCGACAGCACCAACTGGCCGGTCGAATCCTTGCCCGCCGCGCGCCGCGCTTCCACGGTTTCGATGCCGTGATCGAGACTGTTGCGCACGAGGTGCGTCAACGGATCGATGATCCGTTCGATCAGGCTCTTGTCGAGTTCGGTCGCCTGACCGAAGGTGACGAGCTCCACCTGCTTGCCGAGCTTCGCCGCGAGATCGCGCACCAGACGCGGGAAGCGGCTGAACACGTAATCCATCGGCATCATGCGGATCGACATCACCGCTTCCTGCAGATCGCGCGCGTTGCGCTCGAGCTGCGCCATGCCGTTGAAGAGGCGATCGTGCAAGGCCGGGTCGAACGTGCTGGTGGTTTCCGCGAGCATCGCCTGCGTGATCACGAGTTCGCCGACCAGGTTGATCAACTGATCGACCTTTTCGACGCCGACGCGAATCGAGCTGCCTTCCGCGCCGCCTGCCGCCGCGGCCGGACGCGCCGCCTTGCGGTCGTTCTCGGCCGGCGCGGCGGCGCTGGCCGCCGGCGCCTGGCCGGCGGCGGGTGCGCTGCTCGCCGCCGCGGGTTGAGCGGCGGTGGCGGCCGCGGCCGCTGTGCCTTGCGCGGACGATTGGGCGTGCGCGGCGCTCGTCTGGGTTGCCGGCGCGGCTTGCGTTACCTCGACTGCTTGTGCCGCCTGTGCTGCCTGCGCCGGGGCCGAATCGGCAGCGTCGGGCGTTCCAGGTTCGCCTTGCTGCGTCTCGCCCGCCGGTGCGGTGCCACGGCCGATCGAGATCTGACTTTCGTCGATCACGAAACAGCACACGGCGATGATGTCGTCGGAGGGCACGTCGCTCGAGAGCCACAGCGTCAGATCGCCGCCGCTCTTGACCTGCCCCACGATGTTGCCCAGGTTGCCGAGCTCCTCAGCCAGCAGTGCCTGGTCCTTCTCTCCCACGCCCCGTAGCGTAATTTTCAGATGTGGGCCGGCGTTGTCGTTTGCATCGCCTGTGCCCGCGGCTTGCCCGGTCTGTGCCGGTTCGCCGTCAGTCCATTCACCCGCCGCCTGCACCGCCTGTTCGACGACGTGCTCCGGCGGGGTGCCGCCTTGTACTGCCTGCGTTTCCAGCGGCGCCGCCACGGCGACAGCCGCTGCCGGCGCCGCTTCGGCCGGTGCGCCGCCGAAGCGGCTTTCGGCGTGCAACTGCTCGAGCTTCGCGCAGATCGCCTTCGCGACCGCGGTATCCGGCTCGGCGCTCGCGCGGTAATCGGCTAGCTGGCCCGACAACACGTCCTTGGTTTCGAGGAACGTGTCGATCATGTCCTTGCGCAGCACGAGTTCGTTATTGCGCGCGCGGTCGAGCAGCGATTCGAGAATGTGGGTCGTTTCCGTCAGCGCGGTGAAACCGAACGTCGCCGCGCCGCCCTTGATCGAATGCGCCGCGCGGAAAATCGCCGCGAGGTCTTCGGGATCGGGGTGCGCGATGTCCAGATTGAGCAGCAACTGCTCCATCTGCGCGAGCAGTTCGTCCGCTTCGTCGAAGAACGTCTGATAGAACTGAGTGATGTCGAGTGTCATGCCTGTGTCACCGCGAGAGTTCCTGTCTAGGCTTGGGCTGCCGTGCCGCCGCGTCGAAAGCTTCTATAACCTGTGTATGAATGGGGCTTAGGCGGGGTCCGGTTCGGCGAGCGCCGCCACCAGTTCCGTCAGCATGTCGGGGTCGAGCGGCTTTTCGATCCAGCCGGTCGCTCCCGCAGCCCGCGCCGCCGCCTTGAAGGAGTCGCCCGATTCCGTCGTGAGGACGAGGATGGGGGTCGCCTGGTAAGCCGGGTTGCCGCGCAGTTCGGCGATCAGATCGAGGCCGGTCTTGCCCGGCATGTGCTGGTCGGTCAGCACGAGGTCGAACGGGATGGCGAGGGCGTTTTCGAGCCCTTCGTTGCCGTCCGCCGCGAGCGTCACTTCGTAGCCGGCCGTCGTCAGCGTCGCGGCGAGAATCTGCCGCATCGATGCTGAATCGTCGATTGCCAGGATGTGCCTGATCATGAAAAACCTCGCTGCGCTTACGCTATGGATCGCCGGGCTGTTCGCGCCAGTCGGGCGCGTGAACGGTCAGGCGATCGCCGTTTGTTACTGGGTCGCCCGCGTCGCCGCGGACACCTTCGGTGCAACCGTCACCGGTTGCGCAAGTCTTTGCAGCAGCGGCTTGGAGCCGGCTGCGTCGTCCGACAGGGTGGTCGTGGTGGAGTCGTCATGGTTGAGCGCCTCCTCCGACTTTCTGTTCAGCACGATGATGCTGATGCGGCGGTTTTCCGGATCCATCGGGTCCGCCTTGTTCAGGTTCTGCGTCGACGCGAGGCCGAGCACGCGCATCACCTTCGCTTCGTCCATGCCGCCGGCGATCAACTCGCGGCGCGACGCATTGGCGCGGTCCGCGGACAGTTCCCAGTTGCTGTAGCCCTTCTCGCCGCCCGCGTACTGCGCGGCGTCGGTGTGTCCCTGCACGATGATGCGGTTCGGCACGTCGTTCAGCGTGTGGCCGATTTCGCGCAGGATGTCGCGCATGTACGGCTCCACCTGATCTCTCGCCGTGGCGAACATCGGCCGCTTCTGCGAGTCGACGATTTCGATGCGCAAACCGGTCAGCGTCGAATCGATCCGGATCTGCTGCTTGAACTGGCGCAGCACCGGATTCGCCTCGATCGCGGCCATCAGCTTGACCTGCAGATCGTGCAGACGGACCTGCTCGCGGCGCTCCAGCTCGCCCTGCAACTGCTTGAGCGAGTCTTCCGGCGCATGCGACGCGGTGCGCTCGGTGCGGTTGTTCGTGCCGTCGGTGGAGCGCGTCACGCCCTGCGCGTCGGTCGAGATGTCGCGGCCGCCGCCCTTCAGAAAGCTTGAATCCTCGGCGCTGCGGTCGCCGCCCCACAGCGTGATCTTCAACGGCTGGTTGAAGTACTCCGCGATGCCCTTCAACTGCACCGTGGAGGCCGAGCTCAGCAGCCACATCAGCAGGAAGAACGCCATCATCGCGGTCATGAAGTCCGCATACGCGAGCTTCCACGCGCCGCCGTGATGGCCCGCCTTCTTCGGCGCGGCGCGCTTGACGACAATGGCGCGGTCTTTGTCCTTGCTCATCGCTTCGGTCCCCGGCGCCCGTTACTTGGCCTTGACCCGGCGCACATGCTCTTCCAGCTCGGCGAACGACGGGCGTTCGGTCGAGAAGAGCACCTTGCGGCCGAATTCGACGGCGATCGCCGGGGCATAGCCGTTCAAGCTGGCGAGAATCGTCACCTTGATGCACTGGAACATCTTGGTCGACTCGGTCACGCGCTGTTCGGCGACGCTCGCGAGCGGCCCGATCAGTCCGTACGAAAGCAGAATGCCGAGGAAGGTGCCGACCAGCGCCTGGGCGATCATCTCGCCGAGCACCGCGGGCGGCTTGTCGGCGGAGGCCATCGTGTGCACCACGCCCATCACAGCGGCCACGATGCCGAACGCCGGCATCGCGTCGCCGACCTTGTTCAGCGCGTGCGCGGGCGCCTCGCCTTCCTGGTGATGCGTTTCGATTTCCTCGTCCATCAGGCTTTCGATCTCGAACGCATTCATGTTGCCGCCCACCATCAGACGCAGATAGTCGGTGAGGAACTCGATGATGTGCTTGTCGGCGAGGATCTTCGGATACTGCGTGAAGATCGGGCTCTTCGACGGATCGTCGATGTCGGCTTCGAGCGTCAGCGTGCCTTCCTTGCGCGCTTTCGCCAGCAGGACGTAGAGGAGCGCCATCAGCTCCATGTACACGTCCTTGTTGTACTTCGCGCCCTTGAACAGGGTTGGAATGACGCGCAGCGTCGCCTTGATCGTCTTCATCCCGTTGCCGAGAATGAACGCGCCCACCCCGGCGCCGACGATCATCAGCACTTCAACGGGCTGCAGCAGCGCGCCGAGATGACCGCCTTCCAGCGCGTAACCGCCGAAAACGGACAAAAGCGTCACGAGTGTTCCCACGAAAATCAGCACTGCGGAGCCCTCACAAAGAAGCGACGGTGACCGTCGTTAAACTGGTTTACGGCAAGCGGGCAGAAAACTTTGACGGAAAAGCGGCCTGCCGCTCCGGTGTAAACCAGAGGCAAGTCAAAGCGGCGCAGTTGGGGCCGGGACTAGGTGGCCTGGCGGAAGGACGCGTCGGGACGGGGTGCGCTCGGGTGCCGGGGCACGCGGGCGGCGGATGACGGGCGCCAGGCGGCGGGCCACCGGCGATGCCGGCCCGCGCGCTGGCGGCCGGGCCGCGACTCAGGCTTCGAGCGCGGCGAGACTCTCGCGGGCCCGGGCGTCGGCGAATTTCTTTGTCTTACCGGCGCGCGAGGGCGGCTGGCAGAGGCCGCAGACGAACGCATGCTGCGGATCGTGCGCATGCGCGACAAAATGCCCGCCGCAGCGGCAGCAGGGCGTCATTTGCAGCATCCCGGAGTCGAAAAAGCGCACCAGGGTCCAGGCGCGCGTGAGACTGAGCACGGGCTCGTCGTCGTGCAACTGGACGTGCTCCTGATAGAGCCGGTAGCTCTTCACGATCGACTGGATCGTCTCGCAGCCGCCATGGCCGGCCATGAAACGGTAGATGTTGTAGAACAGCGACGAGTGAAAGTTCGGCTGCCAGGTCATGAACCAGTCGGTCGAGAACGGCAGCATGCCCTTGGGCGGCGACACCCCTTTCAGTTCCTTGTACAGCTTGATGAGCCGGTCGCGCGACAGGCTGGTTTCAGCCTCCAGCAATTGCAGCCGCGCGCCGAGTTCGATCAGTTCGATCGCGAGGGTGATTTCCCTCACTTCGAGCACCACGCTTTTATAGGCCATCCGCTTGCATTGCCCCCGTCCTGATCGCTTCGTGTGAGGTGCGGGCTGTCATCAGCCGAGTTGCTCGACGGGCTGGCTTGCCATCAGGATCGCGGAATGCGCCTGAGCCACGGCGCTGGATTTGCCCTTGTCCGCCAGAGCGGACAGCACGGCATGGTCATCGAAACGGAAACGGCACAGCACCTGATTGGACGCCGCCAGCTTGACGGTCTGCGCCAACGACAGATTGGCAAGTACGTCGGCTAGCTGGTCCGAAATCCCCATGCGAAACATGCCCATCGGCTTGTCTTCGCGCAGCAGCCGCTGCGCGAGCAGGAGATAGGACAGGTTGACTTCTCTGATCTCATTGAGCATATCGCTTGTCGCGCTCATGATTCCCCCGGGGTGTATCTGGCTGGTCAGGCCGTTACGGAAACGTTTGCTCGAACGCGCGCACTTAAACGCACGAATCGGCTCGTTTCTGGTCTTGCACGCATTGTCTCGAATGGGGGCGCGGACGAAAATCGGACAGACACCCAGCCTGTTTGACGGATTAATCCGTCATTCATGTAGGAATTTTTCCTACACCGCACGAGTGGGAAATGAAGTGAAAGGAAAGTGGGGCAATTCGCTTCAAGCCGCTATGCCATTTGAATTTTTCTTTGACGGCGATGCGAGGCGGACTCGGGTATCCGAGTGCTTCGCGGCGCGCCCCTCGGAAGGGTGAAAAACAATTATAAGACGTTTTCACCTCTGCGTAATACGCCCGATATAGGCGCGCCTTTCGCGTGTCAGGCGCGCGCCTTGCTACTGGCCTGCGCGGCTTTGACAGCGTGCGGGCAAGGCGGCCGCGAACATCGCCGAGTCGCTGGTACGGCCTTTCGGACAAACCTGTAACGGCCCATGTTTCCCGCTGTAACAACATTAAGCGTTTGAAAAATAACTCGAATTGGCGCGGCCAATCCCGATAATGAAGCTAAGGGATTACCCGATGCAGGTTCGGAGCACCCCCGGGCGGCGGCTAACCGCGCCCAACCGTCCGTCAGGCATTCGCTCCTCGCTCTACTCGAGCGCCGCTGTGCGAAGCCGTTCTGAATAGGAGAATACGCATGCGAATCGCACAAATTGCGCCGTTGTACGAAGCCGTCCCGCCGAAACTGTACGGCGGCACCGAACGCGTCGTGTCGTACCTGACCGAAGCGCTGGTCGACCTCGGCCACGACGTAACGCTCTTTGCGAGCGGCGACTCGGTGACCTCCGCGAACCTCGACGCCTGCTGGCCTCGCGCGCTGCGCCTCGATCCCACGATCCGCGACGCGCTCGCTCCGCACGTTCTGATGATGGAGAAAGTGCGCAAGGTGGCGCATGAATTCGACGTACTTCACTTTCACCTCGACTACATGCCGTTCCCGCTGTTCACGACGATGCACACCCCGTTCGTGACCACGCTGCACGGCCGGCTGGACCTGCCGGAGTTACAACCGGTATTCGACGCTTTTTCAAACGTGCCGGTGGTGTCGATTTCCGATTCGCAACGCGTGCCGCTGCCGCAGGCGAACTGGCTCAACACGATTTACCACGGCTTGCCCGACCAATTGCTGACGCCGCAGGCGCACAAGAAGCCGGAGTACCTGGCGTTCCTCGGTCGTATCTGTCCGGAGAAGCGCGTCGATACAGCTATCAAGATCGCTGCACAAAGCGGTTTGCCGCTGAAGATCGCCGCCAAGGTGGACAAGGTCGACCAGGACTATTTCAAGCGCGAGATCGAGCCGCTGCTGTCGCAGGCGCACGTGGAATTCGTCGGCGAGATCAACGAGGCGCAGAAGCCCGAGTTTCTGTCGGGCGCCAAGGCGCTGCTGTTCCCGATCGACTGGTCGGAGCCGTTCGGCCTCGTGATGATCGAATCGATGGCGTGCGGCACGCCGGTGATCGCGTTCAACCGCGGCTCGGTGCCGGAAGTGATCGACCACGGCGTGACCGGCTACATCGTGGAGGACGTCCAAGGCGCCGTGGCCGCGCTGCAGCGTCTGGACGAACTGTCGCGCACCGAAATCCGCGCGCAGTTCGAACGCCGCTTCAGTTCGACGACGATGGCGCAGAACTACGTCGACAGCTATTCGGCACTGATCGAAGCCACGCGCCGCCCGGTGCTGCGCCAGGTGGCGGTGGGCTGACAGGCGGAGCGCGAGCGGTTGATGCGTTTTTGCAATGAACAGGCGGCTATTATTTCTGCCGCCTGTGCCGCTTTCCTTTTCGCCGGTCAATTCGCAGGGAATTCACGATGTGAATCGTTTGCGCGCCCGGCAACTCGGGAGTTTCGCTCCCTTTCTCCAGAAAAAAGCCGCCCTTAAGGGTGGCTTTTTTTACGCGGCATGGATGCGCTTCCAACGTCCGATTAGAGCGAAGCGAATAAAGATCGAGTACGCCAACCTTCATTCAGCTTTCGCACCGGCGGCCAATCGGCTTAAGCCGCGCCAATCAGAAAACGTTCGCGATTCTTGCCGACGATCCACTTGGGCGGCTTGCCGCGCCCGCTCCATGTATTTCCCGATTTCGGATCCTGGTACTTCGCCGGCAGCGGCGCCTTCTTGGGCGGACGGCCGCGCTTGGCGGCCACGGCGAAGCCGAGGTCCTGCGCGGTGAGACCGTATTCGGCGATCTTTTGGCGGATGTCGGCGACAACATTGTCGATTTCCGTACGACGGGCTTCTTCAGCCTGTGCCTGTAATTTGGCGATCTGCGCCTTGAGGTCTGCATATTGAGACATTGTGGTTCTCCCCTTTCTGAACTCATTCGCTCGAAGATTAACTGCAATTATGCGGATTCGCAATGGCGAACAATACCGATTTAGGACGATATCATCTGATAATAATTAAGCGTCGTTGAATTGTTAAACGACATCTTTATTCACCAATAAGAGGTAAAGCTGGTCTCGGTATTGACAATTCTTGACACCTGCTTTGTCCGGCTTTCCCTAAAATTGCGCATTCCCAAGATGCGCGGGCGCACGTAGCCGTCCGTGTCCCCAAGAGCGTCTGTCTTTTTAGGATCACCAATCATGCAGTTGTCAAAGCGCCTCGCGGCCGAACTTTTCGGCACTTTCTGGCTCGTGCTCGGCGGGTGCGGCAGCGCGGTTCTCGCCGCCAACTTCGCCGGCCCGGTCCACGGTTTGGGCATCGGCTTCGTGGGCGTGTCGCTTGCCTTCGGCCTGACTGTCCTCACCATGGCTTTTGCGATCGGCCACGTTTCCGGCTGCCACCTGAATCCGGCGGTGAGCGTCGGCCTGACCGTCGCCGGCCGCTTTCCGGCTCGCGACCTGCTGCCGTACATCGTCGCGCAGGTGATCGGCGCGGTGCTGGGCGCGCTGGTGCTGTCGTTGATCGCCTCCGGCAAGCCCGGCTTCGATCTGATCGCCAGCGGCTTCGCCAGCAACGGCTATGGCGAGCGCTCGCCGGGCCATTACTCGCTCGCGGCCGCGTTCATTTGCGAAGTGGTAATGACCGGCTTCTTTCTGTTCGTCATCCTCGGCGCGACCGACAAGCGCGCGCCGGCTGGTTTTGCACCAATCGCGATCGGCCTGTGCCTCACACTCATTCACCTGATCTCGATCCCGGTCACGAACACGTCGGTCAACCCGGCTCGTTCCACCGGCCCGGCGCTGTTTGTCGGCGGCGCGGCGATGGATCAGTTGTGGATGTTCTGGGTCGCACCGATCATCGGTGCGGTGATCGCAGGTGTGCTGTACCCGCTCATCGCGGAAAGCCGCAGCGGCAAGTCGCAGAAACTGGCAATCGACTAACCAGCGAGTGCATTTGCGAGACTGTTGGAACGGGCGCTAAGGCGCCCGTTTTGTTTGGTGCCAGGGCTCGGCCGTTTGACCGTGGCTGGAATCACAACGATTGTCATTGGGGGCCGCGATGGTCGAGGCGACTACGGCGATCGCCGCGGCGGATGGCACGGCTGGTCGTCACGCCGGGCAAGTCGCGGCGGACGCGACTTGATGGCCTGACGCTCGTTGCGGCTGCTCGCGAAGGCATCAAGGCACAGCGCGCGCCGCAGCCCGAACACGACGAATAATCGGCCCGCGTCCACGAAGGTGGATGCGGGCCGATTTCATTTTCAGGTCATCAGGCTATCAATTCGTCGTCGATCGAGAAGAGCTTGCGCAGATGGTGCGCAACGCCCGCTTCGAAGTTGTTGCCGATGCGCGGCACGTTCGGCAGGCGCGTGATGAGGTCGGGATTGGCATTGTTCATCATGAACGGATGACCGGCCGTCTCCAGCAGGTCGATATCGTTCATGTTGTCGCCGAACGCCACGCACAGCGACGCATCGACGCCGAGGCGCTCGAGCACGATCTGCAAGGCGCGGCCCTTCGACACGTTCGACGTCATCACTTCCAGACAGTCCGGCAGCGAGTAGGTGACATAGAGCGCGTCGCCAAACTCGCGCGCGAGATTCGCCGCCACCAGCGCGAGATCGGCAGGCTCGCCGATATAGAGCGCCTTTGCGATGTCGACGCCGTCGTGGTTCGGCAGGTCCGTCACCTCGTAGGTGAAACCGGAGTCCTGGTGATATTTCAGCAGATGCGGCGCATGGCGGTCGATCAGCCACGCCTGGTCGGCGAACAGGTTGACGATCACACGGCCATGCGCGCCGGCGATTTCGGGCAGGACAAGCCGTTGCACAATTGCCGGCGGCAGATCGTCCGCGTGGAGGACCGTATTGTCGGGCGCGTGGATGCGCGCGCCATTCGAGGTGATCAGATACGGGCTGATGCCCAGTAAGTCGCGAATGCCCGCGACGTCGCAGTAATGGCGGCCCGTGGCAATCACGAACCGCACGCCGTCGCTTTCCAGCTTGCGCACGGTAGCGACGGTGAACGGGTCGAGCTGGTGGTCGGCGTTGAGTAGCGTGCCGTCGAGATCCGTGGCGATGACTTTATACATGTGCGGGCAGCCGGGCAGCGTCAAAGCGTGCATTTTACCGTTGCCGGCCCCGTTCGCCGGCTCGCGCTCGCGATGCACCAACCCCACGCGCTCATCCTCACCCCGTGAGGCGAGCCGCTTCGCGCTGCGCGAGCCGCAAGCCGCCATGCGCGGAATCGGCCAAGGGTTCGCGCAAGCGCGCCTGGTAAATCTGCGGCACGTATTCGCGCAACGGTGCGCCCAGCCCGCCGCACAACGCAATCGGCAGGCTCGCCGACGGGTCGAGCGCTGCGATCATCTTCCCCACTTCAGCGCCCGCCTCGCCGAGCAGCCGCGCCGCGAACGGATGCGTGCGATGCGCGATGACGATCGGCGCGAGCCTCGCATACGCGGTCTGATTGGCCTCGCATAGCCAGACCACGAGGCCGTCGCGGTCATGCGCGCCGGTATGGGCGAGCAGGGCTTGCGCCAGATCGTCGTTGGGTCCGCGACCGTCGAGCGCGTGCTGCGCGTGCACGATGGCGCGCACTCCGAGCCAGGCGCCGCTCGCCTCATCGCCCGATGGGAAACCGTAGCCGCTGACAATCCGGCACTTGCCGTCAGCGCCGAGCGCGGCCGCGACACTGCCGGTGCCAAGCGCGACGATCACGCCTTGCGCGCCGCCGTGCGCACCCAGCAAGGTCGTGTAGGCATCGCTTTCAATGGCGAGCCCGGCTAGCGCGGGCGCCCGCGCCCGAAAGGCGCTCAACCAGTCGCGATTGTTGACTCCTGCCAAGCCGCAGCCGAGCACGCAGCGCGACCAGTCCAGCGTTGCGCCGACGCTTGCGAATGCGTCGGCGCAACCGGCCGTGATTGCCTCCCAAGCCCGTTCCACGCCGAGCCCCAAACCCGATGGTGCGCCCACCGCCTGCGCCAGTTCACGGCCGCGCGCGTCGCCGAGCACGACTCGCGTACCGCTGCCGCCGCCGTCAATGCCGATCAGAAAAAAGTCGTTGTTCATCGAATCGAATGGGTTCGGGTGGGAATAACGCATAGCGTGGCAGGTCAGTTTCAATCCCGCAATCGGCCAAACGGCCAGCTTGCGGCGCGCCCGGCTTCCGCTATGCTGGCGGTCGCCATCACAACGCAGGAGCGCGACAGTGACTGAACGATGCAACTGGGTGTCGAGCGAAGCGCTCGCACACTACCACGACACCGAATGGGGCGTGCCCTCGCGCGACGACCGGCATCTGTTCGAGATGCTCGTACTGGAGGGCGCGCAGGCGGGTTTGTCCTGGTCCACGATTCTCAACAAGCGGGCCGGCTATCGCCGCGCTTTTGCCGACTTCGACATCGACAAGGTGGCGCGCTTTACGCCGAAACAGGTGGAAGCGCTGGTGCTGGACGAAGGAATCGTCCGCCACCGCGGCAAGATCGAAGCGGCCGTCAACAACGCTCGCGCCGTGCAGCAGATTCAGGCGGAACATGGGTCGCTCGCCAACTTCGTCTGGTCGTTCGTCGACCAGACGCCGATCCAGAACGAGTGGACGTCGTATAAGCAGGCGCCTGCGTCGACGGAGGTGTCGGACGCGCTCAGCAAGGGGTTGAAGCGTTACGGCTGCAAGTTCGTCGGCTCGACTATCTGTTACGCGTTCATGCAGGCTGTCGGCATGGTGAACGACCACGAGGCGAACTGCATGTGCCGCGCGCGATGCGTGGCGCTCGCCAAGAAGGAACGCAACCGGAAAGCGGGTTGAGACGGTTGCGGTTCATCGCGGCTGGGAGGTCGACGCGCCATCGGGTAAAGCCCTGCTGCGCTTTCTGGCGCGATCGGTCGTTATGGTTATGAGCGCGGCGCGGTCGAGGACCAGAAGCCGAATCCGTGAATTGAAGGTGTTTCGCGTTGTTAGTCCGAAGTTGGTAAATCGGCGCCAACGGGATACTTCAACTCATGCGCTGAATCAATGACCAACCGCTGTGCAAACGCGTGGGGACGACCATGAAAACGCTTAACTTCCTGACGCATCAGGACATTTTCGACCAGGCCGTGGGGCACCTGTTCGACCAGAAACGCGCTGCGCTGCTGCCCCGCGGCGGCGGCGCCTACCGCGGCTATTGCGGCGGCTGCCCGGTGGGCAACTTCATCAAGCCACGCGACTATATGACCGCGATGGAAGGCGTCCCGGTGCGCTATATCGGCAAAACGCCCGCTGAGGTGCCCGCCTATATGGACGTTGGCGTATCAGCACTGAAAAATGCGCTCTTGCGCGCGCGCATCAACGTGTACGACCAAGCCACCGTCGATCTGCTCAGTTGCCTGCAAAACGTGCACGACGTCTTCGGTACTTGGGAATGGCGTGAGCGTTTGACCTCGATCGCCCGCCAGTTCGGACTGTCCGCCGAGAGACTGAAGAGCGCCGCATAACACTCGGCAATAGCGCAACAATACGCGGCGGCACGGCAATGCACGAACCAGCGTCAAAAAAAGCCGGCACTCGAAACGCGACATGCCCCAAAAAGCAAAACGGCGATGTGGCTTCTTTCGAAGCTCACACCGCCGTTCGGCCGTGCGGAAAAAACGTGCTTAGTGCAGCTTTTTCGGCAGCATCTGGCTACGCAGACGCTTGTGCAGACGCTTCACAGCAGCTGCCTTCTTGCGCTTACGCGCCGTGGTCGGCTTTTCGTACGATTGGCGCTCACGCAGTTCTGCGATCAGGCCATTTTTTTCGATAGCACGACGAAAGCGGCGAATCGCCACTTCGAACGGCTCGTTTTCTTTCAGAAGAATCGTCGTCATGTAATTCCTAACTCAATCACTGATATGGGTTGATTGCGTGGCGGGAGACCGCTCACGCGCCGGCCCTCCGGTCGCTCCGATTCATGGCCAGTAACAGGCAAACGCGGGAAGAACCCGGCCAAACCATGAATGAAACGAGAGGCAAAGCGGCCACGGAGGCCGGAAAAGAGAGGTGCGGAGCTCACCGCGGAACGCGGACAGACGTATTGCAAAATGCCGCGCCTGCTGCCGTTTCGCCTAGCTTTCACCAACGAAAAACATTGACGAAACCGGCAAAGATCTCAATTCACTCCCGATAATATCAGGAAACCGCCCATCGTACCAGGGGTTTAGGGATTCCGCCAGGTCCGTCGAGTGATCATGCGCTCGCCTCGTCCAGTTCGCGGATATCGGCGCCGGTCAGCACCAGGTGGACCGCCGCCGCCAGGCTGTTGAGCTGCTCGACCGAAGTCGCGCTGGCGATCGGCGCGGTCACGCTCGGCCGCGCGATCAGCCACGCCAGCGCGACGGTAGCCGGCGTGCTGCCGTGCCGCTCGGCGACGCGGTCGAGCGCGCCCAGAATCCGCAGACCGCGCTCGTCGAGGTACCTCCCGACCCGGCTGCCGCGCGCCTTATTGACCAGATCCGCCGGCGAGCGGTACTTGCCGGACAGAAAGCCGCTTGCAAGGCTGTAGTACACCACCACGCCGAGTTGGCGGGCGAGCGCCACCGGTTCGATATCGCTTTCGTATTCGGCGCGGTCGTACAGGTTGTACTCCGGCTGCAACAGTTGATATTCGGGCAGACCGTGCCGGCGGGACACGGCGAGCGCTTCCTCGATACGCGCGCCGCCGTAGTTCGAGGCGCCGATCACCCGCACCTTGCCCGCCTCGATCAGCTTCTGGTAGGCGCCCAGCGTTTCCGCGAGCGGCGTGTCGGCGTCGTCGTCGTGGGAAAAGTAGATGTCGACGTAATCGGTTTGCAAGCGTCGCAGCGAGTCCTCGAGCGCCGCCTGGATGTTGGCCGCCGACAACCCCTTGCGCCGCGGATGCTTGGACACCTTGGTGGCGAGCACGATCCGGTCGCGCCGGCCACTCTTGCGCAGCCACTTGCCGATGATGGTCTCCGACTCGCCGCCCTGGTTGCCGGGCACCCACGCCGAATAGACATCGGCGGTATCGATGAAGTCGAGACCGGCATCCACGAACGCATCCAGGATCGAAAACGAGGTCGCTTCGTCGGCCGTCCAGCCGAATACATTGCCGCCGAACATGAGCGGCGCCACCTCCAGTTCCGAACGTCCAATCCTGCGCTTTTGCATGATTTCTCCTGGCTTTTTCACGAGAGCAATCGAGAATACGCCGTCTCCCGGATGCCTGCAGCAAAGCGTGCCGACCGGGCCGCAAGCCTTGCCTGGCGGCGCTCGGGGCACCAGGCAAGGCAAACGTTTGGGACCCCATTACAGAAAGTTCCTCAAGTTTTTTTTAGAGGGGCCGTCAACCTTCACTGAGGCGGCCAGCAATGAACGAGTGCTTCCGCCGATGCCAAACCTGGCGTACTGGGCTCAAGGCTTATTTAGGAGATTTTCCATGCTCGGAATCAATAGCAACATCAACTCGCTGGTTGCACAGCAAAACCTTAATGGCTCGCAAAGCGCCCTTTCGCAAGCCATCACCCGCCTGTCGTCGGGCAAGCGCATCAACAGCGCAGCCGACGATGCGGCAGGTCTCGCGATCTCGACGCGTATGCAAACGCAGATCAACGGCCTGAACCAGGGCGTGTCCAATGCGAACGACGGCGTGTCGATGATCCAGACCGCCTCGAGCGCACTGTCCTCGCTGACCTCGAGCCTGCAACGTATCCGCCAACTGGCCGTGCAGGCATCGACCGGTTCGCTGTCGTCGAGCGACCAGGCCGCGCTGCAGAAGGAAGTCGCCGCGCAAGTCTCGGAAGTGAACCGTATTGCGTCGCAAACGACGTACAACGGCACGAACATTCTGGACGGCTCGGCAGGCAGCGTGACGTTCCAGGTCGGCGCGAATGTCGGTCAAACGATCAGCCTGGATCTGAGCCAGTCGATGTCGGCTGCGAAGATCGGCGGCGGTCTGGTGCAAACGGGTCAAACCGTCGGCACGGTGTCGGTCAGCCTGGACGCTGCTGGCGCCTACACGGCTACCGGCGCGACGATCACCGCGGTCAACGTGCTGTCGGACGGCAAGGGCGGCTACACGTTCACGGACCAGAACAACCAGGCGATCAACTCGACCGTCGCCGGCGCGATCTTCAGCACGGGCACGCAGTCGGGCACCGGCACCGCCATCACGACCCTGGCGCTCAGCGCCGGTGCAACGACGACGGCAGGCGCGGGTTCCGCTGCTCAGGTTGCGGCAGTTGCGCAGATCAACGCGATCAACAGCCCGCCGACGGTTTCGGGCCTCGACATCAGCACGGTCACGGGCGCGAACCAGGCACTGGTCTCCATCGACAATGCACTGCAGACGGTGAACAACCTGCAAGCATCGCTCGGTGCCGCGCAAAACCGCTTCACCGCAATCGCAACCTCGCAGCAAGCTGAATCGACGGACCTGTCGTCGGCACAGTCGCAAATCACGGACGCCAACTTCGCACAGGAAACGGCGAACCTGAGCAAGGCGCAAGTGCTGCAGCAAGCGGGTATCTCGGTGTTGGCGCAAGCTAACTCCAACCCGCAGCAAGTTCTGAAGCTCCTGCAGTAAGAGCCGACGCGGCAACGGTGATGCGCCGCGCGAAAAGCGCGGCGCATCGCCGGTTTCAAGCAACGGGAGGCATGCCTCCCGCTCTGCATTTGCATGACCCAGTGATGTAGTATCGCGCACCACCTAATACAGATTCCTAGACGCCGGAGCCTCTGCATGTCCACGATCTCAACCTCGTCTGCCACAGCAAGCGCCAACGCCGCGCTGCAGTCGGCCGCTCAGTCGATCATCAGTGGTTCGACGGGTAATTCGTCGATGGACGTGTCGTCGCTCGTCACGGCACTCGTCAACGCCAAGACCGCGGGACAAACCGCGACGCTGGCGGCGCAACAAAGCAAGGACAACACCACGCTGTCCGCTTACGGCGCACTGAGCTCCGCGCTCGCCGCACTGCAGTCGGGCGTCACGAACCTCGCCAACGGCACCACGCTGTCGTCCTTCGCGGCCACCGCGAGCGGCACCGGGCTGACCGCGACAGCCGGCGTCGGCGCCGTGGCCGGCACCTACTCGGTCGCGGTCACGCAGATCGCCAGCTCGCAGGCATTGTCCTCGGCGGCCTTCGGCACCAGCGCGCAACTGGGCACCGGCACGCTGTCGATCGCGCTCGGCGGCAAGTCGATGGACATCAGCATCGACAACACCAACAACACGCTCTCGGGCATCGCGTCGGCAATCAACGCCAGCAGCAACAACCCCGGCGTCACGGCGACCATCGTGACCGGCACGGACGGCGCCCACCTCGTGCTGCGCGCGGCGAACACCGGCGCGTCGAACGTGATCAACGTGTCGACCAGCAACGTCACGAGCGACAACGGACTTTCGAGCCTCGGCGTGACCTCGACCGCGAGCACCACCGGCGGCCAGTCGTCGATCGTCTCGGCGAATGCCGGCAACGCCTGGACGCAAAGCGGCTACGCGCAGGACGCGCAGTTCACGGTTGGCGGGATCGCGGCCAGCAGCTCGAGCAACGCCGTGACCGGGGCCATTTCGGGTGTCACGATAAACCTGGCCGCGGCATCCGCGGGGACCACGCAGACGCTGACCATTGCGCAGGACACCGCCTCGCAGAACACCGCGATCACCAATTTCGTGAGCCTCTACAACACTGTCATCGCGACGATGGCCACGCTCACCTCGTACAACGCCGGATCGTCGTCGCAAGGCGCGCTGCTGGGCGACTCCACACTGCAGACGATCAAGAACACGCTGGCGACGATCATTGGCGGCGCGGTCGGCTCGGGCAGCAGCGGCGCCACGCTGGCGGCGATCGGCATCACGCTGAAGGACGACCCGGCGGACGGCACGCTGGTGGTCGACAACAACAAGCTGAACACCGCCCTCACGAGCAGCCCGGCTACCGTCGCCACGCTGTTCAACACGACCAACGGTATTGCCGAGCAGTTGAACACGAGCATTACCAACTTCACGAAGACCGGCGGCATTATCGACACGCGCAAGACCGCGCTGAACGCCGACCTCAAGAGCATCACCACGCAGCAAACCGCCCTCGCCGACTACACCACGCAGTTGACGGATCAGTACCAGGCGCAGTTCACCGCCCTGAACACGTTGATGGCGACCATGAACAACAACTCGGCCTACCTGACCGCGCTGTTCGGCGGCAAGGACAGCGCCGGCGCGATGGCCACCAACAAGAGCTAAGCCACATGGACGCGCACGACATGAATCAGACGGAACTGGCCAAACAGGTGCTGTCGATCACACGGGCAATCGAACAGGCCGCGTCGCTCGCCGACTGGCTGGAAGCGGCCCGCCTGACCGAAGCGCGCTCGCCATTGCTGATGCAGCTCACAGCGGACCAGGAACCGGCCGCGCTCGAGATGATCCGCGAGGTTCAGGCCATCGACGCAGCGCTGCTCGCGGACGCGGCGACCACCCAGAACGAACTGCACATCGAGTTCGAAGCGGCGATCGGGCGCACCAAGGCCGCCGGCGAATACCAGCGGGTCGCGCAACTCTGACTCCGCTTGCTGCCCGGCAGCCGCTGCGGGCCGAAGCGATTCAACCGGCTCGCGGGATCGCCCCGCTGGACGGCACCGCAACACCGAACCGCGGCACCCGACAATAAGAACCAGGCGCCGAAGTGAGGCGCGCTCTTCCTCAGCCCGCCTCGTGCGGGCTTTTTTCTGCGTTTCGGGCTCCCGCCCACGTTCGCCATACGCCAAACAGGCGGTCTTTTTACCGTCATCTCCGCGCATCGGAAAGGTGCGCCCGGTCGCACAATTTCCTTCATAGACCATTCCGTGCCGAGACCATGACTCTCCTGACCGAGCAGCCGACCGCTGAAACCCTGACGCCCGAGCAACAGCTCGAACATGACATCGCCTTGGTCCTGCAGGCCGCGCTTCAGCATCATCACAAGGGAGAGTTCGACGACGCCGAAGCGCTGTACAAGGCGATCCTCGAAGCCAAGCCCGCCCATGGCGACGTGCTGTACAACCTCGGCGTGCTTTGCGTGCAGTGCAAGCGTCCCGCCGACGGCCTGCCGTATCTCGAAGCCGCGCTCGGCGGCGCGCCGAATAACGGGCAATTCTGGGTGGCATATATCAACGCGTTGATCGACGCGGGACAGACTCAGGCCGCCTGGCTGGCGCTCGAAATGGGACAGCAACGGGGCTTGAAGGGGCCGGCGGTCAACGGGCTGATTACGCGCATGGCCCATGACGGCGGCGGGTACGCCACCTCCGCGGTCGCTTCCGTGGCTGCCGCGCCCGCGCCGACCGTGCCTGCGGCCGCTGAAGCGGATCAGGAAACCGCGGCCGCGAAAGTCGCGGCGAGCGATACGCGCCGCCCCACCCCGCAAGAGATGAATCGCTTCAACACGCTCTTCAACAAGGGCCACATTTCCGACGCCATCAAACTCGGACGAAGCCTGGCGGAACGATTTCCGGCGCATGGTCCGGCATGGCGTTCGCTCGGCATCGCGCTTCATCGCGGCGGCCAGTATGTCGAAGCCATTGCAGCCCTGAAAACCGGCATATCGCTGGGCAGCGACGACGCCGAGGCGCGCAAGGCCGTCGCCGACCTGCTGCGAGTGACCGGTCAGCATGCCGACGCCGAAGCCGAGTGCAGAAAGCTGCTTGCGCTCAATCCCGACTATTCGGAAGGCCATCGTGTGCTCGGGCTCGTACTCTCCGCCCGGGGCGAGCACCGCGAAGCGATCGCCGAGTGCCGCCGCGCGGCCGAGCTGACCCCCGAGTATGGCGAGTCCCACGGCACCCTGGGCGTGGTGCTGCTCGACTACGGCGCCTCGCAAGAGGCGGAATCGAGCTTTCGCCGTGCGCTCGATCTCGAACCCAGGAACGCGATGACGCGCAGCAATTTGCTGTTCAGCATCGCGCACAACCCCGACATCGACACCGAGCAAATTTACGCGGAGCATCGCAAATACGCGCAGGTTCATGAAGCATCGCTGCGCCTGCCCAAGCCGCGCCACACCAACAGCCGCGCGGTGGATCGCACGCTGAAAGTGGGCATCGTCTCCGGCGATCTGTTCCGGCACGCCGTGTCGTCCTATTTGATGCCGGTCATGGAGCCGCTCGCACAAGACGAGGGCCTGGCGCTGCACGTCTACTACAACCACATCGTCGAGGACGACTACACCCAGCGCCTGCGCGGCTATGCGAAGCAATGGCGCAACGTCTCCAGCATGACGGATGAGGCGTTCATCGCCCAGGTTCGCGCCGACAAGATCGACATCCTGATCGACCTGAGCGGGCATACCGGTCGCAACCGGCTGCAGGCGTTCGCCCGCAAGCCCGCGCCGATCCAGGCAAGCTGGATCGGCTACCCGGCGACCACCGGCCTCGACGCCATGGACTACTATCTCAGCGACAGGTTCTTCACGCCGTTCGGCGACATCGAGCGTCAGTTCTCCGAGAAGCTCGTGCATCTCGCGGCGATCGGCCCATTCCAGCCTGAAAAGAACGCGCCGCCGGTCAACATCTTGCCGGCCATGCACAACGGCTACATCACTTTCGGCAGTTTCAACCGCTTGAACAAGCTGCGTCCCGACGTGATCGCCCTATGGGCGAAGCTGCTTCGCGAGCTGCCCACCGCGCGCATGGTCCTCGGTTCGATGTCCGGCGACGACGGCGACGAGAACCTCGTCAACTGGTTCGCCAACGAAGGCATTTCACGCGATCGCCTGAGTTTTCGTCCGCGCTCCACGATTGCGGTCTACCTGCAACAGCACTATCAGGTCGACATTTGTCTCGACACGTTCCCCTACACCGGTTCAACGACCGTTCTGAACTCGTTGTGGATGGGCGTGCCCACGCTGACGATGGCCGGCAAGACCATGGCGAGCCGGGCGGCCGCGGCATGGCTATCGCACTCGGGCCTGCAAGCGTTCGTCGCCGGTAACGCGGATGACTTCGTCGCAAAGGGCGTCGAGCTTGCCGCCGACATCCCGGCGCTCGCCAGCCTGCGCACGTCGTTGCGCGAGCGTTGCATGGCGTCGCCCGCGTTTCAGCCCGAGCGGGTTGCGAACAGCCTTTCGAGCGCGCTTCGCACGATGTGGCGACGCTGGTGCGACGGCCTCGCCCCCGCCGCGTTCAGCGCCGACGGCACTCAACCCGCCAGCAACAACCCGGTCCACGCCACGCCGCGGTAGTCACGCGTGACCCGGACTCAAACCAGCAGTGAGGAAATCATGGGCTCAAGCGCGCCTCTTCGTGCGATCGCGTCACTGGACGACGAACGCATCTATGTCACCCAGCCGCATCTGCCGCCGCTGGCCGAGTTCCTGCCGTACCTCGAAAAGATCTGGGACAGCAAGATCCTCACGAACGGCGGCCCGTTTCATCGGCAACTCGAAAAGGCGCTCTGCGATTACCTGGGCGTCGAGCATCTCGCGCTGTTCGCCAACGGTACGCTGGCCCTCGTGACCGCGCTGCAGGCGCTGCGCATCAACGGCGAAGTCATCACGACGCCCTATTCCTTCGCGGCGACCGCGCATTCGCTTCTGTGGAACGGCATCAAGCCGGTCTTCGTGGATGTCGACCCCGATACGCTCAACCTCGATCCCGTCAAAATCGAGGCTGCCATCACGCCGCAAACGACGGCCATCATGCCGGTGCACTGCTACGGCCATCCTTGCGATGTCGAGGCGATCCAGAAAATCGCCGACAACTACAACCTCAAGGTGATTTACGACGCCGCGCACGCGTTCGGCGTGCGCACCGAGAGCGGCAGCGTGCTCCGTCACGGCGATCTGTCGATCGTCAGTTTCCACGCCACCAAGGTCTTCAACACGTTCGAAGGCGGCGCGATCATTTGTCCGGACGCAAAGACCAAGCAGCGCATCGATCACCTGAAGAACTTCGGTTTCGTGGACGAAGTCACCGTCGTGGCGGCGGGCATCAACGGCAAGATGAGCGAAATCAATGCCGCCTTCGGGCTGCTGCAACTGCAACACGTCGACCAGGCCTTGGCGAAGCGCAAGGCCATCGACGCGCAGTACCGCGAGTTGCTCGCCGGCGTGCCGGGAATCCGCTGCCTGCCGGATACGGGCGAAAAGGTCGCGAACTATGCGTACTTTCCCGTTCAGGTGCTGGACGATTTTCCGATCAGCCGGGACGCGCTGTATGACCGCCTGAAGGAGCACGACATCTATGCGCGCCGCTATTTTTATCCGCTGATTTCCGAGTTTCCGATGTATCGAGGCTTGCCGTCGGCGCACAATGACAATCTGAGCGCGGCAAGCGCGGCTTCGAAACGGATCTTGTGCCTGCCGATCTATCCCGATCTGGATCCGGGGCAGGTCGCGCGAATCGTGAGCATCATTGCCGGCGTGAGATAACGCGCTCAGTCGATAGCTGGACCTATCCCATGCAAGACATCGTGCTCGTCGGATCTTCAGGCCACGCCAAGGTCGTTATCGATATCGTCGAAAAGGCGGGGCGCTACCGCATCGCCGGCCTGATCGACGGCTTCCGCACGCCGGGTGAGGAGACGCTCGGCTATCCGGTGCTCGGCGGCCCGTCCGATCTGCCCGCCCTGAATGCCCGGTTCGATCTCAAGGGCGCTCTGGTGGCGATCGGGGACAACAGCGTTCGCGCGCGCGTCGCCGCCGAAGTGGCCGCCCTATGCCCGCAATTGCCGTTCGTCACCGCGATCCATCCCGCCGCCAGCGTCGGGAACAACGTGGCCATCGGCGCGGGCACGGTCGTCATGGCAGGCGCCGTCGTCAATCCGTGTTGCCAGGTCGGGCGGTTCTGTATCGTGAACACGAATGCGTCGCTCGATCACGATTGCGTCATGGAGGACTACGCGAGCCTCGCGCCCGGCGTCACTACCGGCGGCAATTGCCGCATCGGCAGCCATGCCGCCGTGAGCATCGGCGCGGTCCTGCGCCATGGGATCACCATTGGCGAGCACAGCGTGGTGGGCGCCGGCTCACTGGTGCTCGGACCCGTGGATGCTTTCTCCATTGCATACGGAACGCCCGCGAGGAAAATCCGCGATCGTCAGCCGGGCGACAAATATCTCTAGCCGCCCCCGTGTGCCCGGGCGGATTTCTCATGGCGAACCTGTTGCCTTGCGCCGCGCAATTGAAGTCAACCAATCAGGTTCGTTTGTCGATTTGAATCGGACGGTTCCGGCCAGCTCCCGGCCTGAATGTATTTCGCGCGGCGCCCCTGCCTTGCGCTTCTGCCTTATTCCATTGGCATTTTTTCAGCTAAAAAAATCTCGCCACCGGCTGCAATAACCGCTTTCCGCGATTAGACTGGCGCTCGCTCAAGATCCGATCACCGCTTTCCATGAGGTTTTCATGATTCGCACGATGCACCGGTATTGCGTGGCTTATTGCGTTGCTTTAACCGTTGTGGTCCTTTCAGGTTGCGCCGTCACGCCGCGTCAGAGTGCCAGTGAGTCGCCCGCCGGCGCATCGACGGCCGCCGCGCTCGCATCCTGGAACGACACCGGGACGAAACGCTCGCTCGTCGATTTCGTCACGCTGGTCACCACGCCCGAGTCGAAGGATTTCATCCCGCGCGCGGATCGCATCGCTGTGTTCGACAACGACGGCACGTTATGGCCGGAGCAGCCCGCGTCGGTGCAACTGGTGTTCGCGCTGCAGCGCGTGAAGACGGTGGCGGTGCGGCATCCCGAATGGAAGCGGCAGGAACCGTTCCGCTCGATCCTCAAAGGCAATCTGAAGAGCGTCGCGGCGAGCGGCGACGCCGGCTCGATGCGCGTACTGGCGGCGGCGCACGCGGGCATGAGCAGCGATCAATTCGCTGCGCTCGTGCATGAATGGCTCGACACCGCGAGCGATCCGCGCTTCGACCGGCCTTACGCCGAACTCGCATTTCAACCCATGCTCGAGCTGCTCGCCTATCTGCGCGCCAACGGCTTCAAGACCTATCTGGTGACCGGCGGCGACGTCGAGTTTGCCCGCGAGATCGCACAGCGCATGTATGGCATTCCGCCGGAGCAGGTGATCGGCAGCACCGTCAAGTACAAGTACGGTCAGACCAACGGCGCGGTTTCGCTGACCCGGCTCGCGCAGGTCGACACGCTCGTGGACGGCGCGGCCAAGCCGCTTGCAATTGATCGCGTGATCGGCCGGCGTCCGGTGATTGCATTCGGCAACGCGGACGGCGACATACCGATGCTCGAATGGACCTCGACGGGCGACGGCCCGCGCCTCGCCGCGCTCGTCCACCATACGGACCCGGAGCGGGAATATGCCTATGACCGTGCCTCGAAAAGCGGCAAGCTCGACAAGGGTCTCGAGGAAGCCGGCGCGAAAGGCTGGGTCGTCGTGGACATGAAGGATGACTGGAAGACGGTGTTCAGGACGCAGCCCACGGCGGCCACCGCGAGCGCGGGCGCGCCGGTGAGGTAAGACGCAAGCGCAAAAGGCGCCCGCGCTCACCGGCCCGCAGCCATACTGCCGCGGCAAGCGTGATGACATGCCGGTCACCGCTTCGATGCGCGGCGTTCACGGCGTCCAGTGATCGGCGAAGGCTAACGGCGGGGGCCGCTTTCAACAACCTCGTCCTCACGCTCGTCCAGCAGCTCCGCGATCGTGCCGAGCAGGTCGGCCGCGCCGCGCGAGCCGTCGAGCGGGAAGAAGAGCACGTAGTGCAACCGCTCCGACTCCGGATCGAGGCCTACCGCGCCGTCCCATGCGGTCGCGGCATGCAGGTTCGCTTCCAGGGCGAGGCGGTACACCTCTTCGCGCTCGGCCGCTTGCAACTCGCCTAGCTCCACCTGAACGCGGACATGCAGCGGGTCCGTGCGCTCGTCGTAGCGAAGCGATACGACGTGCCCGCTCACGGCGAGTTGTCCGCTTTCGATGAGGCGGGCCGGGTCGCCGAGCCCGGCGATCTTGCAGATGTCGCCGATCAGCGCTGTGTAGTGGGCGTGACTCATCGATTGTTGACTCGCTGCAAGGTTTCCGCTCGGGTGTCTTCGCCGAGTACCGCGATCTTGCCGGGCGCGGGGTCTTTGCCTTGAAGCTGCCGCACAAGGCCTTTTATCTTGCCGGCAAACGATGGCGGTCTCGTCTCGCGATCCAATGCGTGAAAGACTTTCAGCGCCGCGGGTTCGTCTTCGGACGCAAGCTTGTGATCGTTCTTGATTGTGAAGAGAAGCTTGTTCTGCTTCAGCATTTTCTCGGCCATCTCCTTTTCCGTGGCGCCAGCCCGGGGGCTCTTCAATAGCTGCACCGTGTCCCATGCCGCCCCGTTGATCGAGCGTTGCCTATATAGGCGATGCGACTCAGGGCTCTCGGGCGTGTGGCCCTTCAGCTTCGCCGACGCGTGCTGCGGCGCATGGACCGGCCGTGCGACCGGCGACTTCAAGGCATGGCTCTCGTCGTCGATCTCGCGCGTCTCGGCTTGCGGCACGAATTGCACGCGCCGGGTCCGGCTCGGCCCCGCTTTGTCCGGTGACGCGGCAGGCTGCCCGGGACTCGAATGCACCGACTGGATTTCGGGTTCGCGCTCGGGCGACATGTCGTCGTGGCCGATCTCGGATGCGGACTCCGATCCGGTTTCCGATTCGGTTTCCGACTCGGATTCGGGCTGCCACGGCACGTCGTCGTTCTCGACGGGGCCATCCTCGCCGTTCGCCCATGCGTGCAATTGCGCTCGCAGCGTTTCGTCGTCGATGTGCGTATGGCCGAAGCGCTGCTCGGCCGATTTAGCTACCGCGGCGCCGACACGAGCCGTGTGGGTTCTGAAAGCCTGTTCATAGGCCGCATCGGGCGGCAGCTTCTCCAGCCGCTGGCGTTCCAGCAGACCGAGCGGCCAGCCATAATCGCGCGGCACGTTCAGCGCGACCGGTGGCTTCGCAGCCTGTCTCGCCTGCTGCGAATCTGGCCGCGCACGCATCGTCAGCCGCCTCGCGAAGCGCCGGACCGCCTTGCCCGCACTGCCGATCGAGTGGGCCAGCGCGGCGCCGTCCACGTTCAGCAACGTGACCGGACGGCGGTTGGATTGTCCGTGTATCGATGTCGCGATAGTGCGGCGTTGAGTGGCATTCGCGCCATTCGCGCTCGTCGGCGCTGGTCCTTGGCCGCCTTTCGTCGCCTGTCGGCGGCTGGGATCGGACGCGGCGTGCGAGCCCTGCGTCGATGAGGCGGTCGGCAATTCGCCAGCACGCGGACGATGAGACGCCGCGCCGGACGGCCGCAATGCCGCGCTCAATCGGCTCAACGGCTGCAGGACTCCATTGCGCGAGCGCGTGCCGCTCGCTCCGGGCTGTTTCGTGTGCGTTTCGCCGTGGGATGTTTGAGACCGGTCGTCGACGGATGCTGGCGCGCGCACGTTGCTGCTGAGTCGGATACCCATGGTGTCCCTCGCTCAATGATGTATTGGGCATAGTAGGGTGGTGGATGGGCGTCGATGGTTCGGAGACGGCGAAGTCGGTGCGCCGGTAGCGAAACGAAGAACCGCGGGCGTTCGGTGGAGGTGGCGGTGTGTTTTGGTGTGTTGCAGCCAGGATAGAGGCAGGTTTGGGGCGGCGGTCTATGTGTTCCAGCTTTGCTGGTGAGCGGGTTCGCTTGTTTTCGGACTGGTGATGTGCGGGGTTCGATACAGCACCAGGCTGAAGGTGGTGATGGGCGGGGGAATGCGGATGCCGTAGGCAATAAAAAAGGGCTTCGCGCGAATCGCGTAAGCCCTTGATAAACAATACTCAGTGGTGCGCCCGGCTGGGATCGAACCAGCAACCCCTGCCTTCGGAGGGCAGTACTCTATCCATTGAGCTACGGGCGCTTCAACACGAAAGCGCGACAACCTGAACGGATGCGACGCCAAAGCGAGACCGAAAGAATACCCGGTTTCGGCCAAACCGTCCACCGGACGGCCCGTGAAGCGCTTTCCGGCGCCTTCGCGCCACTTCGTCCGATGCGGGTAAACGCCTGCTGAACACCTCGCCGCGGCCCTCGCCGTCGGCGAAAGCTTGCGTCTATAATCCTCCGTGGCCGATCAAGAAGAAGAAGTTGCCGTCGCGCTGTACCGCTCACATACCCACGGAGACGAGACAAGCATGAGCGAAGCACCACACGGAGCCCCGATCAAAACCCCAGGACAGCTCATCGCCGCGGTCATCGCCGGGTTTGCTGTGCCGATCGTCATCATCGTCCTGCTGGCTTACTACGTCGACAATTCGACCCGCACCGGCGCCGGCACCGACAGTCTCTCCGAAGCCGAAGTCGCCTCCCGCATCAAACCCATCGCCCAGGTCGACATTCGCGACGCCAACGCGCCGCGCGTCTACAAGTCCGGCGAGGAAGTCTACAAGGCCGTGTGCGCCGCGTGTCACGCGTCGGGCACGGCGGGCGCGCCGAAATTCACCAATACCGCCGACTGGGCGCCGCGCATCGCTCAAGGCTTCGACACGCTGTTGCACACGGCGCTCGCCGGCAAGGGCGCGATGCCCGCGCGCGGCGGCACCAGTCCGGACGACTACAGCGACTTCGAAATCGCCCGCGCGGTGGCTTACATGGCGAACAATTCCGGCGCAAGCTTCCCCGAACCGGCGCAACCGGCAGCGGGTGCGGCCGCAGCCTCCGGCGCGGCCGCCACCTCGGACGCCACCGCCGCGGCAGCGGCTCCGGCAGGCGCTTCGGACGCAGCCGCGACCCAGGCCGCCGCCGCAATGGCGGCGCTGGCCAGCGTGCCGCAAACCGCCGCGCCGGCTGCAAGCGGCGCGCAAAGCGCGGACGCCTCGCAAGCGGGCAAGGCGCTCTATCAGCAGGTTTGCCAGGCGTGTCACGCGGCCGGCGTGCTGAACGCGCCGAAGTTCGGCGACAAGGAAGCCTGGGCGCCGCGCCTGAAAGAGCCGATGGACACCGTCTACAACTACGCGCTGCACGGCAAGGGCG
Organism: Paraburkholderia sp. 22099; assembly: GCF_052045835.1. NCBI lineage: Bacteria > Pseudomonadati > Pseudomonadota > Betaproteobacteria > Burkholderiales > Burkholderiaceae > Paraburkholderia > Paraburkholderia sp. 22099. The sequence continues at coordinate 188,408 of NZ_JBQEPU010000006.1, read as the reverse complement.
CCATGCCGCCCAAGGGCGGTTCGACCGCACCCGACGCCGACGTGAAAGCCGCCGTCGACTACATGGTCAGTGCGGTGAAATAAGCGCGCTTCCAGCGCATATCGCCGATCGAAAAATCCCTGCTCCGTGGCGACACGGGCAGGGATTTTTTTATCCGCGAGGCGTCGGGATTCAAGCGCCGATATGCAACGCAACTGCGGCGGGAACGCTGAATCCCTCGACGAAAGCCAGCGCCGGCGTGGAACGAGCCAGCGCCGTGAAACGCGCATGCAGTTCAGCAGGAGCGAGCCACGGATAGCTCAACCCTTCCTGCAACGCATCGAGCAGGCCGCCATCGGCATCCGGCACCACGTCCATGCGCGCAATGTGAATGTGAAAGCCCGTAACAACCGGCGTCTGGTCGAAGCGCCATCGATACACGCCATGACCGACACGCAACGCGCCGCTCGTCCGCTCGCGCATCAGCACGAGCCACGGCAGCGCGTCGATCGCGCCGCCGTCCACCGTAAGCGCATCGCAGACGTAATAGGTGCGGCACCGCGCGTATTGCGCGCCGAAATCGCTGACGAGCGTTTGTGCAATCGCCCCCGCGCCGACGGTGCGCGCCGGAAACGCGATAGCTGAAGTGGCAAGCGAAATGGTGAGCACCGCGTCCGCGGCGAAAGCCTCGGCGATGCGCTGAGTACGCGTGTTGTCTTTCGCGTCGATGTAGGTTTCGAGTGCGCGGCGATAGGTTGCGAGCGGCGGCGTCATGCTAACGGTCTCCGGGTAACGGCCGTCAACGGTTCATTGACGAGCCGCGCCACTGTAGCGCGAGCGCCTGGCAAAACCGCCGAAGCACCTGCCGCGCGCGGGGTCTTGCGAGCGAAGCGAACGAAGCGAACGAAGCGAGCAAATCGAGCGCGCCGGCGTGCGCGCTCAAGGCTTCTGCAATAGCGCCTTCAAGCTCGCGAGCCGGTCTTTCGGCGACATCGGCGCTTCTTCCGCGGTGGGCGGCGGAGCATCGCCGAGCAGCATTTCGGGGATGAAGCGCGACGGCTCGCACACCACCGTCTCGCGCGCGCGCTTGCGCTTCTTGCACCAGTTCAGATGCAGGCTGCGCTGCGCCCGCGTGATCGCGACGTACATGAGGCGGCGTTCTTCCTCGATGCGCGCGTCGTCGATCGGTTCGTCCTCGGCGCCGCCACGGTGCGGCATGATGCCTTCCTCGACGCCGACCAGAAACACGTGCGGATACTCAAGCCCCTTCGACGCGTGCACCGTCGAAAGACGCACCGCGTCGGGATCTTCCTCGCGGCCTTCGAGCATCGACATCAGCGCGACGGTCTGGATCAGGCCGAGCAGATTCTTGCCGGTGTCGCCGAGACCGTCGGCGGTGTCGTAGCCGGTGGCCTCGCCTTGCGCCGCGCCGTCAGATTCGGCCTTGGTGCCCTTGCGCTTGAGCCACTCCATGAACTCCAGCACGTTCTGCCACTTGGACTGCGCCTGGCGTTCGTCGAAGGTGTCGTAGAGATACGCTTCGTAATGGATCGCGTCCATCAGTTCGTCGAGCAGCGGGCCGGCCGGATCTTTTTCCGCGCGATCGGTGAGGCGCTGCATGAAATCGCAGAACACGCGCATCGGCTCGATCTGGCGCGGCGACAGGCGGGCTTCGATCCCGCCCATGTAGACCGCTTCGAACAGCGACACCTTGGCCTGGCCCGCGAACGCGCCGAGCGCTTCGAGCGTCGTATTGCCGACGCCGCGCCGCGGCGTGGTGATCGCGCGGATGAACGCCGGGTCGTCGTTCGCGTTGGCGATCAGGCGCAGATACGCGCAGATGTCCTTGATCTCGGCTTTATCGAAGAACGACTGGCCGCCGGACAGCACATACGGAATGCGCTCGCGCCGCAGCACCTGTTCGAAGATGCGCGCCTGAAAATTGCCGCGATACAGGATCGCGTAGTCGCGGAAATTCGCGCGCCGTTCGAACTTGTGCGCCGACAGACGAAAAACCACGGACTCGGCTTCGTGCTCTTCGTCGTTGCACGGCGTGACGGTGATCGAGTCGCCCATGCCGTGTTCGGACCACAGCTTCTTCTCGAACAGCTTGGGGTTGTTCGCGATCACGTTGTTCGCGGCGGTGAGAATGCGCACCGTCGAGCGGTAATTCTGCTCGAGCTTCACCAGATGCAGTTTCGGGAAATCCTTGCCGAGTTGCGCGAGGTTTTCCAGCGTCGCGCCGCGCCAGCCGTAGATGGCCTGGTCGTCGTCGCCCACCGCCGTGAATGCCGCGCGCGGTCCGGCCAGTTGCTTGAGCAATTCGTACTGGCAGGCGTTGGTGTCCTGGTACTCGTCGATCAGCAGATAGCGCAGCTTGTTCTGCCAGCGATCGCGCACCGGCTCGTTGTTCGCGAAGAGCTCGGCGGGCAGGCGGATCAGGTCGTCGAAATCCACCGCCTGATACGCGTGCAGCGTCGCCACGTAGTTGCGATAGACGATCGCGGCCTGATGCTCATCCTCGTTCGCGGCGATCGCGATCGCTTCTTCCGGCATGATCAGGCCGTTTTTCCACAGCGAGATGATCGACTGGATCTTGCGGATGAAGCCCTTGTCCGTGGAGCCGACCTGCTCCTGGATCATGCCGAAGCAGTCGTCCGAATCCATGATCGAGAACTGCGGCTTCAGGCCGACGTGTTCCGCTTCCTGCCGCAGAATCTTCACGCCGAGCGAGTGGAAGGTGCACACCGTCAACTGGTTGACCGGCACTTTGCGGCCTTCCTTGCCGGGCGTGGTGAGCGTCTTGCCTTCGAGCAGCTTGCCCACGCGCTCGCGCATTTCCGCCGCGGCCTTGTTCGTGAACGTGACGGCGGCGATGTGGCGCGGCTCGAAACCCTTGGCTTCGATCAGGTGCGCGATTTTCTGCGTGATCACGCGCGTCTTGCCGCTGCCTGCGCCGGCGAGCACGAGACACGGACCGTCGAGATAACGGACCGCTTCATTTTGAGCGGGGTTCAGGCCTGCGGACATCGTCTGTGGATGGGTAATGCGGTTGAGCGCGGCGGTTTGGGAGCGCTTGGCTGCGGAGTCGTCAGGACCGAGGCCCGGGGGCATGCCGCAGCGGCTGGAACGGGCGCCTCGTGTGGGACAGAGGGGCATTCCGGCTGGCAGCGATTCGCGCGAGAGGAGCGATGTTAACACGGAAGTCTCCGGCGGCTGAGTGCGATAAAAACAGCGACCAGGCACCCCGACGCGCATGCGCTCAGCCGGTCTTCCAGGCCCGCCGCCAACCGTCTCCCGGCAGCCCATGCCACAATTACGTCGTTGCGCGCCGCCGCCGCGGTGGCAAAGCGGCGCGCCGTTTTTGCAGGAAGACACGCATGTCCGCATCGCTGAAGATTGGATTGATGGGTTACGGTTTTGCCGGCGCGACCTTTCATGCGCCGGTGATCGACCACTGCGGGCGCGCGAGCGTCGCGGCCATCGCCACGGGCCAGCCCGAGCGCGCGCTCGCCGATTATCCGCACGCCAAGGTGGTGGCCGATCTCGACGCGCTGCTGGCGCTCGACGAAATCGAGTGCGTCGTGATCGCGACGCCCAACGACACGCACTTCGACCTCGCGCGCCGCACGCTCGAAGCGGGCAAGCACGTGGTGGTCGACAAGCCGGTCACATTGAGCGCCGCCGACGCCCATACGCTCGCCAACATCGCACTCGCTCACTGCAAGCTGTTCGTGCCATTTCACAACCGCCGCTGGGACGGCGATTTTCTGACTGTGCGAGACCTGCTCGCCAGCGGAAAGCTGGGCCGCGTCACGCAATACGAATCGCATTTCGACCGCTTCCGTCCGGAGGTGAGGCAGCGCTGGCGCGAGGAGGCTTCGCGCGGCGGCGGCCTGCTGTTCGACCTCGGCCCGCATCTGATCGACCAGGCGCTGGCGCTGTTCGGCCCGCCGCAAACCGTGTCGGCCACGGTGCGCACGCATCGCGACCAGGCGAGCGCGCCGGACTACGTGCACATTCAGTTGGGGTACGGCGGGTCCGAGGTGGTGCTGCATGCGAGCGCGTTGACCGCGCTGATCGCGCCGAGATTCGCGATCCACGGCACGCGCGGCAGCTATGTGAAATACGAGCTCGACACGCAGGAAGACCAGTTGAAGGCCGGCTTGCGGCCAGGCGACGACGGCTTCGGCGCGGGCAACGCGGCGGGCATCATGCGTGTGCTGGAAGGCGATCGGGAAGTCGAGCGCGAAGTGCCGACGCGCAATGGCGATTACGTCGGTTTCTATGTCGCGTTGGCCGACGCGATCCAGAACGGCGTGAAGTTCCCCGTCAGCCCTCAGGACGCGGTCGACGTGATGACGATCATCGAGCTTGCGGCGCGCAGTTCGGAAGAAGGCATCCGGTTGCCGTTCGAGCGCATTCGTTGACTGGTTGCGTGCGCAGCGCCGCGCGGACAGAAAACCTGACGGTCCCGAAAGGAACATAACGTTACAAATAACGCCGCGCGCCCGGTCAGCGGGACGCTTCGGTGAGCCGTTGCTACTCCAGCAGTACGAGAAACGACAACGACTTCTGGAGAGCCCATGCCCCGTCTCATTCGCGCACTTGCCGCCTGCGCCTTGCTCAGTTCGCTCGCCGCCTGCGTGGTGGCGCCGCAACCCGCATCGGCGCCGCGTCCCAGCCCGCAGCAGATCGCGGACCAGCGTCTGCACCAGGTCGAAGGCCGCATCGACAACCTGGGCCGCCGCATCGACAACCGCGTGAATCAGGGCTACTACCCGCCACCGCAAGGCGGCGCGCTGCATCACCGGCTGGACGTGATCCGCCAGGAAGCGCGCGACATGGCCGCGCAACACGGCGGCGGCCTGTCCGGCGACGAACAGCGCGTGCTGAATCAGGAACTGGACAACGCGGCGCGCGCCGTCGGCGAATAGTCGCGCGATCAGCGCCCGTCGCGCCAGCTCGGCTTCGAGCATGAAAATCAGCAGCAAGCACGCGCGGCGCCACCTCCCGCGCGCTTTTTTTGATGCGCGGGATCCCGCCGCGTCAACCGCCACGCCCCTTGCGGGCCTTTATTTGACAAGCCCCCGGCCCTCGCGTACATTCGCCGCACGCGTCGGGAGAGCGCGCTGGCCGCTGAAAACCGCAGGCCGCGCCGCCGAAGGGGCACACCCGCAAACTCTCAGGCAAAAGGACCGACCGCGTCGAAAAACCCGCGTCCAGGCAACATCGAGGCCCAGGTTTTTCGCACTCTGGAGAGCGGCAGTAGCCGTCTGCATCGTCTAAAGCGTGCAGGTTCGGCAAGCTGCCCACCGAAGGGGCGCGCGTTCACCGTGATCCGGCAAGCCGGCCGCGGCAGCGCAATCTCTCAGGTATCGAGGACAGAGGGGTCATGCAGAACCACGCTCGCAGGCACACGCCGCGAGGCGTCGCGCCGCATGGCCTTTTTTGTTTCGCGAGATGCCAGAGGCCCCATGACCGAACTCAAACACACCCCGCTCAACGCCACCCATCGTGCGCTCAACGCCCGCATGGTCGATTTCGGCGGCTGGGACATGCCCGTCAACTACGGCTCGCAAATCGACGAACACCGCGCCGTGCGCACCGACGCCGGCATGTTCGACGTCTCGCACATGTGCGTCGTCGATTTCACCGGCGAGCGCGTGCGCGCCTTCTTCGAATATGCGCTGGCGAACAACGTCGGCAAGCTGCAAACGCCGGGCCGCGCGCTGTACTCCTGTCTGCTGAATCCGAATGGCGGCGTGATCGACGATCTGATCGTCTATTACTTCGGCGAGGACCACTTTCGCGTGGTCGTGAACGCGGGCACCGCCGACAAGGACATCGCCTGGTTCGGCCAGCTCAACGCCGAAGGCAGCTATGGCCTCACCATCACGCCGCGCCGCGATTACGCGATCGTCGCCGTGCAAGGCCCGAACGCGCGCGAAAAAGCCTGGCAAACCGTGCCGGCCGCGCGCGCCGCCACCGAAGCGCTGAAGCCCTTCAACGCCGCGCGCATCATGGAAACGCCGTTCGGCGAGCTGACCGTCGCGCGCACCGGCTACACCGGCGAAGACGGCTTCGAAATCATCGTTCCGGCCGATCACGTAATCGCGCTGTGGAACGCGCTGCAAGCGCAAGGTGTGCGCCCGGCCGGTCTCGGCGCGCGCGACACGCTGCGCCTCGAAGCCGGCATGAACCTGTACGGCCAGGACATGGACGACAACGTCTCGCCGCTCGACGCCGGCCTCGCCTGGACGGTCGACCTGGCCTCGCCGCGCGACTTCGTCGGCAAGGGCAAGCTGGAAGCCGAGGGCTCGAAGGCGGCGTTCGTCGGCCTGATCCTGCAAAAGGACAACGGCAAGGCGGCGGGCGTGCTGCGTGCTCATCAAAAAGTCGTCACGCCGCAGGGCGTTGGCGAGATCACCAGCGGCACTTTTTCCCCGACCATGCAGGAATCGATCGCCTTCGCGCGCGTGCCGAAAGGCGTGCAGCCAGGCGACACCGTTCACGTGCAGATCCGCGACAAAGCCCTTCCCGCAAGCGTGGTAAAACTGCCGTTCGTGCGCAACGGCAAAGTGCTCGCGGTTTAAGCAGCCGGCGCGTGCGTCATATCTTTTAAGCCCATACCGAATCACACCGCATAGGAGCATCCGATGAGCATCCCGGCCGATCTGAAATACACCGAATCGCACGAATGGGTCCGTACCGAAGCGGACGGCACGCTGACGGTCGGCATCACCGACCACGCGCAGGAAGCGCTCGGCGACATCGTCTTTTTCGAAGTCCAGGAACTGGGCAAGACCGTGACCGCCGGCGACACCGTCGCGGTGATCGAATCGGTGAAGGCCGCTTCCGATATCTACGCGCCGGTCTCGGGCGAGATCATCGAGGCGAATACGGCCGTGGCCGACACGCCGGATTCGGTCAACACCGCGCCGTACGAAAGCTGGCTCTTCAAGATCAAGCCCGCTTCGGACGCCGCGCAAGATCGTCTGATCGACGCCGACGCGTACTCAAAGTCCATCGGCGCCTGATACACCTACTCGTTTAAACCGTCAGGTGCGGCGGCCACGAGGCGTGGCGCGCCGCACCGCCAGGAACACCATGAAGCTCGAACACCCGGATCGTCTGATGAACCGCACTCCTCTCTCGCTCGCCGCGCTCGAAGTGCACGACGCCTTCGCCGAACGGCACATCGGCCCGGATTCGGCCGACCAGCAGTCGATGCTGGAAGCCCTCGGCTTCGCGTCGCGCGCCGCGCTGATCGACGCCGTCATTCCGAAGACGATCCGCCGCACCGAAACGCTGCCGCTCGGCCCCTTCGCGCAACCGAAGAGCGAAGCCGAAGCGCTCGCCGCGCTGCGCGAACTCGCGGACAGGAACCAGGTGTTCCGCTCGTACATCGGGCAGGGCTATTACAACGCGCACACGCCGACGGTGATCTTGCGCAACGTGCTCGAAAATCCGGCGTGGTACACGGCTTACACGCCGTATCAGCCGGAAATCTCGCAAGGCCGTCTGGAAGCGCTGTTGAACTTCCAGCAGATGATCGTCGACCTGACGGGTCTCGCGATCTCGAACGCGTCGCTGCTCGATGAAGCGACCGCCGCCGCCGAAGCGATGACGCTGCTGCAACGCATCGGCAAGCCGAAGTCGAACGTGTTCTTCGTCGCCGACGACGTACTGCCGCAAACCATCGAAGTGGTGAAGACGCGCGCCACGCCGGTCGGCATCGAAGTGAAAGTGGGCCCGGCCGCCGAAGCCGCGAACGCCAACGCGTTCGGCGTGCTGCTGCAATATCCGGGCGTGAACGGCGACGTGCGCGACTACCGCGCGCTCACCGAGGCGATCCACGCGGCAGGCGGCCATGTGGTGGTCGCCGCCGATCTGCTCGCGCTCACCGTGCTCACGCCGCCGGGCGAATGGGGCGCGGACGTGGCCGTCGGCAATACGCAGCGCTTCGGCGTGCCGGTCGGCTTCGGCGGCCCGCATGCGGCTTACCTCGCGGTGCGCGATGAGTTCAAGCGTCAAATGCCGGGGCGTCTGGTCGGCGTGACGGTCGACGCGCAAGGCAATCCCGCGCTGCGTCTCGCGCTGCAAACGCGCGAGCAGCATATCCGCCGCGAGAAGGCGACCTCGAACGTGTGCACCGCGCAAGCGCTGCTCGCGATCATGGCCAGCATGTACGCGGTGTATCACGGGCCGCACGGTCTCAAGACGATCGCGCTGCGCGTGAATCGCATCGCCGCGCTGCTGGCTGAGGGCGCGAAGCAACTCGGCTACACGCTCGTCAACGAAACCTTCTTTGACACGCTGACGTTCGAAACCGGCGCGCGCACGCAAGCGCTGCACGACGCCGCAACCGCGAGGCGCATCAATCTGCGCCGCGTGAGCGACACGCAAGTCGGCCTGTCGATCGACGAAACCACTTCGCGCCGCGATCTGGCCGACCTGCTCGCGGTGTTCGCGCAAGCGGCCTTCGTCAGCGACGTACCGCAAATCGATGCGCTCGATGCGGCCGTCGCCGCGTCGAACGCCGCCTCGGTGCCGGCCGCGCTGGAACGCACTAGCGCGTATCTCACGCATCACGTATTCAATCGCCATCATTCGGAAACGGAAATGCTGCGCTATCTGCGCAGCCTGGCGGACAAGGACCTCGCGCTCGACCGCTCGATGATCCCGCTCGGCTCGTGCACGATGAAGCTGAACGCGACCTCCGAAATGCTGCCGGTCACGTGGCCCGAATTCGGTCAGATCCATCCGTTCGCGCCGGCCGAGCAAACCGTCGGCTACCGCGAGATGATCGATCAGCTCGAAGCAATGCTGGTCGCGGCCACCGGTTACGCCGCGGTGTCGCTGCAACCGAATGCGGGTTCGCAAGGCGAGTACGCGGGTCTGTTGATCATCCACGCTTATCACGCGTCGCGCGGCGAAGCGCATCGCAACGTGTGCCTGATTCCGGCTTCGGCGCACGGCACCAACCCGGCATCGGCGCAAATGGCCGGCATGCAGGTCGTGGTGGTCGCCTGCGACGCGCAAGGCAACGTCGATATCGAAGACCTGAAGAAGAGGGCCGGTCAACACGCCGACAAGCTCGCGGCGATCATGATCACGTACCCGTCCACGCACGGCGTGTTCGAGCAGAACGTGCGTGAAATCTGCGAGATCGTGCACGCGCACGGCGGCCAGGTTTACGTGGACGGCGCGAACATGAACGCAATGGTCGGCTTGACCGCGCCGGGCCAGTTCGGCGGCGACGTCTCGCACCTGAACCTGCACAAGACTTTCTGCATTCCGCACGGCGGCGGCGGACCGGGCGTCGGTCCGGTCGCGGTCGGCGCGCATCTCGCGCAGTTTCTGCCGAACCAGATTTCGTCGGGTTATGAGCGCGCGCCGAACGGCATCGGCGCGGTGTCGGGCGCGCCGTATGGCTCCGCGTCGATTCTGCCGATCTCGTGGATGTACATCGCGATGATGGGCGCGAAGAATCTCACGGCCGCCACCGAAACCGCGATTCTCAATGCGAACTACGTCGCGAAGAAACTCGCGCCGCATTATCCGGTGCTGTATTCGGGCCCGGGTGGACTGGTCGCGCACGAGTGCATTCTCGATCTGCGTCCCATCAAGGAGACGAGCGGCATCACCGTCGACGACGTCGCCAAGCGCCTCGCCGACTACGGTTTCCACGCGCCGACCATGAGCTTCCCGGTGCCGGGCACGTTGATGGTCGAGCCGACCGAATCGGAGTCGAAGGAAGAACTCGACCGCTTCATCGAAGCGATGATCGCGATCCGCGAGGAAATCCGCGCGGTCGAAGACGGCCGCTCCGACCGCGAGGACAATCCGCTCAAGCACGCGCCGCATACGGCGGCGGTGGTCATCGCCAACGAATGGACGCATGCGTATGCGCGCGAAACCGCCGCATATCCGCTGCCCACGCTGATCGCGAAGAAGTACTGGCCGCCGGTGGGCCGCGCGGACAACGTGTACGGCGACCGCAATCTGTTCTGTTCGTGCGTGCCGGTCGCGGACTACGAGTAAGGGCGAGTTGCCCGCGCACTGTCCGCGGGCCGTAGGCGGGCGGTGCGCGGCGCCGTCCGCGCTTCTGTCGTTCATGGCCGCAAACGGCTAACATCACACACCGAATCAGCCTAACGAGGAGTTTCGCATGGCGCGAAAGGTGCGATTGATGCAAAGCCGGGCCGAAGCAAGGCGAACCCACATGCGGCAGCAGGCGTGGGCGCTCTGGCTGGCTGGCGCAGCCGTGCTGCTGCCGCTCGGGCAAGCGCAGGCCGCGATGAATTTTTGTGCAGCGCCCGCGCTGCAAACCAGTGAACGCACGAACGCCGATCCTGGCGTGAAGGCGCTGGTGAGCAACGTGCTGGCGCATCTGAACGACCCGCCGCATGCGCAGGCCAGGCTGCACACCGAAGGTTCGCTGCCGCATGAAGGCATCTACGATCAAAGCGTCGAGGCGGAGAAGGATCTCGATCTTTTGCGCGACGCCGCGCTCGCGTGGCGCGCCACCAGCGACGACCGTTATCTCAAGCTCGTCGACCGCTTGCTGTTCGCGTGGGTCACGACGTATCAACCGGGTTTCAACCCGATCGACGAAACGCGTTTCGAAGGCCTGATCCTCGCCTACGACATGACCGCGAGCGCGCTGCCCGTGAAAACGCGCAACGCGTCGATGGCCTTTCTGACGAAACTCGCGAACGGCTACATCGAGCAGATCGACGCGCAGCCGCGTCCGTTGAAGGGCACCTACCGGAACAACTGGCAGAGCCACCGGATCAAGCTGATCGCAATGGCCGCGTTCACGCTCGACAACCGCAAGATGATCAACGCGGCCCAACGTCTGTTCGTCGAGCATATCGGCGACAACATCGCGCCGGACGGATCGACCGTCGATTTCGGCGAACGCGACGCGCTGCACTACGTCACCTACGACTTGCAGCCGCTCGTCACGGCCGCGCTGTCCGCCCGCCGCCACAACCGCAACTGGCTGCCGGAGAAGGGGCTGAACGGCGCGTCGCTGCAAGCCGCGCTTAACTGGCTCACGCCGTATGCGGACGGCAGCAAGACGCATGAGGAATTCGTGCGTTCGAGCGTCCCGTTCGATGCGAAACGTCGCGAGGCCGGCTTGCCGGGCTATTCGGGCCAATGGGATCCGAAGAACGCGACCGAACTGTTTCACCTGGCGGCGCGTCTCGACGGACGCTATACGCCGATCGCGCTACAGCTCGCACCGACGCCGCCCGCATGGCTCGCCGTGTGTTTGCCGCTGTCGGCGCGCTAAACCAACTTTCCATCAGCAGGAGCAGTAATGGCAGTCAGCGTGTTCGACCTCTTCAAAATCGGCATTGGTCCGTCCAGCTCGCATACGGTCGGGCCGATGCGCGCGGCGCTGATGTTCGTTCAGGGGCTCGAACGCGATGGGCTGCTCGATGCGACCGCCTCGGTGAAAGTGGACTTGTATGGATCGCTCGGCGCGACCGGCAAGGGCCACGGCACGGATCGCGGCGTGATGCTCGGCCTGATGGGCGACGCGCCCGACACCGTCGACCCGGACACGATCGCAGAGCGGCTCGACGCGGTGCGAAGCTCGCGCAAGCTCGCCTTGCTCGGCACGCACGAGGTGCCGTTCGTGCAGAAAGACCATATTTCGTTTTATCGCCAGGCGCTGGCCGAGCATCCGAACGGCCTGACGCTGCGCGCGTTCGATGCGCAAGGCGAGACGTTGCGCGAGTCGACGTATCTGTCGGTGGGCGGCGGTTTCGTGGTGACGGCCGGCGCGCCGAATACCAAGGTGCTGAGCGCCGTCGACCAATTGCCGCATTCGTTTCGCAGCGGCAACGAGTTGCTCGCGCTGTGCGAGTCGACCGGCAAGAGCATCGCGCAATTGATGTGGGAAAACGAACGCGTGTGGCACACGGAAGAAGAGACGCGCGCGGGCCTGCTGAAGATCTGGGACGTGATGCAGTCGTGCGTGGCGCGCGGTTGCGGCATCAACAACCCGGACGCCGACGGCAATCTGCCCGGCCCGTTCCAGGTGAAGCGCCGCGCGCCGCAGTTGTATCGCGCGCTGTCCGGCAATCCCGAGCTTGCGCTGCGCGATCCGCTGTCGATGGTCGACTGGATCAATCTGTACGCGATCGCGGTGAACGAAGAAAACGCGGCGGGCGGGCGTGTCGTCACCGCGCCGACCAACGGCGCGGCCGGCATCATTCCGGCGGTGCTGCATTACTACACGCGCTTCATGCCAGGCTCGAATCAGCAGGGCGTGATCGACTTCCTGATGACAGCGGCGGCGATCGGCATTCTGTACAAGCTGAACGCGTCGATTTCGGGCGCGGAAGTGGGGTGCCAGGGCGAGGTCGGCGTCGCCTGTTCGATGGCGGCCGGCGCGCTCGCCGCCGTGATGGGCGGCACGCCCAGGCAGGTCGAGAACGCGGCGGAAATCGGCATGGAACACAATCTCGGGCTGACGTGCGATCCGGTCGGCGGCATGGTGCAGATTCCGTGTATCGAGCGCAATGCGATGGCCTCGGTGAAGGCGGTCAACGCGGCGCGCATGGCTTTGCGCGGCGACGGCAGTCATTACGTATCGCTCGATTCGGTGATCAAGACCATGCGCGAAACCGGCGCGGATATGAAGACCAAGTACAAGGAAACGTCGCGCGGCGGGTTGGCGGTGAATATCGTCGAGTGCTGAACGCGGCGCTTTAAGGCGAAGGACGACGCGGGCCACGGCCCGCGTTTTTATTGCCGCGCCGTCGGCGCTTCGCCGCTCGCGCCGAATCGTGGCATCGCATGCGCGCTCGGCGTAAGCTGTCGGTTCGCGCATTTGGCTTGATCAAGCCGGATGCGGCAAACCCGATCGCACCCATCGCAATGCCTGGAGGCTTCATCGCAATGCCGCTCGCTTCTGACTCTTCCGCCGCCGCGCACGCCACCGGCGCGCGTCTCATCGTCGATGCCTTGCTGACGCACGGCGTCGAACGTGTTTTCTGCGTACCAGGTGAGAGCTTTCTCGCTGTTCTCGATTCGCTGCACGACGAAACCGAGCGCATTCAAACCATCGTCTGCCGTCACGAAGCGGCCGCGGCGAACATGGCCGAGGCCGTCGGCAAATTGACCGGCCGCCCTGGCGTGGCGATCGTCACGCGCGGGCCGGGGGCGACGCATGCGTCGATCGGCGTGCACACCGCGTTTCAGGATTCCACGCCGATGATTCTGCTGATCGGCCAGTGCGCGCGCGGGCATCTGGATCGCGAGGCCTTTCAGGAGATCGACTACCGGCGCATGTTCGGTCAGATGGCGAAGTGGGTCGCGCAAATCGACGATGCCACGCGCATTCCCGAATATCTCAGTCATGCGTTCCATGCCGCGACATCGGGACGGCCCGGGCCGGTCGTACTGTCGTTGCCGGAAGACGTATTGAGCGATGCCTGTGCGCTCGTCGCCGGCGCGCCGGCTTATCAACGCGTGGCGGCATCGCCGTCGGCCGCGCAAATCGAGAAGCTGCGCGAGTTGCTCGAACGCGCGCAACGGCCGATGCTGATCGCGGGCGGCAGCGGCTGGACACCTGAGGCGTGCGTGGATCTGCAACGCTTCGTCGAGAACTGGCGGCTGCCGGTCGGCTTGGCGTTCCGCTTCCAGGACACGCTCGACAATGAACACCCGAACTATGCCGGCGACGTCGGCCTCGGCATCAATCCGGCGCTGGCGCAGCGTATCCGCGATGCGGATTTGCTGCTCACGTTCGGTCCGCGGCTAGGCGAGGCAACGACGAACGGCTACACGCTGCTCGACATTCCCAAGACGAAGCAGACGCTGGTGCACGTGCATCAAGGCGCGGAAGAGCTGGGGCGTGTGTACGCCGCCGACTTGCCGATCGTCTCGGGCATGCCGGAACTGGCGGCGATGCTTGCGGCGTTGCAGCCTTCATCGGCGGATGCGTTGCCGTGGAGCGGAGCGGCGGAAGAAGCGCATCGCGCGTATCTGGAGTGGCGCAAGCCGCGCCCGATTCCCGGCGACGTGCAAATGGGCGAAGTGATCGAGCAATTGCGCGCGCATCTGCCGGAAGACGCGATTCTCACCAACGGCGCGGGCAATTACGCGACGTGGCTGCATCGGCATTTTTCGTATCGCCACTATCGTTCGCAACTCGCGCCGACGAGCGGCGCGATGGGCTACGGCGTGCCGGCGGCGATCGCGGCCAAGTCGATGTATCCACAGCGTGCCGTGGTGGCGCTTGCGGGCGACGGCTGCTTCATGATGTCCGCGCAGGAGTTGGCCACCGCGATGCAGTACGACCTGCATGTGATTTTCATCGTCGTGAACAATGGTCACTTCGGCACGATCCGCATGCATCAGGAACGGCACTATCCGAATCGCGTGCACGGCACGGGGCTGACGAACCCGGATTTCGCGGCGTTCGCGCGCTCGTTCGGCGCGCATGGCGAAACGGTGACGCGCACCGACGAATTCATTCCGGCGCTGCATCGGGCAATGGAGGCGAAACGCGCGGCGTTGATCGAGATTCGGATGCCGCAGGAGGCGAGCACGCCGGGCGCGACGTTGGAGCAGATTCGGGAGCAGGGGAGGAAGCTGCGCGGCGAGTGAGGGGCTGGGGGCTTGTGGGGGATGCGCAGCGGCTCAACGTGACCCGCTGGGCATTTCGCCCGGGCATACAGCACATGGGCTATGCGTATATCACCGACAACGCGCCCAGTTCCTTCATCAGTGCCGGCTTGTGCGATTCGATCACGTCGGCTTGAATTTGATAGATGACAGACTTGATGACTTCAGTCTGGCTCATGTCTGTGTCGTGCATCAACGTCTTCAAATCTTCGGCGATGCGAGGCGTCACTTTCATCGAAAGGCGCCGGCGTGCCGCGCCGCGGCGCTCCTTGAAACGCTCAGACGCCGACCGATGCGCCTTTATCAGCCTTGCGCGCGGATATTCGCCGGATGCAAACCGATGCAAATAAAGCGTCATGAGCACCTTGCGAAACTCGGTTGAACTCGCGCCGTCCACCATATAAGCGGCCAGGTCGAGAATGTCCAGATAGATGGCCGGCAATTGGGCCTCGATCGGTCTGACTTCCTTCTGCCGCGCTTCCCGAATAGCCGGCGTGGACTGCGCGGGAACCGCCACGACCCGGTCGCACACGTTGCACACCGCCGCGAGGATGTTCTTCACCTCGCCTTTGCCGTCGCTGAATGGCACGTCACGCCGGGCGAACGTCGTGCTCACGAGCTGCTTGCAATGGCTGCAGATCGCCCTGCTTTTGTCGCCTTCCTCGTACAGTTTCATCTTCATGGCTTAACTCACTGATGCACGCTGATAAACACGGTTTCCGGATCGCCCACGAAGTAAAACTTCACGTACCAGCCGCCGGATTCGATGATATGGACATCAATCGACGCAATGCTGTGGTGAGGTGACGAGCGATATTGCGTGCCGTCGCTACGGGTGATGAGGGCCTCGACGAACTGAGCGCTGATTTGTCCAGTCGACAAAAGGTTTTTCACATTGATGCCAGATCGGGCCTCATGCTGAAACCGCCCCGACCTGAGTGCAGCAATGACTGCCCGCTTCACTTGCCTGTATTTGCCTGGTATCGACAACCGCACCTCCCATTATACGACGCCTCTCGTACGAAACGCGCGGTGTTGATTTCGCGCCTCCCAACGCATTGTCGATGAACTTTTTTTCGGGAGAAGGCGACCTACGGGAACTCAAGCCCGTCATGTGTCCGGCCACCATAAAAAAACCCCGCCGAAGCGGGGTTCCCATGACCGTCGAAACAAGCAGCAAAACCGTGCTTACTTCCCGCCCACGCTTTGCAGCGTCGTCCACTTGCCGTCGACAACCTTGTACAGCGTGATGCCGCCGTTCTTCAGGTCGCCCTTGCTGTCGTACGCAAGGTTCGCCGACGTCACCGCCGGCATCGAGGTCTTGGCGAGCACCGGCAGGTACTTGGCCGGATCGGTCGAGTTCGCCTTCTTCATCGCGTCGAACATCGCCATTGCACCGTCGTAGGCGTACGGCGAATACGTTTGCACGTCTTCGTTGAAACGCTTCTTGTACTTCGCGACGTAGTCCTTGCCGCCCGGCATTTCTTCCAGCGGCAAGCCGGCGAGCGATGCCACCGTGCCGTTCGCCGCGTCGCCCGCGAGCTTGATGAACGTCGGCGTGTGGACCATTTCACCGCCCATCAGCGGCGCCTTGATGCCGAGCGCCTTCATCTGCTTGACCATCGGCGCCGCTTGCGAATCCGCGCCGCCGTAATAGATCAGGTCGGGGTTGGCCGACTTCAGCTTGGTCAGGATCGACTTGAAGTCCACGGCCTTGTCGTTCGTGAACTCACGATCGACGATCGTGCCGCCGGCGGCCTTCGCGGCCTTTTCGAACTGATCGGCGAGACCCTGGCCGTAGGCCGTGCGGTCGTCGACGATCACGATCTTCTTCATGCCGAGGGTCTTCACCGCGAACGTGCCGGCGACCGAACCTTGCTGCGTGTCGGACGTCATCATGCGGAAGGTGGTCTTGAAGCCTTGCTGCGTGTATTCCGGCGCCGTCGCCATGGCGATTTCGGGGATGCCCGCGTTCGCGTAAATGCGCGAAGCCGGAATCGTGGTGCCCGAATTGAAGTGGCCGAGCATGCCCTTGATGCCGTCGTCCACCAGCTTCTGCGCGACGGTCGTGCCGGTGCGCGGGTCGGCCTGGTCGTCGGCCGAATCCAGCACGAAGCGAACCTGCTTGCCGCCGATCACCGGCTTGGTCGCGTTCATGTCTTCCACCGCCAGCGTGATGCCGTTCTGGAAGTCCTTGCCGTAGTGCGCCTGCGCGCCCGTCATCGGACCGGCGAAGCCGATCTTCACGTCTTCCGTCGATTGAGCGTTGGCCGTCCCCGCCAGCGACATTGCCGCAACCAGCGCTGCGCCTGCCAGCTGTTTCATCTTGTGTTGCATAGCTTCTCCTTGGTACCAGGTGTGGATGGAGCGGTTTCGGGGTCGCCGTACCGCTTCCGTTTTATTGAGGGAATCGACGAGGTTCGCTCAGCCGATCGTCATCAAATTCGCATTACCGCCGGCTGCCGCCGTATTCACGCTGACCGAGCGTTCCGTCAACAGACGCTCGAGCGCGTAGTCCTCGTCGCCGCTTTCCAGCGCACCCGCCGCGACACCCTGCACCGAGACGATCGGCCCAGGACGCTTGGCGACTTCCTTCACCAGCGTCAGCAGTTCGTCGCTGTCGCCTTCGAACAGCACGGCGTCGAAAGGCGTATCGGCGCTTTTCTTCACGCTCGCATACGGCTTGAGCGGCGCGGGCAGCCGCGACACCAATTGTTCACCAGCCGCGCCGTCGAACAAGGCGCGATTTCCCGTAGCCAGCGCCGCGGCGAACTGCACGCGCGCGCCGCTCGCCGTCGACGCGACACACAGCACCGTGCCGCGCGCGCCCAGCGTGTAGGTGTTGCGCTCGCCGGTGGGCCCCGACAATACCGCGGTCGCGCCCGCCGGCATATGCGACAGATAACCGTCGCAGCGTGCGGCCAGTTGCGGCTCGCGTTCGTCGATCAGCCAGTCGCGCAGCGCGGTCAATGCGGCGGACGGATTGTCGCTGTTTTCGGCAGCCTTCGGTGCATCCGCGACCAGCGCCTGCGCGAGCGACTTCGGCAAGCCGGCCGGACGCGTCGCCAGCAAACGCTGCAAATACAGCGCGCCGCCCGCCTTCGGTCCCGTGCCGGACAAGCCCTCGCCGCCGAACGGCTGCACGCCGACCACCGCGCCGATCACGTTACGGTTCACGTAGATGTTGCCGACATGCGCACGGCCGATCACGTGAGCGATGGTTTCGTCGATGCGCGTATGAATGCCGAGCGTGAGGCCATAACCCGTCGCGCGGATCTGTTCGAGCAGCTTGTCCAGTTGGCTGCGGCGGTAGCGCACCACGTGCAGCACCGGGCCGAACACTTCGCGCTTGAGTTCGTCGATGCTGTCGAGCTCGATCAGCGTCGGCGGCACGAAGGTGCCTTGCGCGCCGCCTTCCGGCATCGGCAGTTGCTCGACCTTGCGGCCTTTCTCGCGCATCGCCGCGATATGCGCGTCGATGCCGCGCTTCGCGTCGAGGTCGATTACGGGTCCCACGTCGATCGACAGGCGATCGGGATTGCCCACGGCCAGTTCGCGCATCGCGCCCGTCAGCATCTCGAGCGTGCGGTCCGCGACGTCGTCTTGCAGACAAAGAACGCGCAGCGCGGAACACCGTTGACCGGCGGAGTCGAACGACGATTGCAGCACGTCCGCCACCACCTGCTCGGCGAGCGCCGACGAGTCGACGATCATCGCATTCTGGCCGCCGGTTTCGGCGATCAGCGGAATCGGCTTGCCTTCGGGATCGAGGCGATTCGACAGCGTCTTGTTGATCAGCCGCGCGACTTCGGTCGAGCCGGTGAACATCACGGCGCGCGTGCGCGGATCGGCGACCAGTGCAGCGCCGACCGTTTCGCCATCGCCCGGCAGCAGTTGCACCGCGCCCGTCGGCACGCCGGCTTCGCGCAAAATGCGCACGGCTTGCGCGGCGATCAGCGGCGTTTGCTCGGCCGGTTTCGCGAGCACCGTGTTGCCGGCGGCGAGCGCCGCGGCCACCTGGCCCATGAAAATCGCCAGCGGGAAGTTCCACGGGCTGATACAGACGACAGGACCGAGCGGACGGTGCGTGTCGTTGGAAAATTCGCTGCGGATCTGCGTGGAGTAATAGCGCAGGAAGTCGATCGCTTCCCGGATTTCCGACACCGCGTTCGCCAGCGATTTGCCCGCTTCGCGCACGACCAGGCCCATCAGCGTGTGCATCTGCGCTTCGAGCAGGTCGGCGGCACGCGCGAGGCAATCGGCGCGCGCGTCGACCGGCGTGGCCTGCCAGATCGGCGCGGCGGCAACCGCGTGCGCCAGGGCCGCGCTCACGTGTTCCGAGGTTGCTTCGATCACCGTGCCGACGAGATCGCGGTGATCCGCCGGATTGCGCACGTCGCGTGCGACACCACGGGTAGCCACGGCGATTTCGTTGTCGTCGAGCATCGGCGCGGCGCGCCACGGATGATGCGCGCTCGCGAGCAACGCTGAGGACAACGACGCCAGCCGATGCTCGTTCGACAGATCGAGGCCCATCGAATTGAGCCGCTCCGAACCGAACAGGTGGCGCGGCAGCGGAATCTTCGCGTGCGGCGCGCCGAGCGGCACGATCTTCGATGCTTCCTCGACGGGGTCGGCGATCAGGTCCTTGATCGCGACGTTTTCATCGGCGATGCGGTTCACGAACGACGTGTTCGCGCCGTTTTCAAGCAGACGGCGCACGAGGTACGCGAGCAGCGTTTCGTGCGTGCCGACCGGCGCATACACGCGGCACGGACGGTTCAGCTTGTCGCGGCCGGTGACTTCCTCGTAGAGCGGCTCGCCCATGCCGTGCAGGCATTGGAACTCGTACTGGCCGGGATAGTAGTTGTTGCCCGCGAGGTAATAGATCGCCGAAAGCGTATGCGCGTTGTGCGTGGCGAACTGCGGATAAACCGCGTCCGGCGCGCCGAGCAGCTTCTTCGCGCAGGCGAGATACGACACGTCCGTATAGATCTTGCGCGTGTAGACCGGATAGCCTTCGAGGCCGTCCACTTGCGCGCGCTTGATTTCGGTGTCCCAGTACGCGCCCTTCACGAGGCGCACCATGATCCGGTGACGGCTGCGGCGCGCCAGATCGACGATGTAGTCGATCACGAACGGGCAGCGCTTCTGATACGCCTGCACCACGAAACCGATGCCGTTCCAGCCGGCCAGTTCGGGATCGAAGCACAACGCCTCGAGCAGATCGAGCGAGATTTCGAGGCGGTCGGCTTCTTCGGCGTCGATGTTCAGGCCGATGTCGTAGCGGCGCGCGAGGATCGCCAGCGAGCGCACGCGCGGCAGCAGTTCGCTCATCGTGCGCTCCTGCTGCGAGCGCGAGTAGCGTGCGTGCAGCGCCGAGAGCTTGATCGAGATACCCGGGCCTTCGTAGATGCCGCGGCCGCCGGCGGCCTTGCCGATTGCGTGGATCGCCTGTTCGTACGACGCGTAGTAGCGCTGCGCGTCGGCTTCGGTGGTGGCGGCTTCGCCGAGCATGTCGTACGAGTAGCGAAAGCCACGCGCTTCGTACTTGCGGCTGTTGGCGAGCGCCTCGGAAATGTTCTCGCCCGTGACGAATTGCTCGCCCATCAGACGCATCGCCATGTCGACGCCCTTTCGGATCAACGGCTCGCCGCCCTTGCCGATCAAACGGGTGAGCGCCGACGAAAGGTTCGTTTCGCTATTGGTCGTCACCAGCTTGCCGGTGATCATCAAGCCCCAGGTGGCGGCGTTGACGAACAGCGACGGCGCCTGGCCGACGTGCGATTTCCAGTCGCCCTTGCTGATCTTGTCGCGGATCAGCGCGTCGCGCGTGGCGCGGTCGGGAATGCGCAGCAGCGCTTCGGCGAGACACATCAGCGCCACGCCTTCCTGGCTCGACAGCGAGAATTCGTGGATCAGCCCTTCGACGCCGCCGCCCTTGCTCTTGGTGCGCAGCGCCTCGACGAGCTTGCCGGCCATGGTTTGCACGTCGCCCGCGAGATTGGCCGGCACGCGCGCCTGACCGAGCAGGAAGGGCACGCACTCCGGCTCGGGACGGCGGTATGCGGCGGTGATCGCCGCGCGCAGCACCGATTGCGGCTGCACGTTTTGCGCGAACTCGAGGAACGGGTGCGAGGCACCGTCTTCGTCGTTTTCGACCGCAACGCCGTCGGCCAGGTCGGCCGAACCGGTTGCGCCCGACAGTTCGGGAGGCAACTGGCCGTGCTCGATCTTTTCGAGGTACGCGAAGATCGCCTGCTTGATCAGCCAGTGCGGAGTGCGTTCGAGGCGGGTGGCGGCATCTTTCAGCCGGGAACGCAGGAGGTCGTCGACCTTGACGCCAAGGGTGGTGCTAGCCATGTTTCCTTCTTCGGATACCAGACGAATCGCGCTGGCGAAAGACTAAAAGTTGAGCGAATCCTACGCTTCCCAAAAAAAAGGTGCAACCCTGCTCGACGGATGGTTGCACCTCTTTAAAAGCCCTGTACGGCGGGGGTTTCCGCGCGATGGGGCGGCGCGCGGCAACGGCGGTGGCGCTCAGTACTTTCCCTGGCGTGTTTCTTTTTGCATTTACCCTTATCAGAGTCACTGCGCGTGCCGTTATACAGGACACAGCGGAGGCGGGCCTCACGGCACGCACACAAAAACAGTACGGGGTTTCAGAGGACTCGGGAAATGGAAAAGTGGCTGGTGGTATTGGGCATCTGGATGATGTGCGCGACTTGCGCGGTGCTGTTCATTCGCGGCGCGACGGGCGGCTCGGGCAAGCGGGTCTCCAACGCACGCACGCGCCCGGCTTCGCGTGCATCGGCGGGCGATGCGCGGGCCGCGCTGAACGATTAAGAGCGAAGCCGCCCGGCGACTCGCGATCGACATAGCGGCGCCGGTCTTCCGACTGACAGCGAAGCGAGCATGGAACGCACCGCCGGGTTGGCGTTTGGCGGCGAACGGGTGTGCGCCCCTCAGTTGGGAAAGACCGGCTTGAACTAGGCGAGCGCGTCGCCGGCCGACACGGGCGGGTCATGCAGACGGCAACGCCGCCTGTCCTCCACGCTCGCGCGATCCGAACCCGAAACAGCGAGACCGGCATGCTCTGCTCGAGTGAATATCGATCTTCGGCGCGATACCGGCAGCTTGCGCAGCGGGGCGCACACGCTGCCTCGCGTGCGTCGGCGGTGCTGGCGAGGCGGACGGCCACGTCCGTTGCGAGCCCTGTCCCGAGCTATTCCAATACGGTGCGAACCCGTGCGCGAACCGCGCGCAGCCGCTGGCGATATTGACGACGACGCCTGCCGGCCGGTGTCAGATGTCGAGCGGGTCGACTTCGAGATTCCAGTGCAACACGCCTTTCATTCCGCGCAGCAGCGGCTGCCATGCGCGCAAGGTGGCCTGCAACGCGGCCCGCGATGCGCTTTCGATCAGCAACTGCGCGCGATGCACGTGCATCACCTTGACGATGGTGAGCGGCACGGCGTCATAAACCGTCACGCGTTCGGCCGCCGGAATCTCCGTGAGCGCCGCGGCGGCCTGTTGAAGAAACGCGAGCGCGGCTTCGAGCGTGCGCCCTTCGGCGCGCAGCAACGCCTGATAGACGAACGGCGGCAAGTGCGCGTCGCGCCGCTCGGCCAGCGTGGAATTGGCGAAGCCGACGTAGTCATGCCGCCCGAGCGCGTGGTACAGCGCGTGGCGCGGATAGCGCGTTTGCACCAGCACCTCGCCGGGCAAACCGGCGCGGCCAGCGCGGCCGCTCACCTGCATCAACTGCGCGAAGAGGCGTTCGCTCGCACGGAAGTCGTGTGAGAACAGCGCGGTGTCGGCGTTCAACACGCCGACCAGCGACACGCGCTGGAAGTCGTGACCCTTCGCGATCATTTGCGTGCCGACGAGGATGTCGACTTCGCCCGCATGTACGTCGGAGAACAGCGCTTGGGCGCTGCCTTTGCGGCGCGTGCTGTCGGCGTCGATACGCAGCACACGGGCGCCGGGGACCGCGCTCGCCAGCGTTTCCTCGACGCGTTGCGTGCCGCGTCCCATCGGCGCGATGTCGACGTTGCCGCAATCCGGACACGAGCGCGGAATGCGCGATTCCCAGCCGCAATGATGGCAGCGCAGTGCGCGTTCGGGCTTGTGCAACACCACGTAAGCGCTGCAACGCGGACAGCCGGCGACCCAGCCGCAGGCGTCGCAGGCGAGTTGCGGCGCATAGCCGCGCCGGTTGAGAAACACGAGGCTTTGCTCGCCGCGCTCGAGCCGCGCCTTCAAAGCGGCGATCAGCGGCCCAGACAATCCCTCCACCGAGGCCCGCCCGCGGCGGCGCTCTTCTTCTAGATCGATCAGTTTGACGGTCGGCAGCACGGCATCGGCGACCGCGCGGCGCGACAACGTGAGGCGCTTGTAGCGGCCTTGATCGGCCTGCCACCAGCTCTCCAGCGACGGCGTGGCCGAACCGAGCACGACCGGCAAACCGAGTTGCTTGGCGCGATAGATCGCCAGATCGCGCGCCGAATAGCGCAAACCTTCCTGTTGTTTGTAGGCCGGATCGTGCTCCTCGTCGACGACGATGATTGCGAGCTTCGGCAACGACGCGAGCACCGCCAGCCGTGTGCCGAGCACGATGCGCGCGCGTCCGGTGTGCGCGGCGAACCAGTTGCGCGCGCGTTCGCCCTCGGCGAGACCGCTGTGCAGCGTGACGATCGACGTGCCTTCCAGGGCGGCGAAGCGCGCACGGAAAGCCGCCTCGAACTGCGGCGTCAGATTGATTTCGGGCACGAGGACGAGCGCCTGGGCGTCGGGCTTCGCGGCGAGAATCTCGGCGAGCGCACGCAGATACACCTCGGTCTTGCCGCTACCCGTCACGCCGTGCAGCAGGAAGGGCGCGAAACCGTTCGCGTCGCGGATCGCGTCCACGGCGGCCGACTGTTCGTCGGTGAGGGTAGGCAGCAGGGGCGCCGGCGCGTCGGCGGAAGACGGCGCAAGCACCGCGGCGGCTTCGATGACGTCCAGTGCGACCCAGCCTTCCGCTTGCCATGCGTTCAGCGTGGCGATGGCCTTGGGATGAAGCGCGCGGGCATCCGCGGCAAGCAGGGATTCGGCGTCGGCCAGCGCCTGGGCCAACTTTCTCAGCGCGCTGGCGCGCGCGGGCAACGCATCGGGCAATGCGCGACGACCCTCGGGCGTCATTCGGTAACGTTCCTCGGGCGCGAACAGGCGCGCCCAGCGTGAGGCGTCGCGGAGCGCCTGCGGCAGCGCGGGCAGCGCCACTTCGCCGAGGCCACGCTGGTAATAGTCGGCGGCGAAGGCGGCCAAACCCAGCCAGTGCGGCGACAACGGCGGGCAAGCGGTGCAGACGCCATGCAAATCCCGCAGACGGTCGGCCGGCACGTCGCTGTGAGCAACCACTTCGCAAACGAGCCCCACCACATGACGCTTGCCGAACGGCACACTCACCAGCACGCCCGGCGCGACCGCCTCGGGTGTGTCGCAGCGATAGTCGAACAGGGTCGGCAGCGGATGATCCAGCGCGACACGAACGAATACTTCGCTCACGCGGCTATGCAGAATGATTGAAGCGACGCGGCCGAATGCCGCATGGTCGCGTCGCGTCGGCAGACAGCGAACTCTTCGAAGTTAAGGTAAAGCTTCAACTTCGCCGCTAAGTTTTGGATTCCGCAGAACAATTGCACCCGGCTCTCTGGCTGTGGATAACTTTGTTGAGAACTTTGCCTCGAAGGGCTGGAAGCCGCGTCGCAGCGGCCTTCTGTGGGATTCCGCACACTCCACGGCGGCCCCGCGAAACCCTTGCCAGATAAGGCTTGGATCAAATGCGCCCGCGATGTGCAAGGGCTGGCGGGCGACGAAAGCTTCTACCGCGCCGCAGCGCAATGAATGTGTATAAGTCAAGTCTTGACAACCGCAAGATCGCCAACTGACGGCCTCTTGCCCCCGAACTTTCCCTTAGGTCGAGAGCCCAGTTCATTGCGCTGCAACAAAAATGGCAACGATTACGGCTTCATGCTGGTGCATGAGCGCCACTGCGAATTGCACGGCTATGACGGTGCACTTCGTCCACGAGTTCGGCGACGTTTTCCGGCGGCGTGAACTGCGAGATGCCGTGGCCGAGGTTGAAAACGTGGCCCGGATGGTTGCCGAAACTGTCGAGCACGGCGCGGGCTTCCATGCGGATCGAAGCCGGCGGCGCGAACAGCACCGACGGATCGATATTGCCCTGAAGCGCGACCTTGCTGCCCACGCGCTCGCGTGCCTTGCGCAGGTTGACGGTCCAATCGAGCCCGACCGCGTCCACGCCGGTATCCGCGATTTCGTCGAGCCACAGGCCGCCGCCTTTCGTGAAGGTGATCACCGGCACTTTCTCGCCGTCGTGCTCGCGCTTCAACTGGGCCACCACTTGCTGAATGTAATGCAGTGAAAAACGTTGATACGCACCGTCGGCCAGCGCTCCGCCCCACGTGTCGAAAATCATCACCGCCTGCGCGCCGGCTTCGATCTGCGCATTCAGATACGCCGCAACAGATTTTGCGTTGATGTCGAGAATGCGATGCATCAGGTCCGGGCGCGCATACAGCATCGACTTGACGGTGCGGAAGTCCGCTGAGCCGCTACCTTCGACCATGTAACACGCGAGCGTCCACGGGCTGCCGGAAAAGCCGATCAGCGGCACGCGTTGACGGCCTTGCGCGTCGGTGAGCGCGGTGCGGATTTCGCGCACGGCGTCGGTCACGTAGCGCAACGTGGCGTCGATATCCGGCACCGCGAGGCGCGCCACGTCGGCTTCCGTGCGCACCGGCCGGGCGAATTGCGGCCCTTCGCCGGTCACGAATTCGAGGCCGAGGCCCATCGCGTCGGGCACCGTGAGGATGTCGGAGAAGAGAATCGCGGCGTCGAGCGGATAACGCTCGAGCGGCTGCAGCGTGACTTCCGTCGCGAACGCCGGGTTCTTGGCGAGAGCCAGGAAACTGCCCGCGCGGCCGCGCGTGGCGTTGTATTCCGGCAGGTAGCGACCGGCTTGCCGCATCAGCCAGACAGGGGTGTAGTCGGTCGGCTGGCGCAGCAGCGCGCGCAGGAAGGTGTCGTTCAGGAGGGTATGGGCCACGTTGCGTACGACTGAGAGCAAAGGGGCATTTTACCGGAGCCGGCTCGCCGCATCGTGCTCGATGCGGGCAATAACTGTCGCCCGGATCGGTCGCGGCCGCTTATCCCGCGGTTGTGGGCCTACCGTCCGCCGCGTCATGACCTGGCCGAACGGCCGATGTTCAAGGGAAAATTGCCTGGCTATCATCCGACGGTCTTATCAAACAACGACGAAACAACCAAGGAGACTCCATGAACAAGGCAGCAATCGCATTGCTCGGCGCCCTGGCCGGCGCTCTGATTTACGCAGGCGCGGCCAACGCGCAGACCAGCGCCCCCGCCGCGGCCGCTTCGCGACTCGACGACATTCTCGCTCGCGGCACGTTGCGCGCCTGCACGACCGGCGACTACAAGCCTTACTCCTTCTATAAGTCGGATGGCCAGTTCGAAGGTATCGACGTCGACATGACGGAGGCGCTAGCTAAATCGCTCGGCGTGAAGGTGGAGTACGTCAAAACGTCGTGGCCGAACCTGATGAACGACTTCGTGGCGAAATGCGATATCGGCGTCGGCGGGGTCTCGCCCACGCTCGAGCGGCAAAAACGTGCGTTCTTCACGCAGGCGTATATGGTGGACGGCAAGACGCCGATCGTTCGGTGCGACGACGTCAGCAAATATCAAACGGTGGCGCAAATCGATCAACCGGCAACGCGCGTGATCGTCAATCCAGGTGGCACGAACGAGCGTTTCGCGAAGCAGTATTTCACGCACGCGGCCGTCACCGTCTATCCGGACAATGTCACGATCTTCAAGCAGATTCTCGCGGGCAAGGCGGACGTCATGGTGACAGATGCATCCGAGACCCTGCTGCAGCAAAAGCTCAATCCAGGCCTTTGCTCGGTGCATCCAGACAAGCCGTTCCAGTACGGCGAGAAGGCGTGGCTGTTGCCGCGTGGCGATGTCGCGCTCCAGCAGTACGTGGACCAGTGGTTGCACCTGGCCCGCGCAACCGGCGAATATCAGACGATTGCGGATAAGTGGCTGAAATAGAGCTTTGCGCTCGGCCGCCCTTTCAATTCCGACGGAAAAGGCGGGATTAGAAGGCGCTGATGGTTCGATGTTCGTCGCACAATCGTGTAACGGCCCTCAGCGCGCTTAACCGTACGCAGAACGGCGCGGACGCTTGTCTTCGCAGCGAACCGGCCCTCTGCACCGGCCCGCCGGCTGGGTTCGGTGCTGCGATGCAATGTCGTTGCCATCGCACATGGGACGATTTTCGAGCGGTTTCGAAAAGCACCTGTAACAAAGGCGATCGGCGGCAAAAAGGTGAGTGTGCAACGAGTTCATGCGGAATCGACTTAACAATTTACGCCGCAATATGCTTCGCGAATAGCATCAATCGGGCGTATGAAATTGCCGTCGAGTCATAGGTAAAATTTACGTTTTAAAGGTTTCGTTTTGGCAATAAATCCCGCAACGCCTTATCTGGCGGGCGTTACAACCTGAAACAATTTGTTACCGCGCTCAAAGGTTAATTCGCCCACAATGCCCTCAACGGTTTCAACACGGATGTGGCTGGGTGCGCGGTGTGAGCGGATACTTTGCACTTGCCGGTCGGCGTATGCCGAAGCCCTGTAAAGGGGCATCCCTGCTGGGGCCGTAGTCGACGCCGGGTCGTCGTCTCAGTCGGTTCCTACTTTGGTCTCCTCGCGCTAACCCCGTAGCGTGTGGTTTTTAGCGGGCTCCAGGCCCGCTTTTTTTTCGTCTTGCCAAACGTTTGCGAGTTGTTTTGCGAGCGTGCGCGGCGGCTGGTCCATCCAGCACAACGCGAGATTTGCGCCCGCGCTGAGCCTCAAGCCGTTTTATCTTCCTTCACCTTCAATTCGCTAATCATGCGCTCCCGCATGACGAATTTCTGCACTTTGCCCGTCACCGTCATCGGCAGTTCGTCGACGAAGCGGATGTATTTCGGCACCTTGTAGTGCGCAATCTGGCCTTGGCAGAACTGCTGGATCTCTTTGGCGGTGGCCTGCTCGCCCGACCGCAACACGATCCACGCGCACACTTCCTCGCCGTATTTCGCATCGGGCACGCCGAACACCTGCACGCTTTGGATCTTCGGATGACGGAACAGAAATTCTTCGATTTCCCGCGGATAGATGTTCTCACCGCCACGGATCAGCATGTCCTTGAGGCGGCCGACGATGTTGCAATAGCCTTCCGCGTCGAGCGTCGCCAGATCGCCGGTATGCATCCAGCCGTCCACGATGCTTTCCCGCGTCTTCTCCTCATCCCCCCAGTAGCCTTGCATAACTGAATAGCCGCGGGTGCATAGCTCGCCGGTCTCGCCAACCGGCACGATCGCACCGAGCGGATCGATGATCTTCACTTCGAGATGCGGCTGAATGCGGCCAACGGTCGTCGTGCGTTTGTCGAGCGGGTCGGTGGTCGAACTCTGAAACGACACCGGGCTTGTTTCCGTCATGCCGTAGGCGATCGTGATTTCGCTCAGATGCATCTTCGAAACGACCTTCTTCATCGTCTCAATCGGGCATGGCGAGCCGGCCATGATCCCGGTGCGTAAATGCGAGAGGTCGTAATCGGCAAAGTTCGGATGATCGAGCTCAGCGATGAACATGGTCGGCACACCGTGCAGCGCGGTGCACTTTTCTTCCGCGACGGCGGCCAGCGTTGCGGCCGGATCGAAAGCTTCGCCCGGAAACACCATGTTCGCCCCGACCGACACGCACGCCAGCACCGCGAGCACCATGCCGAAACAGTGATAAAGCGGGACGGGGATGCACAGGCTATCCTGCTCGGTCAGCCGCATTGCCATCGCGATATAGCGCGCGTTGTTGACGACGTTGCTGTGCGTCAGCGTCGCGCCCTTCGGATTACCCGTCGTGCCGCTGGTGAACTGGATGTTAATCGGCTCATGGCACGAAAGCGTGGCGCCGATTCCATCGAGCCTTGCGACGTCCAGCGTCGCGCGGCCCCGCTCGATCACATCCGAGAAGCTCAGCATGCCCGGCGTTTCCGTGTCGCACATGCGGATCACATAGCGCAAATCGGGCAGCCTCGCAGCATGCAGGTCGCCCGGCGCGTGCGTGGCCAACTCCGGGGCGAGCGCCTGCAGCATCTCCAGGTACATCGACGTCTTGAAACGCTCGGCCGCGATAATCGCCTTGCAGCCGACCTTGTTCAGCGCATATTCGAGTTCGGCGAGCCGATAGGCCGGGTTGATGTTGACGAGTACGGCGCCGATGCGCGCCGTCGCGAACTGCGTGAGCACCCATTCCACTCGATTCGGTGACCAGATACCGACGCGGTCGCCCTTCACGATGCCGAGCGCAAGCAATCCTGCGGCCAGCACGTCGACCTCTTCCGCAAACTCCTTCCACGTCCAGCGAATACCCTGCTCGCGAAACACCACGGCAGGACGGTCAGGAAAACGCGCTGCCGTGTCGCGCAGAAACTGACCGATCGTCGCATCGCTCAACGGAATATCGGTCGATCCACGGACGTACGACAACCCGTCTCTGGGTTCGATAAGTGCGCCCTCGCCTGACACATGCGTTGCCATGGTGTTGTCTCCGTGAGCGAAAGCTCGCCCTATTGAAATGGATTTGAAATCGATTGTGCCACCGGCGCATCTCCATACGGCATCAAGTCTTACCCGCAGCGCATCCGGGGACCAGTACGGCCAGGCATCAATCGATTCTATTGCGCAATTTTGATTACCCTTCCGTAAACGTCAAGTGACGATCAAAAAAAAGCAGCCGAGGAGGCTGCTTTCTCTCTGATACGTATTGCCTAGTTCTGACCGCGCAGCTTACGCAGGCGCTGGATTGCCGCGAGTTGAGCCGTTGCGTACGCCAGTTCCGCTTGCGCGGTAGCGTATTCGAGGTTCGAGCCCGTGTTCTGCAGCGCTTCTTCCGCACGCTTGCGTGCATCTTCAGCTTTGGCTTCGTCGAGATCCTTGCCGCGAATTGCAGTGTCGGCGAGAACCGTGACAGCGCCCGGCTGAACTTCGAGAATACCGCCGGCGACGAACACAAACTCTTCTTCGCCGTTTTCAGCTTCGATGCGCACCGCACCCGGACGAATCCGCGTGATGAGCGGCGTGTGGCCCGGCAGGATGCCGAGTTCACCCGCCTCGCCCGGCAGCGCGACGAACTTCGCCTGGCCCGAGAAGATCTGCTCTTCCGCGCTGACGACGTCTACCTTGATAGTTGCCATAAATGTCGACTCCTGGGTTGAGCGTAGTAAGAGGCGCCGGCTTTGCGTTGCGCCACCGCGAAGGCAGCGATACGCGCGAGGCCGGCGCCCGCTTGGTTACACCCGACCTTTACTGGATCTTCTTGGCCTTTTCGAAGGCTTCGTCGATCGTGCCGACCATGTAGAACGCTTGTTCCGGCAGGTGGTCGCACTCGCCGTCGACGATCATCTTGAAGCCACGGATCGTTTCCTTCAGCGGCACGTACTTGCCCGGCGAACCCGTGAACACTTCCGCAACGTGGAACGGCTGCGACAGGAAACGCTGGATCTTACGAGCGCGCGCGACGGCGAGCTTGTCTTCCGGCGCGAGTTCGTCCATGCCCAGAATCGCGATAATGTCGCGCAGTTCCTTGTAGCGCTGCAGCGTTTGCTGCACGCCGCGCGTGATCGAGTAATGCTCTTCGCCGATCACGTTCGGGTCGATCTGACGCGAGGTCGAATCGAGCGGGTCCACAGCCGGATAGATACCCAGCGATGCGATGTCACGCGACAACACGACCGTTGCGTCGAGGTGGCCGAAAGTCGTAGCCGGCGACGGGTCGGTCAAGTCATCCGCAGGGACGTACACGGCCTGAACGGACGTGATCGAGCCGGTCTTGGTCGACGTAATACGCTCTTGCAACTTACCCATTTCTTCAGCCAGCGTCGGCTGATAGCCCACTGCCGACGGCATACGGCCGAGCAGTGCCGACACTTCCGTGCCTGCCAGCGTGAAACGGTAAATGTTGTCGACGAAGAACAGCACGTCGAGGCCTTCGTCGCGGAAGTGCTCGGCCATCGTCAGACCGGTCAGCGCGACGCGCAGACGGTTGCCCGGCGGCTCGTTCATCTGGCCGTACACCAGCGCGACCTTGTCGAGAACGTTCGAGTCCTTCATTTCATGATAGAAGTCGTTCCCTTCGCGGGTACGCTCGCCAACGCCGGCGAACACGGAGTAACCACCGTGTTCCTTCGCGATGTTGTTGATCAGTTCCATCATGTTCACGGTCTTGCCCACGCCGGCGCCGCCGAACAGACCCACCTTGCCGCCCTTCGCGAACGGGCAGATCAGGTCGATAACCTTGATGCCGGTTTCGAGCAGTTCCGTCGACGGCGACAGTTCGTCGAACGCCGGAGCCTTCTGGTGAATGCCGCGAACCACGTCCGAATTGATCGGGCCGGCTTCGTCGATCGGGCGACCCAACACGTCCATGATCCGGCCGAGGGTCGGCTTGCCGACCGGCACGCTGATCGGCTTGCCGGTGTTCTTCACCGTCGTGCCACGGCGCAGACCGTCGGATGCACCCAGACAGATGGTACGGACGACGCCGTCGCCCAGCTGTTGCTGGACTTCGAGGGTCAGTTCCGAACCTTCGAGAATGAGCGCGTCGTAAATCTTCGGCATGTCCGAACGCGGGAATTCCACGTCGATCACCGCGCCGATGCACTGTACGATCTTGCCTTCTACCAAAGCAGTAGTACTCATCGCTTTTCCTTTAGATACTCAATTCTTCACTCGCGCAAAGGCGCAGTTTCGGGGTGCCGCTCAGTTGGGCCCGCCTCACGGCGTTGGCCTGCCTGTCGTCTTGACGATCAGACCGCAGCGGCGCCACCGACGATTTCCGACAGTTCTTTCGTGATTGCGGCCTGGCGGCTCTTGTTGTACACGAGCTGCAGTTCATTGATGACCGTCTTCGCGTTATCGGAAGCGGCCTTCATCGCCACCATTCGTGCCGACTGTTCCGATGCCATGTTTTCCGCGACGGCCTGATAGACCAGCGCTTCGACATAACGCACCAGCAGTTCGTCCACCACGGCCTGCGCATCCGGCTCGTAGATGTAGTCCCACTGCGTGCTCGGCGTCGCGCCGTCTTCTTCCTTGCGCTCGAACTGGTCTGCCGACAGCGGCAGCAGTTGCTCGATCACCGGCTCCTGCTTCATCGTATTGACGAAGCGCGTGTACGCCAGGTACACCGCCGAAACCTTGCCTTCCGAGTACAGGTCGAGCTGAACCTTCACCGCGCCGATCAGCTTTTCCAGATGCGGCGTGTCGCCCAGATGCACGACATTCGACACCACCTTCGCGCGCAGACGGTTCAGGAAACCGAGACCCTTGGTGCCAATCGCGGTTGCCTCGATCGTCTTGCCCTGGCCTTCCAGTTCCTTGAACTTCTGCAGCGACGCACGCAGCACGTTGGTGTTCATGCCGCCGCACAGACCCTTGTCGGTCGTGACGAGGATGATGCCGGCCGTCTTCGCGCCCTCGTTCGACACCATGAACGGGTGACGATACTCGGGATTCGCACGGCTCATGTGTGCAGCGATATCGCGGACCTTGTCGGCGTACGGGCGAGCAGCGCGCATGCGCTCCTGAGCGCGGCGCATCTTCGATGCGGCCACCATCTCCATCGCTTTCGTGATCTTGCGCGTGTTCTGCACGCTCTTGATCTTGCCGCGAATTTCCTTCATTCCAGCCATTGCTTGCTCCTTGATCGAAGCAGCGCGGGTTCAGTTGCCTGCGGCCCGCGCCGCTTCAAGGTCCGTTTATGCCTTGCGGGTCACTCGCGGATCAATAAGCGCCGGACTTCTTGAAGTCTTTGACGGCCGTGTGCAGCAGGCCTTCGTCGTCCTTCGAGAGTTCCTTGGTGTCTTCGACGCGCTTGATCAGGTCAGCGTGGCTCGACTTCAGGTATTCGCGCAGGCCCTTTTCGAACGGCAGCACCTGTGCGACTTCCAGATCGTCGAGGTAGCCGTTGTTCGCGGCAAACAGCGAGATCGCCAGTTCCCACACTTGCAGCGGTTGATACTGCGGCTGCTTGAGCAGTTCCGTCACGCGGCGGCCGCGCTCCAGTTGCTTACGGGTGGCTTCGTCGAGGTCCGAGGCGAACTGCGCGAACGCAGCCAGTTCACGATACTGCGCGAGGTCGGTACGGATACCGCCCGACAGCTTCTTCACGACCTTGGTTTGAGCTGCGCCACCGACGCGCGACACCGACACGCCGGCGTTGATCGCCGGGCGGATACCTGCGTTAAAAAGATCGGTTTCCAGGAAGATCTGGCCGTCGGTAATCGAAATCACGTTCGTCGGAACGAACGCCGTCACGTCACCTGCTTGCGTTTCAATGACCGGCAACGCCGTCAGCGAACCGCTCTTGCCCTTCACTTCGCCGTTGGTGAACTTCTCGACATACTCTTCCGAGACGCGAGCAGCACGCTCCAGCAGACGCGAGTGCAGGTAGAACACGTCGCCCGGATAAGCTTCACGACCCGGCGGGCGGCGCAGCAACAGCGAGATCTGGCGGTATGCCCAAGCTTGCTTGGTCAAGTCGTCGTAGACGATCAGCGCGTCCTGCCCGCGATCGCGGAAGTACTCGCCCATCGTGCAGCCCGCGTAAGGCGCGAGGTATTGCATCGCAGCCGATTCCGAAGCCGAAGCTGCCACGACGATCGTGTATTCCAGCGCGCCGGTTTCTTCCAGCTTACGCACCACGTTCATGATCGACGAAGCCTTCTGGCCGATCGCGACGTAGATACAGAAGAGATTCTTGCCCTTCTGGTTGATGATCGCATCGACTGCGACCGCGGTCTTGCCGCACTGGCGGTCGCCAATGATCAGCTCGCGCTGGCCACGGCCAACCGGCACCATCGCGTCGATCGATTTCAGCCCGGTTTGGACCGGCTCGGAAACCGATTTACGCCAGATCACGCCCGGCGCGATCTTTTCGATTGCGTCGGTTTTCTTTGCATTGATCGGGCCCTTGCCGTCGATCGGATTGCCGAGTGCGTCGACCACGCGGCCGAGCAGTTCCGGACCCACCGGCACTTCCAGAATGCGGCCCGTCGTCTTGACGATGTCGCCTTCCGAAATGTGTTCGTATTCACCCAGAATCACGGCGCCGACCGAGTCGCGCTCGAGGTTCAGTGCGAGACCGAACGTGTTGCCCGGGAATTCGAGCATTTCGCCCTGCATCACTTCCGACAGGCCGTGAATACGCACGATGCCGTCGGTCACGGAGATCACAGTGCCCTGGTTGCGAACGTCCGCGCTCGCTTCAAGACCCTGGATCCGGCTCTTGATCAGCTCGCTGATCTCAGAGGGATTGAGTTGCATTATTCGCTCCTGATAGTCAATTCTGTTGCGTGCCAGCCGCTTCAGCGCAAGAGGCGCTTCAGGCCGTCAGAGCCGTTTGCATGCTGGCAAGCCGCGCGCGGACCGAGGTATCGAGCACTTCGTCGCCAACCGTCACGCGCACGCCGCCAATCAGCGACGAGTCGACTTCGACCGTCGGCTTCAGTTTGCGCTTGAACTTGCGTTCGAGACTTGCGACGAGGTCGTTCAACTGCGCGCCTTCGAGCGGGAATGCGCTGACGATCAGCACATCTGCCGCCCCTTCGCGGGCGTTCTTCAACTCTTCGAACTGCACGGCGATTTCCGGCAGCAATTGCAAGCGATGGTTATCGACCAGCATTTGCACCAGGTTCTTCGCTTGCGCGTTGTCCTTGAGCGGCGACTTGACCGCGGCCAGCAGCAGTTCGCTGACCTGGGCGCGGCTTACTTTCGGGCTCGAGGCGATCGACAGCACTTCGGGCAGACGCGCAACCTGTGCCAGCTCCTGCACGAGCGTGGACCAGGCGGCGATGTCACCAGCTTCGGCCACGCCAAACAGCGCTTCTGCGTACGGACGGGCGATGGTTGCAAGTTCGGCCATGATCAGAGCTCGGCTTTCAGTTGATTCAGCAGGTCAGCGTGAGCTGCCTGGTCGACTTCACGCTTCAGGATCTGTTCAGCGCCCTTCACAGCCAATGCGGCGACTTCACCGCGCAGCGTTTCGCGCGCCTTGACGACTTGCTGTTCCGCGTCGGCCTTCGCTTGCGCGATGATGCGGGCCGCTTCGGCTTGTGCTTGCGTCTTGATTTCGTCAGCGACTGCCACAGCGCGCTTTTCTGCGTCAGCAATACGTTGCTGACCGTCGTTGCGTGCCTGAGCCAGTTCCTGGTCGACGCGCTTGTGAGCGGCTTCGAGTTCAGCCTTGCCCTTTTCAGCGGCAGACAAACCGTCAGCAATCTTCTTTGAGCGCTCGTCGAGGGCGTTGATCAGCGGCGGCCACACGAACTTCATCGTGAACCACGCGAGGATCAGGAACACGACCATTTGCGCAAACAGGGTTGCGTTGAGATTCACGGTGTTTCCTTAAACGTTGCTAGTTCGGAAAAGTGAAACGGCAAGGCGCTCATCGATTCTGTCTTCGATCAGCGCCCGAGTGCCCGTTCCGCCCTGCGCCTTCACCAGTTATAGCTCAGGCGCAAACTTCCGAGGAACCTTAGCCTGCCAGCTTCGACAGCAGCGGGTTCGCGAACGCAAACAGCATTGCCACACCAACGCCAATCAGGAACGCCGCATCGATCAGACCAGCCAGCAGGAACATCTTGGTTTGCAGCGGGTTCATCAGTTCCGGCTGGCGCGCACATGCTTCGATGTACTTGCCGCCCATCAGGCCGATACCGATACAGGCGCCGATTGCACCCAGGCCGATGATGATGCCGATACCGATGGCGGTCAGACCCTGGATGTTGGCGATGAAAGCTTGCATGATCACTCCTTTGTGAAAAGTCTTTTAGAACTGGTTGGAACTGGATTTGAAAACTGCGATTCTTTGGTCGACAGCGCGGGTTAGTGCGTGTCGTGTGCCTGGCCGATGTATACCAGCGTCAGCATCATAAAAATGAACGCCTGCAGCAGCACGATCAGGATGTGGAAGATGGCCCACACGCTGCCGGCGATCACGTGGCCGATGAAGCCAAGCACCGTCGTGTCCGCGCCGAAGCTCCAGATGCTGCCGAGCAGGGCAATCAGCAGGAACAACAGTTCGCCCGCGTACATGTTGCCGAACAGCCGCATGCCGAGCGAGACCGTCTTCGCGACGAACTCGATGATGTTCAGTGCAAGGTTCGGGATCCACAGCAGCGGATGCGCGCCGAACGGGGCGGACAGCAGTTCGTGCACGAAGCCGCCGGCGCCCTTGATCTTGAAGTTGTAGTAAATCATCAGCGCGAAGACACCGAGGGCGATGCCGAGCGTACCGTTCAGATCGGCGGTCGGCACGATGCGGTGATGCGAGATGACTCCGGAGAGGCCCAGCCAGTCGATCACGTGGCCCGGCAGGTCGACAGGGATAAAGTCGAGGGCGTTCATCAGCGCGACCCACACGAACACGGTCAACGCCAGCGGCGCGATGAAGGTGCGCGTGCCGTGGATCATCGACTTCGATTGATCCTCGACCATTTCGACCAGCATTTCGACTGCGCACTGGAATCGGCCCGGCACGCCGGACGTCGCCTTGCGGGCAGCGAAATGCAGAATCAAGATGGTGGCCAGACCGCAAACGATCGACCAGAAAAGGGTGTCCAGATTCCACACGTGGATGTCGAAAATCGACGTCTGGTGTCCGGTGGAAAAGTTCTGCAAGTGGTGCGCGATGTACTCGGACGGATCCATTGCGCGCGTGCCTTCGCTAGCTGCCATATCGTTAAAGCCACCCAAATTGTCGAAAATCGTCTTAGGCCGTTCCCGCGGCGATGCTCTCTTGCGGA
This sequence comes from Paraburkholderia sp. 22099, assembly GCF_052045835.1. Taxonomy (NCBI): domain Bacteria; kingdom Pseudomonadati; phylum Pseudomonadota; class Betaproteobacteria; order Burkholderiales; family Burkholderiaceae; genus Paraburkholderia; species Paraburkholderia sp. 22099. The sequence goes on along the minus strand of NZ_JBQEPU010000006.1, from coordinate 151,838 downwards.
AACGCGCCGGGTGCGGATCGTACCGTATCCGCACGCCTTACCAGCGCTGCGCGCCGGCCTGAATTTTTTGCTGCTACCTTGTTGCCGCGAACTAGCGCCAGGCGAGGGCGATCCAGTACGTCTTGAGCGCGATGAGGTAGGTCACGAGCAGCGGCACCCAGCGTACGTCGTGATACCAGAAGGCGATGGCCACAAACATCGCGATCGTTGTCCCCATCTTGAGCGCTTCGCCGATCATCCAGCTCATCACTGTTTCCGCGCCGCTCAACGTTCTCAGTCGTGCCGCGAACAACGCGCCCGGCAACCAGCAGATCGCTCCTCCCAGGAACGCGGACAGCGCAGCAGCGCCCGGCGGCTTGTAAAACAGCCACCACACCAGCGTAGCAACCAGGGACAAAACCATTTGCGCTGCCACAACCTTAAACGGCGTAACGCGCGACGGACGACTCACATTGGGACCAAACAGCTTCTCAGCCTCGGCCCGCGTGAGCGGAACGATATTGTTATCTTGTTGCTCGACATCCCACGCGTCGCCAGGTGCAACGTGCGGACCGGTGGACGCATCGGAAGCGGCGCGTTCAGCGCGGTGTTCGTCGTGCCCATTCTTCGGCGCTTGATTCGACGCTTTGACCGCCATCGCAGTGTTCCGAAAGTCTTGTTCCAGCCCGCGAGCTTTCGCTGCGCTTACGGGGTTGCCGTGCAATTAAATCCGGGCGATTGTAAGCGATAGTTGCAGGCAATTCAAGACTTTAGGCCGTTCAATAACCGGTATGAAAACGCTGCTCACGATGCGGAAACCACCTTCCGATGCATGAAAATACGGTGAATGTAAGGCGGCTTGGGGGACAATCAAATATACGCATTGAATCCGGCGCGCCTGCACTCATCGACAGGCGGCGCAAGCGCGGCGACAGACGTCTCTGAAATGCAACAGACAGTGCTTTTCGTCGCCTTGGGTGGACATCTGAGAAGCCGTCGCGGTGGAGGCATAGACGCGCACATCTCTCACAGTTCAACGATTCCGAACATCGGGCGCCGAATCAATTAGGAATCCAGCCGATCCCGCAGTCGCACTCCAGATCCGTCAACATCGTTCGATACTCAGATTCGGCGATGGTTACAGTCGCCATGAACTCGAGCTGGCAACCCAAGAATGGCCGCTACGTGCAGATTCAGCGCACATCACCCTGCTTACGCCGTGGCATTACCACGCAAGCGGACAAGAATGCCTTCCAGTGCGTCAAGGTCACCGAAATCCACCAGCACCTGCCCTCGACCACGTCGGCCGAGTTTGATCTTTACCGTTGCCGCGAGCAGATCCGACAGTTCCTCTTCGAGTCGCCGCGTATCGCGGCCGCCATCGGGATTAGCGCGCGCCTTAACCGCCGGCGCCGCTTTGGTGGTCGACGTCACCAGCTTTTCGGTTTCGCGCACCGACATGCGCTTATTGACGACCTGATTGGCAAGCGTGATTTGCGTCGCGGCGTCGACAGCCAGTAATGCGCGAGCATGCCCCATGTCGAGGTCGCCGGCCAACAACATGGTCTGCACAGGCGTTGCCAGGTTGAGCAGGCGCAGCAGGTTCGAGACCGCACTACGCGACCGACCGACCGACTCCGCCGCCTGCTCGTGCGTAAAGTTGAACTCATCGAGCAAGCGCTGAATGCCCTGCGCTTCTTCGAGCGGATTCAGATCCTCGCGCTGAATGTTCTCGATCAGCGCCATCGCCGCAGCGGCCTGGTCAGGCACGTCCTTCACCAGCACAGGCACTTCGTCGAGGCCCGCAAGGCGCGCCGCACGGAAACGACGCTCCCCGGCGATGATCTCGTACTTGTCCGCCGATACGGGGCGCACCAGGATCGGCTGCATCAGCCCCTGGGCACGGATGCTGGCCGCGAGCTCCTGCAACGCGCCCTCGTCCATGCGCGTGCGCGGCTGATACTTACCCGCCTGCAACTTGCTGAGCGGCAGCACGTGCGGCGCACCTTCGATCGTCACGGCCTCTGTAATGTCCGCACTGCCGCCAAGCAACGCTTCCAGCCCGCGGCCCAGCCCCTTCTTCCTTGCTACTGCATTCATCGTGCTTCCTCGATCGCTTAGGACGCCTGGGGCGCGTTATTCAGTGCGCGCACCCGCTCAATCATTTCCGCGCCGAACTGCACATACGCCTGCGCGCCGCGCGACGCCTTGTCGAATACGACGCCCGGCAATCCATAGCTGGGCGCCTCGGCGAGACGAACATTGCGCGGGATCACCACATCGAATACCTTGTCGCCGAAATGCTCTTTCAGCTGATCCGAAACCTGCTGTTGCAAAGTGATGCGCGGATCGAACATCACGCGCAGCAGGCCGATCACCTTCAGGTCACGGTTCAGATTGGCGTGTACCTGCTTGATCGTGTTGACCAGATCCGACAAACCTTCGAGCGCGAAGTACTCGCATTGCATTGGAATGACGACGCCGTGTGCGGCGCACAAGCCGTTGAGCGTGAGCAGCGACAAAGCCGGCGGGCAGTCGATCAGCACGAAATCATATTCGCCCTCGACCGCGGCCAGCGCGAGCTTCAGTTGACGCTCACGGTTCTGGACGCTGACCAGCTCGACCTCCGCTCCGGCCAGTTCGCGGTTCGCGGGCAGTACGTCATAGTCGACAGCTTCCGGCCGCACTCGCGCGTCGCTCACCGCCACGCCATCCACGAGCACCTCGTAGACGGTGTTCGCACACGCGCCCTTGTCGATGCCGCTGCCCATCGTGGCGTTGCCTTGCGGGTCCAGATCGATGAGAAGGACTCGCTGTTCCTGCGCTGCCAGGCTCGCGGCCAGATTGACTGCGGTCGTCGTCTTGCCGACGCCGCCTTTCTGGTTCGCAACGCAGAAGATTTTTGCCATCGTTGGAGTGTCCCTTTTGCTGCCTGGATGAAATAAAAAGCGCTATTGGTATCGGACGCGTGAGGCTAGCGGCGGTCGTCAGTTCCCGGCGTCCACGACAACCTTGATCAGATGCCGTTCGGCGTCCAGCGCCGGCACATTCAGCCGGATGACCTGTTCCACGTGGGCGCCCGCCGGCAAGCGTTCGATCTCATCGTCGGGACGCTGCCCTTTCATCGCCCAGATTGCACCGTGCTCGGCAACCAGATGACGGGCCAGTGTAACGAAATCCGTGAGCTCTGCGAATGCGCGCGAGACGATTACGTCGAACTTCGCCGGAACTTCGGCGCCCGGCCGCAGTGTTTCCACGCGGCCAGTCACCACCGAGAGATTCGCCAAGCCAAGTTCGGCCTTGGCCTGAGCCTGAAAAGCCGTCTTCTTATGAACGATGTCATTCACAGTGACGGTCCATTCAGGCAAAACTATCGCCAGCACGATACCCGGCAGACCACCGCCGGAACCCACGTCGAGCGCCGAGGACGGACCGCGCGGCGCCAGGTGCGGCACGATCGAGAGCGAATCCAGAATGTGCTGAATCAGCATTTGCCGCGGATCACGAATCGCCGTCAGGTTGTAGACGGCGTTCCACTTCGACAGCAAGGCGACGTAATCGAGCAGTTTGCCGAGTTGGGCGTCGCTCAGATCGAGGCCGAGTTCGCGCGCACCATCCGTCAGCAACGGCGCCAACGCTTCCCTACTGCCTCCCTTCTGGCTCACAGTCATTGCGTTACCGGCGTAGTGTCGGTGTCAGGCGCAGCCGGTTTCGCCGGACGGCGTCCCAAACCGCGCTTCAGATGCACCATCAGCAACGAGATCGCCGCCGGCGTGATGCCCGAAATGCGCGACGCCTGTCCAATGGTCTCGGGGCGGAACTGCGTCAGCTTCTGGCGCGCCTCGAACGACAGCCCGCGGACTTCGGCGTAATCCAGGCCGTCCGGCAACCTCGTGCTTTCGTGCGCCTCATTGCGCTCGATTTCACCGGCCTGGCGGTCGATATAGCCCTGATACTTAATGCCGATCTCGATCTGTTCCTTGATCTGAGCGCGCAGCACGTCGTCTTCGGCCAATACTTCGGGCGCTCCACACGTGCCTGCGCGCAAAGCGCAAACGCCGTCGTAGCTGATGCCCGGGCGACGCAGTAGATCGGCCAAGCTGTACTCGTGATCGATCGGCTTGCCGAGTAATGCCGTCGCTTCCTCCGCAGGTAACGTCTTAGGATTGACCCACGTTGTGCGGAGCCGCTCTGTTTCACGTGAAACCGCGTCGCGCTTACGGCTGAATGCGTTCCACCGGATATCGTCGACGATGCCGAGCTCGCGCCCGATTTCAGTCAGGCGCATATCGGCGTTGTCTTCACGCAAACTCAGACGATATTCCGCGCGGCTCGTGAACATCCGGTACGGCTCGGAGACGCCACGGGTCACGAGATCGTCGACCAACACGCCGAGATACGCCTGGTCGCGGCGAGGACACCAGGCTTCCTTGCCCTGCACGTGCAATCCGGCGTTGATGCCCGCGAGCAAACCTTGCGCGGCAGCTTCCTCATAACCGGTCGTGCCGTTGATTTGACCCGCAAAGAACAACCCGTTGATCGCTTTCGTTTCCAGCGAGGCCTTGAGTCCTCGCGGGTCGAAGTAGTCATATTCGATCGCGTAGCCTGGCCGCAGGATATGCGCGTGCTCCAAACCGCGCATCGACCGCACCAGTTCCAGTTGTACGTCGAACGGAAGGCTCGTGGAAATGCCGTTCGGATAGAACTCGTTCGTCGTCAGCCCTTCTGGTTCAAGGAAAATCTGGTGCGATTCCTTCGTCGCGAAGCGATGGATTTTGTCCTCGATGGATGGGCAATAGCGCGGCCCCACTCCCTCGATGACGCCCGTGTACATGGGCGAGCGGTCGAGCCCGCCGCGGATGATGTCGTGCGTACGCTCATTGGTGTGCGTGACCCAGCACGGCACTTGCCGCGGATGCTGCTCAACGCGCCCGAGAAACGAGAACACGGGCACCGGATCCAGGTCGCCCGGCTGTTCTTCGAGCTTGGAAAAATCGATCGTGCGTCCGTCGATGCGCGGCGGCGTCCCGGTCTTGAGTCGGCCTTGCGGCAGCTTCAATTCCTTGAGTCGCGCGGACAAGGACACCGCAGCGGGGTCACCGGCACGGCCGCCGGTATAGTTGTTTAACCCGACATGAATCTTGCCGTCGAGGAACGTCCCAGCCGTCAAGACCACTGCGCGCGAGCGAAAACGAATGCCCACCTGCGTAACCGCGCCGACTACTCGGTCGCCCTCGACCATCAAATCGTCGACGGCTTGCTGGAATAGCCACAAGTTCGGCTGATTCTCCAGCCGATGCCGGATTGCCTGCTTATAGAGCAGACGGTCTGCCTGAGCGCGCGTCGCGCGAACGGCCGGCCCCTTCGACGAATTGAGGATGCGGAACTGGATGCCGCCCTCGTCCGTCGCGGCCGCCATTGCACCGCCTAGCGCATCGACCTCCTTCACGAGATGGCCCTTGCCGATGCCGCCAATCGACGGATTACAACTCATCTGTCCGAGGGTCTCGATGTTGTGCGTCAGCAGCAGCGTCGTATTGCCCATGCGCGCCGAAGCCAATGCAGCCTCGGTGCCGGCATGACCACCTCCGACGACGATTACGTCAAATTCTGTGGGAAAAAGCATGGCGGATCTCACGCCAGATCGTCGCGTGAGCCTTTAAAGGAAATGTATCGACGAATTATAACGGGTTCGGTTTAGGCCCGAATTTCGTCCGAACGGCCAATCAATAAAAAACGGCGTGTTTCACGTGAAACACGCCGCTTCGAACAGCGAGAAAACAATGACGCGACCGACGCTAAGCCACTTTCTTAGCCAGCCCCAGATAGGTCTCGATCACCCGCGGATTCTGCGCAAGATCAGCCGCCGGGCCTTCGAGCGCCAGCTCGCCCGTTTCAAGCACATAGCCATAGTCGGAGATTTGCAGCGCCGCCCGGGCGTTCTGTTCGATCAACAATGTGGCGACGCCCGTCTGGCGCAGCGCGCTAATGATGTGAAAAATCTCTTTCACGATCAACGGCGCGAGACCCAAACTCGGCTCGTCCAACATCAGTAGATCGGGCTTCCCCATCAGCGCTCGTCCTACCGCGAGCATTTGCCGCTCGCCCCCGGACAACGTCCCTGCCGGCTGCTTGCGGCGCTCCTTCAGCCGAGGAAACAGCGTAAAGACCGGCTCCAACTGGTCGAGGAAGTTACGCTCACCCGCGCGCTTGCGTCGATAAGCCCCGAGCACGAGGTTGTCCTCGACCGTCATCGACGCAAACAGCTCACGCTTTTCTGGCACGAGACACATGCCGCGCGCGACCCGCTTTTCAACCGGCACCGCGCTGACGTCTTCGCCCTGATACAGAATGGTGCCCTTCGCATGGCCCGTGGTCGGCAACGCGCCCATGATCGCATTCAGCAACGTAGACTTGCCCGCGCCGTTCGGCCCAATCACCGAGACGATCTGTCCAGCCCCCACTTTGATGGCCGCGCCGTGCAGTGCCTCAACCTTGCCATACCGGACCGACAAACCGGTCACGTCGAGAATCGGTGCAGCGGCATTCATCGTGTTCTCCATCATTCCACCCCGCCGAGATACGCTTCGAGCACCGCCGGGTCCTGCTGTACCTCCAGCGGCAAACCTTCCGCGATACGCGTGCCGAACTCCATCACCACCAGCCGATCGGTGAGATTCATCACGAAATCCATGTCGTGTTCGACCAGCAGCACGCTCATGCCTTCAGCCTTGAGTCGGCGCAACAGATCAGCCAGTTGCAGCTTCTCCTGATATCGCAGACCTGCCGCCGGCTCATCCAGCAGCAGCAAGGTCGGATCGCAGCACAGCGCACGGGCGATTTCGAGAATCCGCTGCTGCCCTAGCGCCAGACTGCCGGCCTCGTCGTACATGTGCTGCTCGAGTCCGACGCGGCGAATCTGGCGCGCGGCTTCAGCCATCAGCCGCGCTTCTTCCGCGCCGTTCAGGCGGGCGATGCTACGCCATACGCCGGCCTGTCCACGCAGATGCGCGCCAATCGCCACGTTCTCGAGCACGGTCATGCCCGGCAAAAGTTTGACGTGCTGAAACGTGCGGCCGATTCCGCGCTTGACGATTTCACGTGAATTCAGCGAATCGATGCGTTCGCCGCGGAAAGTAATCTCTCCACTGGTCGCCTGCAACACCCCGGTAACCAGATTGAACGTGGTCGACTTGCCCGCGCCGTTCGGACCGATCAGGCCGATGATCTGCCCTGCTTTCACCTCGAAGCTGACGTCGTTCACCGCCACGAGCCCGCCGAACTGCTTACGCGCCTTATTCACCGTCAGCAGACCTTCTCCCTCGACCGGCTTGCTGCGCTGCGGCAAGGGCTCAGCGTGATCCGGCAGATGCGCGCGCGGCCCGCGCGGGAAGAAACGTGCGACGAACGGCCATACGCCTTGGCGGGCGTATTGCAACAACAGCACCATCAGGATGCCGAATACGATCACTTCGAAGTTCCCGTTCTCCCCGAGCAACCTGGGTAGCAGCGTTTGAAGATAGTCTTGCAACACGGTCAGGATCGCCGCGCCGAGCACCGCGCCCCAAACATGCGACACGCCACCCACCACCGCCATGAACAGAAACTCGATGCCGTGATTCAAGCCGAACGGCGTGGGATTCACCGCACGTTGCAGGTGGGCGTAGAGAAAGCCCGAAATCGACGCCAGCACAGCGGCATAGACGAAAATCACCACGCGCATCCAGCCGGTATTCACGCCCATGGCTTCGGCCATCATGCCACCGCCGCGCAGTGCACGGATCGCTCGCCCGGGCCGGCTATTAAGCAGATTTTGAACAGACACCACCGCGCCGAGCACGACCAGCCAGATCAGGTAATAAATATGGCGCCCCGATTCCAGGTTGATGCCAAAAACATTTAGCACCGGAATCCCGTTGATGCCGTCGTACTTGCCGAGCATTTCAAGATTGCCGAACAGATAGAACAGCGCGAGTCCCCATGCGATCGTGCCGAGCGGCAGAAAGTGACCGGAGAGGCGCATCGTCACGAGACCCAGCATCAGCGCGATCAAGGCGGTCACGACCACGCCGGCGATCAGCGCGAGCCACGGCGATACGCCGAACCGCGTCGTGAGATAGGCGGTCGCGTAGGCGCCGATACCGACGAACGCTGCCTGCCCGAAGCTCGTCATCCCACCAATGCCGGTCAGCAGGACAAGCCCGATCGCCACGATCGAGTACAAGCCGATGTAGTTGAGCAGCGTCACCCAGTACTCGGGCACATGGATCGGCTGCGGCAGCACCGGCAGCGCGAACAGCACGATCAGGAACAGCCAGAAGAACTTGTTTTGCATGATCCGTTTCATCGCGTCACTCCTCGTCTTCTTCGGCGTGCGGGCTGGCTAGACTGCGCCACAGCAGCACCGGGATGATCAGCGTGAACACGATCACTTCCTTGTATGCGCTCGCCCAGAACGACGAATACGACTCCAGCAGGCCGACCAGGATCGAGCCCGCCGCCGCCAGCGGATAGCTGACGAGGCCGCCGATAATCGCGCCCACGAAGCCCTTCAAACCGATCAGGAAGCCCGAGTCGTAATAAATGGTGGTCAGCGGCGCGACGAGAATGCCGCACAGCGCGCCGAGCCCTGCCGCGAGCGTGAACGCGAGGCGCCCCGCCTGCGTCGTGCCGATGCCGACGAGCCGCGCGCCGAGCCGGTTCACCGACGTGGCGCGCAACGCCTTGCCCGAGATCGAGCGGTCGAAATACAGGTAAAGCGCGCCGATCAATACCACCGCCGTGCCTACCACCCACAGACTTTGCCCGGAGATCGAAAGGCTGCCGGCAGTGAAGGTCGCATCGGAAAACGCCGTGGTACGCGAGCCTTCAGCGCCGAACATCACGAGCCCCAGGCCGACCATCGCGAAGTGCACCGCCACCGCCACGATGAGCAGCAACAACGTGGTCGCCTCCGCGATCGGCTCATACGCGAGCCGGTAGACGAACGGGCCCATCGGAATCACGATCAGTAGCGTCAATGCGATCTGCACGATCATCGGCAGCGGCTGAAGGAAAACGCCGCGCGTGAGCGCGTATACCGCGATCGGAAACACCAGGTATTTGCCGACCAGCGTCACCAGCGTGCGTGCCGCATGCCGGCGCCGCTCGGGATGCCGCACCAACCCCGCCGTCTCGACGACGAAGCACGCAGCGCCCATCGCCATCAGCAGCCAGCAGGTGGCGGGAAATTTTTGTGTCTGCAAGGCGGCGAGTGTCAACGCGCCGTATGAAACAAACTCCCCCTGCGGGATGAAGATCACCCGCGTCACGGAGAACACCAGCACCAGCGCGAGCGCGAGCAGCGCGTAGATCGCGCCGGTGGTGATGCCGTCCTGCGCGAGGATCGCCGCAATTGATAGATCCATCTTCCTCGTCCTGAAGCGTCGAAATCGAAACCGGGAAACAATCGTGGCGGCAGCGGCAGAACTCGCAGCCGCGGCCGTCAGGCTGTCATGCCTGAAAAGGCGACCGCCGCGCCGGAACACGGCGCGGCGGTCGTTGCCATTGTCATCGAACAGAATGGCAATGCGGCGTCACAGGCCGCACATTGCGCGAGAGGCGCGTACCGTTTTATCGTCAGTCGTTCTGCAGCTTCCACTTGCCGTCGACGATCTGCACGATCACGCGTGCGCGCTTGTCGAGGCCGTTGTGGTCGGTCGTGGTCATGTTCATGATGCCGTGCGAGACCGGCAATTCCTTGATGTTTTCGAGCGCGCCGCGCAGTGCCACGCGGAATGCCTCCGTGCCCGGTTGCGCGGTTTTCAGCGCTTCGGGAATCGCACGTTGCAGCATCTGGCCGGCGTCCCATGCGTGACCGCCGAAGGTCGCGACCGAGCCCGCGCCATAGGCCTTCTCGTACGCAGCCTTATAGGCCAGCGAGGACTTCTTCACCGCATTCGAGTCCGGCAGTTGATCGGCAACGAGGATCGGACCGGCCGGCAGGATTTCGCCTTCGCAGTCCTTGCCGCACACGCGCAGGAAGTCGTTGTTCGCGACGCCGTGTGTCTGATAAACCTTGCCCTTGTAGCCGCGCTCCTTGAGCGTCTTGGCCGGCAGCGCCGACGGCGTGCCCGAGCCCGCGATCAGCACCGCGTCGGGATTCGCGCCCATCGTCTTCAACACCTGGCCGGTGACTGAAGCGTCCGTGCGGTTGAATCGCTCGTTGGAAACGACCTTCAGATTGTGCGCGTTGGCCGCGGCGGTAAACACGTTGTTCCAGCTATCGCCGTAGGCATCCGCGAAGCCGATGAAACCCACCGTCTTCACGCCGTGATGCTCCATGTAATCGGCAATCGCATCGGCCATCAGGCTGTCGTTTTGCGGCGGCTTGAAGGCCCATGCGCGCTTCGCGTCCATCGGCGAAATGATCGCGGCCGAGGCCGCCAGCGAGATCATCGGCGTCTTGCCTTCAGCCACCGCGTCGAGCATGGCCAGCGAATTCGGCGTGACGGTCGAGCCGACGATCGCGTCGACGTGATCTTCGTCGATCAGCTTGCGCGTGTTCTGCACGGCCTTGCCGGTGTCCGATGCGTCATCGAGGATGATGTACTGCACGGTCTTGCCGCCGATCTCTTTCGGCAGCAGAGCGATCGTATTCTTTTCAGGAATTCCCAGCGACGCAGCCGGCCCCGTGGTGGACAGCGTCACGCCGATTTTCACCTGCGCGTAGGCCGCGCCCGCGCCGCACATCAATGCCATCGCGATGCTGGTGCATACCCACTGCTTTGTCTTTTTCATTGCAAGTCTCCGAACGCTTTGAAGCGCGTATCCGTAATCCGGCTCACCGGCCGGGTGTCTGAATCTAGTTATCGGGTCCAGGCATGCCAAGCATGGTTTTCCCTGCCGAGCATGAATGCCTTCGCCGCTCTCGTGCCACTCCCCTGCTGCGAACTGCTGCTGCGATTTCTATTCCGGGCAAACCACTAACATGCTAGTGATATTGCGTTCTGCATCGGTCACGGTCAATAGACTGCAGCCCGAATGCGGGTTTGTCCTGAACCCGTGCGACCCCACCTTTCGCGTTGCGCGTGCAATAAAAAAGACGCGTCAACTGCACGCGTCTTTTTTAGGTGGGCTCCGTGTCGATTCGCCTTCGCTCAGTCGCCGGACAGCTTCCACTTGCCGCCGACGATCTCCACCATCACGCGTGCCCGCTGGTCGAGGCCGGCATGATCGTTCGCGCTCATGTTGAAGATGCCGTGCGCGGCGGGCGCGTCTTTCGTGCCTTCGAGCGCCGCGCGCAGCGCCTCGCGGAACGCGGGTGTGCCCGGCTGCCCCTTCTTCAACGCGAGAGGAATCGCGCGTTGCAAGAGCAAGCCCGCATCCCATGCGTGACCGCCGAATGTCGACACCGAGCCCGCGCCGTACGCGGCTTCATACGCGCGCTTGTAGGTGAGCGAGCTTTTCTTCACAGGGTTGGAGTCAGGCAATTGCTCGGCGACGAGCAGCGGGCCGGCGGGCAGATACGTGCCCTCGCAATCCTTGCCGCACACGCGCAGGAAGTCGTTATTGGCGACGCCATGCGTCTGATAATACTTGCCCTTGTAGCCACGCTCCCTGAGCGTTTTTTGCGGCAGCGCGGCCGGTGTGCCCGCGCCGGCGATCAGCACCGCGTCCGGATTCTGCGACATGATCTTCAGCACCTGACCGGTCACCGACGCGTCGTTGCGCGCAAAGCGCTCGTTAGCGACGACCTTGATCTTCGCGAGATCCGCAGCCTTGCCGAATTCCCTGAACCAGCTCTCGCCATAGGCGTCCGCAAAACCGATGAACGCGACCGTCTTCACACCGTGATTCGCCATGTGCTGCGCGATCGCGGTGGCCATCAGAATGTCGTTTTGCGGCGTCTTGAAGACCCACGCGCGCTTTGCATCCATCGGTTCGACGATGCTCGCCGCGGCGGCCATGGAAATCATCGGCGTGGCGCTTTCAGTGGCGACGTCGATCATCGCCAGCGAGTTCGGCACGACGGTCGAGCCGATCAGCGCATCCACGTGATCTTCGCTGGTGAGCCTGCGCGCGTTCTTGACGGCCTGGGTCGAATCCGTGGCGTCGTCGAGCACGATGTAGTCGATTTTCTGGCCCGCCACTTCCTTGGGCAGCAGCGCAACCGTGTTCTTTTCCGGAATACCGAGCGACGCGGCGGGCCCCGTTGCCGATACCGTTACGCCGATTTTCACGTCCGCGAACGCATGGCCGCTCCATGCCGCGCAAACTCCCGTGGCGACCCATGCCGCGCTGATCCAACGCAATGCCGACTTCATCCCGCTCCTCTGTCTACCCGTTATTCATTCGGGTTTAAATCCGCGGATTTAAACCCCGACCCAGCGGTCGGCGAATCGCGAGTGTAGCGGAGCAAAGCCGCACGCTGCAAGCGTTTTACGGGCTTTACGCAGGCGAAACAGGAAGGGCTTCGGTGAATAAAAAAGATCGCCGAATGAGTGGACGATTCGAATCGCGCATAAACGAAAAGACAAATAAAAAGCGCTGTTGGATATCAATCCAACAGCGCTTTCGTCTGGGCACTGAGTGCCTCATTGTCTCCTCGTTCTCCACCTGCAAATTTCGTGGTGCGTCAGAACTGCATGAAGGTTAAACGAGCACCTGGCATGCAACAACTAGCAATTACCCTAGTGGTGCAGTGCGGCACCGATTTGGGGCGGGTATGAGCAAAGCTCGTCGCCAAATGCCTTACGACCATTCGAGGCCGCAGCATTGCCGTGACCGCTTTCGACGGACGCGCCTATATCGGATCCCAAAGCAACGACGTGCTTTGCTTTGCCTCGCTTCAAGCCCGCAACGGCCGCACCCGCGCGATGATCTCGCCGACGATGCCGCGCCGGAACGCCAGCACGCAGGCGATAAAAATCACGCCGGTCACGATGGTCACCGACTCGCCCAGCGAGCGGAACCATTCGATGCCCGTCGTGGCCGCCAGCGTGCCGCCGATATCGCCGAGCCGGTCCTCGAGCGCGACGATCAGCGCCGCGCCGAGCAGCGGCCCGAACAGCGTGCCCATGCCGCCGACGAGCGTCATCAGCACGACGAGACCCGACATGGTCCAGTAGGCGTCGCTCAGCGTCTCGAAGCCTTGCACCAGCACCTTCAGAGAACCCGCGAGGCCCGCGAGCCCCGCCGACAGAATGAACGCGAGCAGCTTGAAGCGATCGGTGTCGTAGCCGAGCGATACCGCGCGCGGCTCGTTCTCCTTGATCGCCACCAGCACTTGCCCGAACGGCGAATGCACGATCCGCACGATCAGCAGGAACGTGAGCACCATCACGGTCAACACGACGAAATACAAGGTGCCGTCGGACGACAGATCGAGCAAGCCGAACAATTTGCCGCGCGGCACGCCTTGCAGTCCGTCCTCGCCGTGCGTGAACGGCGCCTGCAGGAACACGAAATAGACCATCTGCGCGAGCGCCAGCGTCACCATTGCGAAGTAGATGCCCTGACGGCGAATCGCGAAGATGCCGACGATGAGGCCGAGCAAGGACGCCGCCGCGGTGCCGGCGAATACGCCCAGCTCCGGCGAGAAGCCGAGCGTCTGCATCGCATAGCCGGTGACGTAGCCCGCCGAGGCGAGAAACATCGCGTGGCCGAACGACAGCAGGCCGGTGTAGCCGATCAGCAGATTGAACGCCGCCGCAAACAGCGCGAAGCACATCACCTTCATCACGAAGAGCGGATAGATGCCGAGCACGGGCACCGCGAGGAGCGCGACCAGCAGCAGGCCGTAGAGCACTTTTCTCTGCATCATTTTTCCTTGCCGAAGAGACCCGCCGGACGCACCAGCAGCACGAGCGCCATGATCACGAAGACGACGGTCGCCGACGCCTCGGGGTAAAACACGCGCGTCAGCCCTTCGATCACGCCGAGCATCAGGCCGGTCAGAATCGAGCCCATGATCGAACCCATGCCGCCGATCACGACCACCGCGAACACGGTGATGATCATCGGCTGGCCCATTAGCGGCGAGACCTGGATCACGGGCGCCGCGAGCACGCCGGCGAACGCGGCCAGCGCGACGCCGAAGCCGTAGGTGAGCGTGATCATCAGCGGCACGTTGATGCCGAACGCTTCCACCAGTTTCGGGTTCTCGGTGCCCGCGCGCAAATAGGCGCCGAGGCGCGTCTTCTCGATCACGAACCACGTCGCGAAGCACACGATGAGCGAGGCCACCACTACCCAGGCACGATAGTTCGGCAGGAACATGAAGCCGAGATTGGTCGCGCCGGAGAGCGCCGAGGGCACATCGTAAGGCTGGCCCGACGAACCGTAGATCGAGCGGAACACGCCTTCCACGACGAGCGTGAGGCCGAACGTCAGCAGCAGGCCGTAAAGATGGTCGAGCTTGTAGAGCCAGCGCAGCATCGAGCGCTCGATCGCCACGCCGAACAGCCCGACGATCAGCGGCGCCAGCACCAGCATCAGCCAATATGGCAGGCCGAAATACGAAAAGCCCATCCACGCGAGCATCGCGCCGAGCATGAACAACGCGCCATGCGCGAAGTTGATCACATTGAGCAAGCCGAAGATCACCGCCAGGCCGAGGCTGAGAATCGCATAGAACGAGCCGTTCACGAGCCCCAGCAGCAGCTGGCTCAGCATCGCCGGTAGCGGAATGCCAAAGATGTCCATTGAAGCCTTAACCCATCGCCAAGGTGAGATCGGCTGACGCACGATCCGGCCGGCGCGCGATCGGCAAGCACATCGCCAAACGCACGCGGCATGTGAAACGGTTTGCCGCCTGCCTGCTTGTCCGCACGGCGCTCGCCTCGCTACTCGACGTCGACTAACGGCGAGGCGCGAGGCAAGACGCCGGGCAGGCCGCCTTCAGGCTTTCAGGCGCTCGGTCCGCGCTTATTTCCACAGCGCGCAGCGCGTTTCAGCCTTGGTGGTAAACGCCTGCTCGCCGGGGATCGTCGCGGCGATCTTGTAGTAGTCCCACGGCTCTTTCGATTCAGCCGGCGTCTTCACCTGCATCAGGTACATGTCGTGGATCATGCTGCCGTCCTGACGGATGTAGCCCTTCGCGTAGAAGTCGTCGACCTTCGCCTTCTTCAGTTGCGCCATGACCTTCTCGGAGTCGGTCGAGCCGACAGCCTGCACGGCCTTCAGGTAGGTCATGGCCGCCGAGTAGTCGGCGGCCTGCAGGCTCGACGGCATCTTCCGCATCTTGTCGAAGTAGCGCTGCGCCCACTTGCGCGTCGTCGCGTCCTTGTTCCAGTACCAGCTATCCGTTAGCACGAGGCCCTGGGTCGTTTCCAGCCCCAGGCTGTGGATGTCGTTGATGAACACCAGCAACGCGGCCAGCTTCATCGTCTTGGTGACGCCGAATTCCTTGGCGGCCTTGATCGAATTGATCGTGTCGCCGCCTGCGTTGGCGAGGCCCAGAATCTGCGCCTTCGACGATTGCGCCTGCAGCAGGAACGACGAGAAGTCCGACGCCGACAGCGGATGGCGCACTTCGCCCAGCACCTGACCGCCGTTTGCCTTCACCACGTCCGCTGTGTTCTTTTCGAGCGCCTTGCCGAACGCGTAGTCGGCGGTCAGGAAGTACCACGTCTTGCCGCCCTGCTTCGTCACCGCGGAGCCGGTGCCCTTGGCGAGCGCGGTGGTGTCGTACGCATAGTGGATCGTGTACGGCGTGCATTGCTCGTTGGTCAGCGTGTCGGCGCCCGCGCCGATGCTGATATAGACCTTGTGCTTCTCGTTGGCCACCGTGTTCATCGACAAGGCGGTTGCCGAGTTCGTGCCGCCGATCAGCAGATCGACGCCTTCGCGATCGAACCACTCGCGTGCGCGCGACGCCGCGATATCCGCCTTGTTCTGGTGATCGGCGTAGACCACCGTGATCGGCTTGCCGTTGACCTTGCCGCCGAAGTCCGCCACCGCCATGCGAATCGCCTCGAGGCCGCCCGGGCCGTCGATGTCCGCGTACAGGCCGGACATGTCGGTAACGAAACCGATCTTCACCGCATCATCAGCCGCTTGCGCGGTGCCCATCGTCGAAGCGGCGCCGGCGGCGACCGCGAAACAGAGTGTGGCAAGCCGCGCGAGTGGGTTCTTTTTCATTCCTGTCTCCTGGGTTCTTCGCTTGTGGTTATCAGAGGCAATCAGGCGTGTTTCTACACGCCTAGTAAGTCATGCAGCACCGGCATCTTGCTTTCGAGTTCACTCGCCCCGAAGTGCTCGACAATCGCGCCGTGCTCCATCACATAGAAGCGATCGGCAAGTGGTGCCGCAAAACGGAAATTCTGTTCGACCATCACGACCGTATAGCCGCGCGCCTTGAGCGTGATGATCATGCGCGCGAGCGCCTGCACGATGACAGGCGCGAGCCCTTCCGAGATTTCGTCGAGCAGCAGCAGGCTCGCGCCGGTGCGCAGAATGCGTGCGACCGCCAGCATCTGCTGTTCGCCGCCCGAGAGCCGCGTGCCCTGGCTCATGCGGCGTTCCTGCAGATTCGGGAACATCGAATAGATTTCCTCGAGCGACATCATGTGCGCCTTGTCGCCGACGGGCGGCGGCAACAGCAGATTCTCCTCGCACGAGAGGCTCGAAAAAATACCGCGCTCTTCCGGGCAATAACCGATGCCGCAATGCGCGATGCGATGCGTGGGCAAGTTGATGGTTTCGCGTCCGCCGATGCGGATCGAACCCGTGCGCCGCCCGGTCAGCCCCATGATGGCGCGTAATGTCGTGGTGCGTCCCGCGCCATTGCGGCCAAGCAGCGTGACGACTTCGCCGCGGTTCACCGTCAGATCGACGCCGTGCAGGATATGGGATTCCCCGTACCACGCCTGCAAACCGGTGATCTCCAGCGCAGGCGCGGCGCCGCCCGTGTCGCTCACTTCGAGGCTTTCGCGCTCGGCAATCGTATTCATGCGTGGGCTCCGGCGAGCGCCGCGTCGGCGCTGCCCATGTAGGCTTGCATCACGAGCGGATTCTTGGACACTTCGGCGTAGCTGCCTTCGGCCAGCACTTCACCCCGTTGCAGCACGGTGATCGTGTCGGAGATGCCGGCGATCACGTTCATGTTGTGCTCGACCATCAGAATCGTGCGACCGCTCGATACTTTTTTGATCAGCGCCGTGACGCGATCGACGTCTTCGTGGCCCATGCCTTGCGTCGGTTCGTCGAGCAGCATCAGTTCAGGCTCCATCGCGAGGGTGGTGGCGATTTCCAGCGCGCGCTTGCGGCCGTATGAAAGTTCGACGGTCAGCACATCGGCGAAATCGGTCAAGCCGACTTGGGTGAGCAGATCCATGGCGCGATCGTCGAGCTGGCGCAGCGTGCGCTCGCTCCTCCAGAAATGAAACGCGGTGCCGAGCGAGCGCTGCAAACCGATCCGCACATTCTGCAATGCCGTCAGATGCGGAAATACAGCGGAAATCTGGAATGACCGGATGATGCCGCGGCGCGCGATTTGCGCGGGACGCTCACCGGTAATGTCAATGCCGTTAAAGACGATCTGACCCGCGGTGGGTTCGAGAAACTTGGTGAGCAGATTGAAACAGGTGGTTTTGCCTGCCCCATTGGGCCCGATCAGCGCGTGGATCGAGCCGCGCCGAACGCGCAGGTTCACCCCATTCACGGCGATGAAGCCTTTGAACTCGCGGGTAAGCCCCCGCGTTTCGAGAATCGTATCGCCGAGAATCATGTTCCCTTCCGTGACGGAGTAAGGCGAAGCACTACGATCTTCCGCGCGAATCCTTGCGCGACTTTTTTATATGGCGGCACCCCATGCCGCTCATTGGCGTGCTGCACCAATCGGGACGGTAATCCAAAGGCGGCACGCAGCATGGCTGCCATTGTCGCGCCAATGATGCAGCGCATTCATTGGGATTTGCACTTAGTGGATGACGCCGTCTCGCGCACGGTCGATGCGTGCACGTTGCTTGCTCAACCTTTCTTCATTGCACGACACGTCTGTCCGACACATGCGGCGAGTCGCCTATGCGGCAAGCATTCTCGCCTGTCACAAAGCGGACATCGACGGCGTGGCGCTGATTTGCGCGGCCACGCTGCCGGCCACGCGCGCGCGGCGATCTTCGCGGATCATGTCGCTCGCACGCTCGGCGATCATCAACGTGGGCGAGTTGGTGTTGCCCGAAGTAATGGTGGGCATGACGGATGCATCGACGACGCGCAAGCCGTCAACACCGATAACTCGTAGCCGGTTATCGACCACCGCGCCCGGATCATCGCTCGTACCCATGCGGCAGGTGCCGACCGGATGAAAGATCGTGGTGCCGACCGCGCCTGCGGCCTGCTGCAGTTCTTCCTCGGTCTGATACTGGAGACCGGGCAAAATTTCCCGCGGCCGATAGCGCGCGAGCGCGGGCGCCGCGGCAATGCGGCGCGTGAGACGCAGCGCGTTCGCGGCGACGTGCCGGTCGTAATCGGTGGAGAGATAGTTGGGCGCGATCAACGGCGGCGCCGACGCATCCGCCGATTCGATATGAATGCTGCCGCGCGAAGTCGGCCGCAAATGACACACCGAGGCTGTGAACGCATTGAAGCGATGCAGCGGTTCGCCGAAGCGATCGAGCGAGAGCGGCTGCACGTGATACTCGAGGTCGGGGCGCGTAATCGAGCGGTCATCCGGGTCGGACCTGGCGAACGCGCCGAGTTGCGACGGCGACATCGACATCGGCCCGCTTTGAAAGAGCGCGTATTGCACGCCGATCATCAGCTTGCCCCACCAGTGCGCGGACGCGGTATTGAGCGTGCGCACGCCGTCGACCTGATAAGCCATCCGCAATTGCAAATGGTCCTGCAGGTTTTCGCCGACGCCGCGCAGATCGTTCACGACGGCGATACCCAGATTTTGCAGACGCGCGCCGTTGCCGATGCCGGATAGCTCGAGCAGTTGCGGCGAATTGACCGCGCCCGCGCTGAGGATCACTTCGCAGCGGGCCTTGGCGAGATAGTCGGTGTTGTCGCCGCGATATTCGACACCGGTGCAGCGGCGTCCTTCGAACACGACGCGCTGCGTGTGCGCGCCGGTGATGATCGTGAGATTCGGCCGCTTGAGCGCGGGACGCAGAAACGCCTTCGATGCGTTCCAACGAATGCCGCGTTTCTGATTGACGTCGAAGTAGCCGACGCCGGTGTTGTCGCCGCGATTGAAGTCATCGGTAGCGGGTATGCCGGTCTGTTGCGCGGCGTGCGAAAACTCCTCGAGGATTTTCCATTTGAGTCGTTGCTTTTCGACCCGCCACGGCCCACCCGCGCCATGCGATTCATTCGCGCCGGCGTGGTGGTCTTCGCTGCGCTTGAAGATGGGCAGGACCGCGTTCCAGGACCACGACGCGTCGTTGGTCACGCGCGCCCACTCGTCGTAGTCCTCCCGCTGACCACGCATGTAGATCATGCCGTTGATCGACGAACTGCCGCCGAGTACGCGCCCGCGTGGATAGGACAGCGCGCGGCCGTTGAGGCCGGGCTCCGCCTGGGTTTTATAAAGCCAGTCCGTGCGCGGATTGCCGATGCAATAGAGGTAGCCGACCGGCACGTGAATCCAGTGGTAATCGTCCTTGCCGCCGGCTTCGAGCAGCAGCACCTGGATTTCCGGATCTTCAGTGAGGCGATTGGCGAGCACGCAACCCGCCGTGCCCGCGCCGACGATGATGTAATCGAATTCGCCTTCCAGGCGCCGGGCTGCCCGGGATGGGCTATCGGTGTCGCTCATTGTTTTGTCTCCTGGCTTTTTTCCGCAAGGCGTCTGGTTTGCTGTTTGCCTGCATGCGCCCGTTCATTTCGTGCCTTCGGCGCGCCGCGAAACAGCGCCGCCGAAGGCAAACGTCTCAAACTATTTGGCGACAGGCATCGTGAACTCGGCACCCTTGGCGATGCTGTCGGGCCATCTCTGCATGATGCTCTTATAGCGCGTGTAGAACCGCACGCCTTCCTCGCCATAAGCGTGATGATCGCCGAACAGCGACTTCTTCCAGCCGCCAAAGGAATGCCACGCCATCGGCACCGGAATCGGCACGTTGATCCCCACCATGCCGATCTGGATCTGACGGGAGAAAGCCCGCGCGACACCGCCGTCGGAAGTGAACAGCGACACGCCGTTGGCGAACTCGTTGGCGTTGATGAGCTCCACCGCGGAAGCGAAATCCGGCACCCGCACCACGCACAGCACCGGTCCGAAAATCTCCTCGCGGTAAATCTTCATGTCGGTCGAGACATCGTCGAACAAGGTGCCGCCGAGAAAGAAGCCCTGCTCGTGCCCGGGCACCTGATGACCGCGTCCGTCGACCACCAGCTTCGCACCCGCGGCGACACCCGCTTCGATATAGCCCGTCACTTTCTCGCGATGCGCGGCTGTGACCAGCGGCCCCATTTCGGCGGCCGATTCCATGCCGTTGAGAATCTTCAGGCTCTTCACGCGCGGTGTGAGCCGCTCGATCAATTCGTCGGCGATATGCCCCACCGCGACGGCCACCGAAATCGCCATGCAGCGCTCGCCCGCCGAACCGTAGGCCGCGCCGATCAATGCGTCGACAGCCTGATCGAGATCCGCGTCCGGCATCACCACCAGGTGATTCTTTGCGCCGCCCAACGCCTGCACGCGCTTGCCGTGCTTCGTGCCTTCCGTATAGATGTATTCGGCGATCGGCGTCGAGCCCACGAACGACAACGCGCTCACTTCGGGATGCACGAGCAAGGCGTCGACCGCGACCTTGTCGCCATGCACGACGTTGAGCACGCCATCCGGCAAGCCGGCTTCCTTGAACAATTCGGCGAGACGGATCGACGCGGACGGATCACGCTCCGACGGCTTCAGCACGAACGTGTTGCCGCACGCGATCGCCACCGGGAACATCCAGCACGGCACCATCATCGGGAAATTGAACGGCGTGATTCCGGCGACCACGCCGAGCGGCTGCCGCAGATTCCAGTTGTCGATCCCGCCGCCGATCTGATCGGTGAAGTCGGTCTTCAGCAGATTGGGAATGCCGCACGCGAACTCGACGATCTCGATGCCGCGCATCACTTCGCCCTTCGCGTCCGAGAACACCTTGCCGTGTTCACGTGTGATCAATTCCGCCAGTTCGTCGTGGTGGCGATCGAGCAATTCCTTGAATTTGAACAGCACGCGCGCCCGTTTGATCGGCGCGGTTTCGCTCCATGCGGGGAACGCGTCGCGGGCGGCGGCGACCGCCGCGTCCACTTCGGCGACGCTCGCCAGCGGCACGCGGGCGCTCACGGCGCCGAGCGCGGGATTGAAGACGTCGCCGAAACGATGGCTGGTGCCGTCGACCGTCTTGCCGTTGATGAAATGGGTCAGCGCGCGGGCGCTCGTTTCGCTGCGGACGGTCTCGTCCTGATGTGTCTCGCTCATCTCGTTCCTCTTGGTGTGAAGGTCTTCCGCCCGACGCGACCGGCGTGATGAACGCAAGCGTAAGGCGCTTCGGGCGCACAAATCCAATGAGTAATGCTCAATTGCGCTATAAGCCGCGCTAATATCAGGATATGGATCTGACTCTGCTCCGGGCTTTCGTTACCGTCGCACGCGAGGGCAACCTCACGCGTGCCGCCGTGCAACTGCACCTGACCCAACCCGCCGTCAGCCTGCAAATCAAACATTTGCAGGAGACGCTGGGCGTCACGCTGTTCACGCGGACCTCCCACGGGCTCTCGCTCACGCGCGATGGTCAGGCGCTTCTGCCGCACGCCGAGCGGGCGCTCGCCGCCGCGAGCGACGTGCAGCGGGCGGCGGAGTCGCTGCGTCACGAAGTGCGCGGACGCTTGCAGATCGGCACGATTCTCGACCCGACGTTTCTGCGCCTGGGCGGCTTTCTGAAGCAACTGGTGGAAACCTGGCCGCGCATCGAGACGGCCTTGCGGCATGGCATGTCGGGCTGGGTGCTGGAGCAGGTTCGCGCGGGCGAACTGGACGTGGGCTACTACATCGGCCTGCCCTCCGACGACGATCCACGCGACGGCGCGGCCTTCCACGCCGTCACGCTCACGCATTTCCAGTATCGCGTGCTGGCGCCGCCCGGCTGGAAGGACCGCGTGAAGGGCGCGCGCGACTGGCGCTCGCTCGCGGCGCTGCCGTGGATCTGGACGCCGCCCGCCTCCGCGCACAACCGCTTGTTGTCGCGCTGCTTCGGCGAAGCGGGCGTGAAACCGCTGAAAGTGGCGGAAGTGGATCAGGAGCCGTCGATGCTCGATCTCGTCAAGTCGGGCGTCGGCCTGACGCTGGCGCGCGACGCCACCGCGATCGCCGAAGCGCATGCGCACGCGCTGACCATCGTGGAAGGCGTCACCGTGCCGACCCAGCTCAGTTTCATTACGCTCGCGGCGCGCAAGGACGAGCCGGCGATCGCGGCGGCATTGAAGCTGATCGAACAGCAATGGGCGGCATGAGGGTGGACGTGGACGCGGCTGGAAGCGGCGCGGAACCGATATGAGCCGTTCTCATGACAGCCGCACGTTCGATGCTCATGCTCGCTGCCAGTTCGTCCGCGCTTGGCCCGAGCGGCCGGCCAAGCGCAGTTCCGCGCGCCATGCTCTCATCTGAAACCACGCCGTCACGGACTTTTTGTTAGATTGACGCTTCGCGCTCACGCGCCGGCCCCGCATCGTTTTCTGTTCCGTCTGACTTCGTCCTTCCCGGCAGCTTCGCCCGTCAACACCGGAAGCCGCCGACCACTCCATTCATCGACAGGAGCCTGACATGGCACGCAACATTGAAATCAAAGCCCGCGCCCAGCATTTCGAGCAACTGCGCGAACGCGCCGCGCAGCTCGCGCCCGACGCGCCGCTGATCTTCCGCCAGCAGGACTTTTTCTACGACGTGCCGCGCGGCCGCCTGAAACTGCGCCAGTTCGACGACGGCACGCCGGCCGAATTGATCTTCTATCAGCGCGACGACCGCGACGGCCCGAAAGCGTCGTATTACACGCGCAGCCCCGTCACCAACCCCGAAGCGATGCACGCGCTGCTCGCCACCGCGCTGACCACGCGCGGCATCGTCACGAAGGAACGTCATGTGTATCTGACCGGGCGCACGCGGATTCACCTGGACCGCGTGGACGGTCTCGGTGACTTCGTCGAACTCGAAGTCGTGCTCGCCCAGGATGACGACGAAGAAAGCGGCCACGCCGAAGCGCATGCGATGTTCGCGAGCCTCGGCGTGCCGGAAGCGGATCTGGTGGCGGTGGCCTACGTCGATTTGCTGAGCCCGGAAAGCGAGCCGAAGCAAGCGGCATGAATGATCGCTGCGCGGTTGCGGGCGAGCCCGTGCAACAGCCGTTACTTAAACCGCAGCCGCTCCGGGCGACAGATGGCCGAGCGGCAACGGCCCGTTACGCTTGAACGTGGTGAGCACGATATTCGAGCGCACGCTATCGACGCCCGGCACGCGCATCAGCTTCTTCATGACGAACGTCGACAGATAGTTCAGATCGGGCGCCACGATGCGCAACAAGTAGTCGGCGTCGCCGACTACCGCGTGACATTCCAGCACTTCAGGCAGCACCTCGATCTGCTGCTGGAATTGCTCGATGACCGAATCGCCGTGGTGCTTCAACTTCAAGCTCGTGAAGGCCGTGACGCCGAGCCCGAGCTTCTCCGGACGCAGCACGACACGATAGCCGTCCACCACCCCCAGTTGCTCCAGCCGCTGCAAACGCCGTCCGATCTGCGACGGCGACAGCGGCACTTGCTCCGCCAATTGCTGATGCGTGGCGCGGCCAAAGCGCTGAAGAACGTCCAGCAACGCGAGATCGAAGTGATCGAGTTCCAACATGATGAGTGTCCGCACGGAATCGCCGTTGAATGCGCGATTATTGCACGCGGGTTCCCAGACTCGAGCACGGTCGCCCCGGCGGAAGCGGCTCACGCAAAGGCCGGCGAGCGCGCGGCGATATCCGAAGACAAACGCCGACGACACGCACGGCAAGCTCGCCGGATCCGTGAAAAGATAATGGACGCGCCCGGCTTTTTCGGCGCGCCTGTCCAGCCCAACGAGGTAGCGCCATGATTCATAAACTGACTTCCGAGCAACGTGCGACGCAGGTTGCGAAACTGCACGGCTGGCAAGCCGTGGCCGGCCGCGACGCAATCCAGCGGCAGTTCAGATTCGCCGACTTCAACGAAGCATTCGGCTTCATGACGCGCGTGGCGATCAAGGCGCAGGAGATGGACCACCACCCGGAATGGTTCAACGTCTACGACAAGGTGGAAATCACGTTGTCCACGCACGAGGTCGACGGCTTGAGCGAGCGCGACATCGAACTGGCCCGGTTCATCGACAGTATTACTTCGTAACACCTGCGCTCAGGTTGCGTGCCGGGGCGTTCGATCGAGGTTTATCGAACGATTCGGTCAGTACTGAAAGGGCATTGCAGGCTATCGGGCATCCAAACCTTCAGTTCTACAGGCTGTTCTTAAGGTACACGTAAGAATCCCACGCCTGCCGCGCAACCGCGTCCAAACGATCCCGCGATAGCGTCTGCTGACGCTGTACAATCATCAACGCATACGGCTTGGAGAGCGCGCTTGCCTCCTTGCACAGAACGAGTTCGTCGCCGCTCGAAGGTGAGCGGGCGCGCCAGAAGTTGATCGCGGCTTCCAGTTCGTGAATCGTTATCTCGGACATGACTTCGTGATCGCTCAGTGGCTGCTTCGCGGCGGTTCGTGCCGGTTATCGGCACGGCCGCGGCGCACGCCCCGGCTGTGCGGCAGGCGCCCCGGCGAACCGCTTGCCCACATGCCTAACCCATTGTAATTGAGCGAAACCCATGCGACTCCTTCTGATTGAAGATGACCGCCCCATCGCACGCGGCATCCAAAGCAGTCTCGAACAAGCCGGCTTCACCGTCGACATGGTCCATGACGGCATCTTCGCCGAGCAGGCCCTCACGCAAAACCGCCATGAACTGGTGATCCTCGATCTGGGTCTGCCCGGTATCGACGGCATGACGCTGCTCTCACGTTTTCGTCAGAGCAATCGTCATACGCCGGTGATCATCCTCACCGCGCGCGACGAATTGAACGACCGCGTTCAAGGCCTGAATTCCGGCGCCGACGATTACCTGCTGAAGCCGTTCGAACCCGCGGAACTCGAAGCGCGCATTCGCGCGGTGATGCGCCGCAGCGGTCCGCACGGCGACATGCCGCGTCCGGAAGTGTCGCTCGGCGGCGTGCGCCTGTCGGGCGTCGACCGCCGCATTTTCAACGACGACAAGCCGCTCGAACTGTCGCCGCGTGAATTCGCCGTGCTCGAAATGCTGTTGCTGCGTCATGGCCGCGTGGTCAGCAAGGCGCAATTGCAAGACCATCTGACGCACTTCGGCGGCGATCTCGGCGACACCGCGATCGAGGTCTATGTGCACCGGGTGCGTAAAAAGCTCGAAAGCTGCCGCGTCGAAATCGTCACGGTGCGCGGCTTCGGTTATCTGTTGCAGGAAATCCGCCAGGCCGCATAATCGCCCTGAGGGCCGCGATCTTCGTCGCGGCCTGACGGCGCCGGGCCGGCGCCGCGCACATGGTGCGCGATTCGCCGGCATCCGGCGGAATTTCACGGCGCCTTCGCCGTTGCCACTTTCCCGCGCGTTCGATCATGCCCCAGCCGGCCGCCAATAGTCTGCGCCGCACGCTGCTGCGGCGCCTCGCCGCTCCCCTTTCGCTGCTCGCGCTGATGAGCGGCCTGATCGCTTACTGGCTCGCGTGGCAGTACACGCAGCACGTGGTGGACCGCTCGCTCGCCGATCTCGCCACCGCCATCTCCAAACAGATCCAGATTGCCGGAGCGGATGCGCGGTTCACCGTGCCGCCGCTCGCGCAAGCCATGTTCTCCGATCCGGTCGAACACCTGGTCTACCGGATCAGCAACGGCGAAACCGAAATCGCCGGCGATCCGAAGCTGCCGCTGCAAGGCACCAGCGTGCGGCGCATGCACTACGCGTATGTGTTCGAAACGCAGCACGAAGGCGTGACGGTGCGCGTGGCGCAGGTGCGCGTCGACCAGCCGGTCGGCAATCCGATCGTCGTCGAAGTGGGTCAGCCGGTGCATCACCGTTTTCAAATCGCCGCCGAGTTTCTGGTCGCGATCATGATGCCGCTGCTGTTGTTGCTGCTGGCGGGGTGGATCATCGTGTGGCGCGTCGTCAATCAGCAGCTCAATCCGCTGACCGATCTTGCCGACTCGCTGAACCGGCAGACCCACACCTCGCTCGAACCGGTCGACGAAACCTACGTGCCGGTCGAAATCCGGCCGCTCACCGGCGCGCTGAACGCCCTGCTCGATCGCCTGAAAACCGCGCTCGACGGCCAGCGCAAATTCATCGCCGACGCCGCGCATCAACTGCGCACGCCGCTCACCGCCGTCAAGCTGCATGCGGAGCAAGCCGCTGTGGCGCGCGACCCGCAGCAAGCGCTGGCCGCGGTGGGCGAGCTGCGCGCCGCAGCCGACCGCGCGGTGCGGCTGTCGAATCAACTGCTGTCGCTCGCGCGCGCCGAGCCGGGCGAACAGGCGGCCCGCTTCGTCGATGTCGATATGGCCGCGCTCGCGTTCGACACGGGTGCGGAATGGGTGCCGCGCGCGCTGGCGTTTCACGTCGACCTCGGTTTCCAGCGGCTCGACGATCCCGCCAACGATCATCCGCTGATGGCACGCGGCAATCCCGTGCTGCTGCACGAAGTGATGGCGAATCTGCTGGATAACGCGCTGAAGTACGTGCCGCCGTCGCGCTTCGATGGCGGGCGCATCACGGTGACGGTGTCGCAAACGGTGATCGACCAGGTGCGCATGGCCGAGATCATCGTCGAGGACAACGGGCCGGGCGTGCCGCTCACGCAGCAAGCCGATCTGTTCAAACGATTCTTCCGCGGCGATGGCCAGAGCGACTCCGGCGTGGACGGCGGCGCCGGTCTCGGGCTCGCGATCGTTCACGACATCATGGTGCTGCATCACGGCAGCGTGCATTACGAAGACGCACCGGAAGGCGGAGCACGTTTTATCGTCCGCATTCCGCTCGTGCCCACCACCGCTCAGAGCAGCCCCGGTGCGCAGACAGAAGAAGGCCCCGGACAGCCCGAAAAAAAATCGGCGCACTCGGCGCCGATCGATATGTGACGATGCGGGTCAACGCGGGCGGCCTGGACTTTATCGTCGACTCAGGCCGCCCGCGTTTCATTTCTTCTTCGCTTTTTTCGCCGGCGCCGCGGCCTTCTTCAACGACTTGACCGACTTCGCCGCCTTGTCCGATTTTCCCGCGCCCTTCTCTTTCTCGGGCAACGCCAGCATCGTGCCGCGGCACTTGCGCGCGCCGCAACGGCATTCGTATTCCTTCTTGAGCTTCTTGGTCTGACGCGCGTCGATCACGAGGCCATAGTCGTAAAAGACTTCCTCGCCCTCAACAATGTCGCGCAACGCATGCACGTACACGTGACCGTCGATTTCCTCGGCTTCACAGTTCGGCGCGCATGAATGGTTGATCCATCGCGCACTATTGCCGTTCACCTTGCCGTCGATGACCTTGCCGCTGTCGAGCGCGAAATAGAACGTGTGATTCGGTTCCGCCGGATTATGCGGATGACGGCGCAACGCTTCTTTCCAAGAGATCCGCTCACCTTTGTATTCGATCAGCCGTTCGCCGGCCGCAATCGGTTCGAGGGCAAACACGCCTTTGCCGTGCACACCCGAACGACGCACGGCGATCCTGCGTGAACTCATTGAATGAATCCTTGTGAAGAACTGAAAGTGAAGTTCCGGTAGCCGTCAGCCATGCTCGCGTCTGACGCGCTGCTTTTGCTGACGCCGATAGCAAACGCGGCGCCTTGCGAGCGCCGCGAACCTTGGACGCCCATGCGCCACAACCGGCATCCTACACGCTCAAGACGGCTTCGTTCAACCGTCAATAAGCGCTCAGCGCAAGACGCGCCGGCATCTTCACCGTTGTCCGAACGAGATCTCGCCGAACAGCGCTTTCTGCTCTCGCGGTTGCGAGCGCCAGTACTGCGGCGGCGCCTCGACCGTCGCGCCGAGTTGCGCCGCGGCGTGCCAGGGCCAGCGCGGGTTGTACAGCAAGGCACGGGCCAATGCGATCAGATCGGCGTTACCGGCTTCGATCAGTTGCTCGGCATGGACCGGATCGGTGATGAGTCCCACGCCGATGGTGGTGAGGCCGGTGGCCTGCTTGACCGCCCTGGCGAACGGAATCTGATAGCCCGGTTCGAGCGGGATTTTCTGAAGCGGCGAGACACCGCCCGATGACACGTCGATCCAGTCGCAGCCGCGCTTTTTCAACTCGTCGGCAAATGCGATCGTATCTTCAAGTGTCCAGCCGCCTTCGACCCAGTCGGTCGCGGAAACCCGCACGCCCACCGGTTTGTCGGCGGGAAATGCGGCGCGCACGATGTCGAAGATTTCGAGTGGAAAACGCATGCGGTTGCCGAGCGAGCCGCCGTACTCGTCACCGCGTTGATTGGCGATCGGCGAGAGGAACTGATGCAGCAGATAGCCGTGTGCCGCGTGCACTTCCAACGCATCGATACCCAGGCACGCGGCGCGCCGCGCAGACGCCGCGAATGCTTCACGAATCCGGTTCAAGCCGGCTGTGTCGAGCGCGAGAGGCGGCTCTTCGCCCGCCTTATGCGGCAACGCGGACGGCGCGTGCGGCAGCCAGCCGCCTTGCGACACCGGAATCAGTTGCCCGCCTTCCCACGGCGCATGACTCGAGGCCTTGCGCCCCGCGTGCGCCAACTGCATCGTCACGCTGATGCGCGAATGCTTGCGGATAGCGGCCAGCACCGGCACGAGCGCGGCTTCCGTGGCGTCGTCCCACAGTCCAAGATCGCCGGGCGTGATGCGGCCATCGGGCTCGACCGCGGTCGCCTCGATGCACAACATGCCCGCGCCGGACAAGGCGAGACTGCCGAGATGGATCATGTGCCATGCAGTCGCCTCGCCGCGCTCGGCGGAGTACTGGCACATCGGGGACACGACGATACGGTTGGGAAGCGTCACGCTACGCAGCGTGAGCGGAGAAAAAAGCGCGCTCATGAATTCCGCCCAGTAAGAACCCGAGAGCGGTCGAGCATAGCATCGCGAGTGATTTACTGCAGTCAAGCCCTGGTCAGGGTGTCGCCTCGACCTGATCGAGCCATTCGCCGAACATGCGGCGCGCGGCGGCTTCCAGCGCCGGACCAAGACGCGCGGTCTCGGCGCGCAACTGACGGGCATCGATACCGTGACCGGCAATCTCGCCGGCATTGCCGATCAGCCAGGGCTCGAAGCGGTCGGCACGAATCTCCGGGTGACATTGCAGACCCAGAACGTGATCGCCAAAGGCGAACGCCTGGTTCTCGCAGGCCGGCGTCGAAGCAAGCCGCGTGGCGCCGTCAGGTAAATCGAAGGTGTCGCCGTGCCAATGCAACATGGACGTGTGCGCCCCATCCAGATGACGCACCGGCGAAGCGCGGCCCGCCTCGGTGAGGGTGAGCGGCGTCCAGCCGAGTTCCGTATGGCCTGCGGAATAGACGCGCGCGCCGAGCGCGCGCGCGATCAATTGAGCGCCGAGGCAGATGCCGAGCGTCGGCAAACCGGCCGCGATGCGTTTTTCGATCTTGGACAGCAGTGGCCCGAGTGTCGGGTAAAGCGCGTCGTCGGTTGCGCTGATCGGACCGCCCAGCACCACCATCAACGACGCGGCAACCGGGTCGGGCGCCTCGATACGTGCGAAGCCGACGTCGAGATAGCGGACCGGGCGACCGCGCTCGCCGAGCACCAGCTCGAGACTGCCCAGATCCTCGAAGTACACGTGCCGAATGGCCAGAACTTCGCGATTCATCGGCTGCCCACCTTCAGATTGACTAAGGACTTGCCGCTATGCGGCGCTCGAACGGCTGGCGGTCGGCATGTGCGCCGACCGCCGTAGCCGGCTTGGCAGTGTAGCGGATTGTCGTGAAAGAAGCCGCCTTATTGGGCGTAGATCTTCCACGTCTTTTTCTGGGTGGCGGCGTCGGCAGTTTCATGCACCGAGCAATCGAGGCGCACATCCGTATCCGACAGCTTCAGGTCGAGCAGCGCGCAGTAATGCGGCGTCTTCTTCGGATTCTTGCTCGGCTCGAAGTGCGCGCAGCTCAGGCACATGCGGTGCGGCGGAATGGTGCCTTGCGCTTCCAGTTGATGAACGGTTTTCAGCAGCGTGCGATAGAACATGGTCTGCTCGTCGTCGCGCAGCGTGCCGACCGCCTTGGCCAAAAAGTCCGGCCATTGCGCGGCGCGCTTGGCGGCCGTGCGGCCACGCGCCGTCAGGCGAACCGCGAGTGCGCGGCCGTCGTCGAGCGCGCGGCGCTTTTCGACCAGACCCTTGCCTTCGAGCGTGCTCACCGCATCGCTGGTGGTCGCGGCGGTCAGCGCCGTTTCACGCGCGATCTCGCCCAGGCGCATCGGACCCTTGCGCTGCATCAACAAGACCAGGATCTCGCCCTGAGTCGGCGTGAGACCCGCGCCTTCGGCCCATTCCCAAGCCTGGCTTCGCATCGCCGTGCTCAATCGCAATAGGCTGTGGGTCACCCGCCCGGTCGCCTGTTCTCCGTATACGCCTTCGCTCATAATCTTCGATTGGTTTATTTACAGCCCTCGTGCAGGATCGGCGACCGTTCTGCCGACCGTGCCCGTAGCCTTTGTGGGGTAGCCTCGTCCCAGTCGCGGGCGAGACCGTTTCGACTATCTCAAAAATTTACCGCCTGACTGGCCAAGGCGGCGAAAACGACATTCTATGCGAGAGCGGCGAATCGTACAGCTAACTTATCCAACGCGATCTGTGGATAACCGCGGGAAAACACGGGGACGACCTGTGCACCGATTCTTGATAAGCCGGCTGACCGCGCTGCCCGTCTCTGAGTTGTCCTCGCGTCGCGGCATCGGCCCACCTTCGATCAGCCCGGTTATGGTTTACGTAGTGTCTTGACTTTGAACGACATTGGTCAGTTGTCCACAGGCGGATGCGATGCTTGTTAACTATTACTACTTTTGTATACGGGATTTCTAAAAACCCTTAAGCGCGCCGATCTGGAAAATAAATTACGGAAAAAAACCCGCTCGAGGCGGGTTTCCTTACGAATTCCCCGCAACGCGGGTCGAGCTAAGCGCGCCATTGCAGACACTGCTGCCGAACGGCTTCATGCAAGGACTTTTCCCGATCGACGACGCCGCGCAACCACGTCGCATCGTTCACCTGATTGCGAGCGATCGCGCCGATTTCGGCGAGCGCCTTGCCCGAACCCAATGCTTCGGCGTGCGGTGCGATCAGATCGAGCGTTTCGAGAATGTCTTCGGAGATCGTCTTGCGTTCACCCGTTTGCGGATTGATGCAGGTGCCGGCAAGCCCGAAACGGCATGCCTCGAAACGGTTGAACGTGTAGACGAGGTAATCGTCCTCGCGGGGCGTGATCGGTTTGTCGAGCAACAGATGGCGCGCCAGCGTCTGGATGTAGCAGGCAATCGCCGCGGCGCGATCCACCGAGAACGGCGTGTCCATCACGCGGACTTCGATCGTGCCGAAGCCCGGCTTCGGCCGGATGTCCCAGTAGAAATCCTTCATGCTGTTGACGACACCCGTGTGCACCATCTTCGAGAAATATTCCTCGAAGCTGTCCCACGTCAGCACGAACGGCGCACGGCCCGACAGCGGAAACGCGAACACGGAGTTCAGGCGCGCCGAATGAAAACCGGTATCCACGCCCTGCACGAACGGCGACGAGGCGGACAACGCGATGAAATGCGGAATGAAGCGCGACATCGAATGCAGCAGGTAGAGCGCGCTGTTCGGATCCGGGCAGCCAATGTGCACATGCTGGCCGAACACCGTGAATTGCTTGGCAAGATAGCCATACAACTCGGAAAGGTACTGGAAGCGCGGCGTGTCGACGATCTGCCGTTCGCTCCATTGCTGGAAAGCGTGCGTGCCGCCGCCGCACAACCCCACGTTCAGGCGGTCCGCCGCGGAAACCAGCGTGTCGCGAATCTTGCGCAAATCGGCGACGGCCTGTTCATGCGTCGTGCAAATGCCGGTCGACAACTCGATCATGCTTTCGGTGATTTCCGGCGTGATGTTGCCCGGAATCTTTTCGTCCTTGATGAGCCGCATCAGATCGGAGCCGGCTCGGGTCAGATCGTAGTCGTGCGTATTGACGATTTGCATCTCGAGTTCGACGCCGAATGTGAACGGTTTCGAATCGATGAAGGGTTCGAGTGACATGGCGTCCCCTGGGTCGGATCGGCCCGGTATGTGTCAGATGCCCGGCCGATTTTGAATCGAATAAGTTGGATCAGGCGCGTCGGGCCCGAACAGCGCACCGCGCGCTGACGTGCCTTTAGATACGCCTACTCTTCGCGCCGTTCGGCCACGAGCGCGAGGCTGCGATACACGAGCCACGGCCCGAGAATCTGCAGCACGAAAATCGAACACATCACGATGGCCCGCAACTGCGGATCGAAATTCGGATAAAGGTTGTAGGTGTCGTCGACTAGCAGATAAGCCAGCGCCGACATCGGCGACAAGGACAAACCGAGCGCCATGCCCTGCTTCCAGTTCAAGCCGCTCGGCCTGGCGAACGCGAGGACGCCGACCAGTTTCGCGACGAGGCGCGCAACAATCAGACCCAGCGCCGCGACACCGCCGAGCGCGATGTGTTTCCATTCGAACGACGTGAGCGTCAGCACGAACAGAATCACGGTCAGGAGCCAGCCGGCCGTGCCGAAATGCTGCGGCCACAACTGCGGGCGCGCTTCGTGATTCTTGACGATGATGCCGGCGGCCAGCAGCGCGAGAATCGTCGACAGCTTGAACAGATGCGCGAGTGCGATCGCCAGCAGCACGAGGCCGAACAGCGCGACGAACGAATGCTCGTCCTGCATGCTCAGCCGCCGATAAAAGAACGTGCAGGTGCGCGCGAGCAGATAGGCGAGCACGAGCGAGCCGACCAGCAGATACAGCGGCTGCAGAATGGTGGCGAAAACGTTGCCGTAGACCTCCTGATGCAGCCAGCTCGACACGAGCTTTTCGATCACCACCGCATACATGCTGTTGAGCGCGGTGAGCGTCAACAGACGCTGGGTGACCTGGCCTTCCGCGCGCAATTCGGTCTTGAGCTGAATCACCATCGCGGGCGAAGTCGCCATGGCGATCGCCGCGAGCACGGTCGCCACCATCAGCGGCACGTTGAGGAACAGCAAGACCGGCAAAACCAGTGCAAAAGTAAGCGTGGCTTCGGCGACGCTCGACAGGATCAGCCAGGGATTGCGACGGATCCAGCGCAGATCGAGCCGGCTGCCGAGTTCGAACAGCAGCAAACCGAGCGCGACATCGAGCAATGGCCGCGCGGCGCTCGCGGAATCCGAGTCGATCACGCCCGAACCCGCCGCGCCGGCTATCAAACCAATGACCGCATACCCGGAAATGCGCGGCAAACGCCACGCGCGATAGCAAAGTTCACCGCACAGACCCGCGGCGAGCAAAGCCAGGCCAGCCCAAAAAATGGCGTCGGGTGCGAGAGGCCAGGCCGGAAAAAATGAAAACGCCGACTTCATCGTGATGGGTTCTCCTTTGCAGCAACGGCGGACGACACGAACCGGCGCAAACACCGGCG
Organism: Paraburkholderia sp. 22099; assembly: GCF_052045835.1. Lineage (NCBI taxonomy): Bacteria > Pseudomonadati > Pseudomonadota > Betaproteobacteria > Burkholderiales > Burkholderiaceae > Paraburkholderia > Paraburkholderia sp. 22099. The sequence continues at coordinate 118,190 of NZ_JBQEPU010000006.1, read as the reverse complement.
AGCGAGTGGCGCGTGAGGCGCTCACTATCGCGATCGCTTCGCGTGACCAGCGTTGCGAGTTTTCAACGATCGGATGATCGGAACGCGCCGCGGCCGCAGGGAGCTCGGCGCGTTCGGGGGTGCGGCCGCAGCAACCGGCACGGCACGGTGAAAGGAAGCCGTCGACTTGAATCAGATTCTGATTGACCGGCACCGTTCCGTGGTTGCGTGTGCCGTTCGAGGCGAGGCACGACGCGGAAAAGAACGGCGATTGTGCCATAGCTTTTTCTGCCTTGACCGAAAAGACACGAACGCGCCGTCAAAACGGTAAAAACGCACCTTATCTTCATGATGCCAGGAAAAAGCGACCGTTTTATGGCCGTGATTCGATCGCGATAGCGGATAACGAACCGTCGCGGGACCTCGCATCGGCGCGTTCACACAGCAGGGGCCGTGCCGCGGATTTTTGAAGGCCTTGCTCATGCCGAATGTCTTCGGCTGCCCTAGGCCTTTCTGTTTACAGGTTTACTGTATGTATACGTAGTAACAGTTAACAAGCTGCCTCGGTTTCTGTGGATAACCCATTTTTACCGAAGCAAATCATGAGCTTGCCGACGGCATAACCGGATGCACAGCATGTGAGGGAACAGCCGGGACTCAAGGGTAACTTTCGGCGATTTTCGACGGCGGTCAAGTTACCCCGTTTACGTCCACAACGGTTCCACACGAGTTGCGCCGGTAAACCACCTGCTTATCCACATCCCGCGGTGGATAAGTCCCGCGCGCGGTTAACCTACGACCCCTTGACGCAATGCCCGCAAAAGGAAGCGGGCGGGATCGATGTCCTCGGCCAGATCGCGTTCGAGCGGCCACGGCTCGCCTTCGATCTGCGAAGCGATCAGTTCCGCGCCGAGCGCGGCCCACACGAGCCCGCGCGACCCATAGGCGAACGCGCCGTACAAGCCCTGGCTACGCGGCAGGTCGAGCGGCCATGCGCCACGCAGTTGCCGCGCGTCGAGCGCAGCCTGCGCTTCATCGGCGAGATTGCCGATCATCGGCATGCGGTCGCTGGTGACGCAGCGGAACGCGACCCGTCCGGCGAACTCGGCCGACTGAGCGTTTCTGGCCTCGCCGGCGACGCCCGCGAAGGACGGCAGCATGAGCGCCACGCGCTCGAGGTTTTCCAGATGACCGCCCGCGCGCAGCAGCGTATGCGGATCGTCGAGTTCGTAGGTGGCGCCGGTCAGCGTGACGCCGTTTGCGAGCGGCACCGCGTAGCCTTCCCCGATCACCGGCACCTCGAGTCGCGGCACAGTGCCGGCCGGCAGCAAGGTCAACTGGCCGCGAATGCTGCGCGTCGGCGCATACCGCAAACCGGCGATGCGCGCGGCATCGTGGGCGCTCGCCACCACCACTACCGGCGCGCGGGCGACGGCTTGGCCCGCTGTGTCGAACACCGTCCATTGATCGCCGGAGCGCTCGATGCGCGCGACGTCGACGCCGAAGCGCCGGTCCAGCAAGCCGCCCGCCGCGGCGCATTGCGCGGCGCACAGCGACGCGGGGTCGATCCAGCCGCCGTGCGGAAAGAACCAGCCGCCGCGCGCGAGGGGCACGCCGGCGAGCCTGTGCGCTTCGCTCGAGCCGACCGGCGTCACGTACTCGGACGGATAACCGAACGCGGCGATCGCCTCGCTGATCGAGCGGGCTTCTTCGTCGTCCGTGGCGATTTGCAACAAGCCCCGGCCGCCGCGCAACGGCTGGTGACCCAACCGTTCGAGCGCGGCCCAGCGCCCAAGCGTGTACAGAAAGCCGGCACGCGTCACGCGCGAGGCGACGCTGTCGTCGCGCGAGATCATCGGATGGAAAACACCGGCCGGATTACCCGACGCATCTTGCGCGACCGATGCATGCCGTTCCAGCGAGGTAACGCGCCAGCCGCGCGCCGCGAGCCGTTCGATGACCGCGCAACCGGCGAGCCCCGCGCCGATCACGACCGCATGCCGTTCGTGGACTGCGAGCGGCGCGGGCGGCTCATGGCGGCGCACGCGCCAGCGCGGCGCGAAGTGGCCGGCCAGCATCGCCCGTTTCCAGCCGAAGCCGTCGATTTTTTGGTACACAAAGCCGCATTGCGTCAGCGCGCGCTTGACTTCGCCGGCGCTGCTATAGGTGGCGAAAGTGGCGCCCTCGCCCGCCACGCGCGCGAGCGCCTTGAAGATCGCGGGGGCCCAGAGCTCGGGATTCCTGGCTGGCGCAAAGCCGTCGAGGTAAAACGCGTCGGCGCGCAGCCTCAAGGCTGGCAGCGTCTGTAGCGCGTCGCCGAACACGAGCGTGAGGACGACCTGGCCGCCCTCGAATTCGAGCCGATGCGTGCCGGGCACGAGCATCGGCCATGCGCTCGCAAGCGTGTCGGCCAGCGCCGCGATCGACGGATCGGAAACGGTGGCCGCATACACGCTGCGCAAGTCGGCGAGCGTAAACGGATGTTTTTCGGTCGACACGAAGTGCAGCCGCTCGCAGCGTGACGGATCGGCACGCCACGTGGCCCAGGTCGTCAGAAAGTTGATGCCCATGCCGAAGCCTGTCTCGAGCACCGTGAAAACGCGGCGGTCGCGCCACCGCTCAGGCAGCGAGTTGCCGCGCAGGAAAACGTGGTGAGCCTGTTCGAGACCGCCGACGGCGCTGTGATAGATATCGTCGTAAAACGGGGAAAAAGGCGTGCCGTTGTCGCGAAACGCGAGGACGGCGGGGATCAGCGGATCGGTCATGCGCGGCGAAAAATGACGCTCGAAAGAGCGGATCAAACGTTACCGCCAGCGCGGGCAGCTCGCCGGACGGCGAAAAAGACGCGCCGAACGTTGGCAAAAACCAACGTCAAGCCCCGTCCATGCTGGGTTTCAGCCCTCGGTTGGCGCCCTCGAACAGCAAAAAGAGCGGTTTCCTTGCTGTCACGGCCCTGGAACCGCTGAAATCTTCGAAACCCTTATCCTGATTGGGTTTGCGCTGCGCTATCATAGCAAGCGCCGCGAAGGGAGCGGCAGCACGGCCGACGGACGGTTATCTGTCCGGCGCTATTGGTCCGGACGGGATCCGGAGCCGCAGCTGCTCGACGGCGCGGCCCGCGCACGTATAATCGGCGCGTTCGCGCTGTTCGTATCAACCTAAACTCAGAAAGGAACCTTAATGAACAAACAGGAACTGATCGACGCCGTCGCAGGACAGACGGGCGCCAGCAAGGCTCAAACCGGTGAGACGCTGGACACGTTGCTTGAAGTGATCAAGAAGTCCGTGTCGAAGGGCGACGCGGTCCAGTTGATCGGCTTCGGCAGCTTTGGTTCGGGCAAGCGCGCAGCACGTACGGGTCGTAATCCCAAGACCGGCGAGACCATCAAGATCCCGGCAGCCAAGACCGTCAAGTTCACGGCTGGCAAGGCGTTCAAGGACGCAGTCAACAAGCGCTAAGCAGATTACTGCCTGGCAGTTGACACCCGCCAACGGCGGGTTTTTTTTCGTCCGCAAGCTTTGCGCGGAATGGATTGGCCGCGACGCCTCGCACGGCTAATCAGCGGCGACGGCGCGTCAGCAGCGCCTAGTCATGACGATGCACGATTTCGCCGTGGCCATGCCCGTCGTGGTCGTGGTCATGATGGTCGTGATCGTCTTCGTCGAAGTCCCACGCCGGGAACGGATCGGTGAACTGCTGCCAACCTTGCGGCCCCAGCGCGTATTCGTCGTCGGTCAGCAGGCAGGCGTCGAACTTCGCGGTCCACACGGCCGGATCGATGCCCACGCCGATCATCACCAGTTCCTGGCGACGATCGCCGATCGTCAGATCGTCCGGGTCGCCGTACCAGTTCGCGGCGATTTCGGCGGCCAGTTCGTCGTCGCCCTCCGGCCATTCGGCGCGGTCCTGAGCCGCCCACCACATGCCCGCCGGACCATGCCGGCAAGCGCCGCCCGCCTGCGACAGCGAACCGGCGATGTCGTTGCGCGTGGCGAGCCAGAAGAAGCCCTTGCTGCGCAACACGCCCTTCCACTCCTGATGCAGCAGCGCCCACAGGCGCTCCGGGTGAAACGGCCGGCGTGCCCGGTAAATGAAATTGCCGATGCCGAATTCGTCGGCTTCACCGTGGTGAGCATGGCCGTGCTCGTGGTCATGCTCATGGTCGAGCGACGCGAGCCAGCCCGGCGCGCTCGACGCTTCGTCGAAATCGAAACGGCCGGTGTTCAGCACCTCGGCAAGCGGCACTTCGCCGAACCGGCTCACCACTTGCACCGCGCGCGGGTTGATGCGGGCAAGAATGCGTTGCAGGCGGGTGAGTTCGTCGGCGCTGACCAGGTCGGCCTTGTTCACCACCAGCACGTCGCAGAATTCGATCTGCTCGACCAGCAACTCGACCAGCGTGCGATCGTCCTCGTCGGTCGCGGCGATGCCGCGCTCGGCGAGCGCGTCGGCCGAACCGTAGTCGCGCAGGAAGTTGAACGCGTCGACCACCGTCACCATCGTATCGAGCCGGGCGACGTCGGAGAGCGACGCGCCGTCATCGTCGACGAACGTGAAGGTTTCGGCGATCGGCATCGGCTCGGCCACGCCGGTCGACTCGATCAGGATCGCGTCGAAGCGTTTTTCCGCCGCGAGACGCTTGATCTCGACCAGCAGATCGTCGCGCAGCGTGCAGCAGATGCAGCCGTTCGACAGTTCGACGAGTTGCTCCTCGACGTGCGACAAGGCGGCGGCATCGCGCACGAGGGTGGCGTCGATATTGACCGCGGCGAGGTCGTTGACGATCACGGCCACGCGCAAACCGGCCCGGTTCGCGAGGATGTGATTCAGGAGCGTGGTCTTGCCGGCGCCCAGAAAACCGGAGAGCACGGTGACGGGCAATAGCGGCTGGTTCATCGCGGTACGGAACAAACAAGAGGATTGAAAGGCGTGCCGGGCTTGGGGCCGCGTGACTGCAATGACAGACGGGCCTCGACGGCGGCACGAAGCCGCATTGTGCATCAAACGGGCAGCACCCGCGTGACGGAGCGGATCGGAAAGTCGGCGCGGACCACGCTCAGGAGCCCGAGGCCGAGCGCTTGCGCGAGGAAAAATCAATGAGCGCGGCGCGGGTCAGCGCGCCAGCGGAAAAACCGCTCAGCGCGCAGCCGGCATCAGATTCCACTTGCGCAGGATCGCGGCGATCTGCTGCGCATACTTGTCGCGTAGCGCCGGCGTCTCGGAGTGGTATGCGCCGATTGCCTGCCAGGTGTTGCCGTATTTGTTCATCTGGCGGCGCAGATGCCATGCAGCGATATAAACGTTCTTGCAAGGCTCCATCAGCGTGCCTTGCGAGATGCCGTACTGAGCCAGCGTGGGCAGGTGAATCGAATTGATCTGCATAACGCCGTAGTCGGTCGAACCGTTGGCGTTCTTATGGCGCGCGTCCGGCCGGTTGTGCGACTCCTGCCAGGCAATTGCACGAAGGATCAGCGGATTGACCTTCTGATATTTGGCCGCCTCGTCGAAGCAATCGGCGCGTGCCTGCCCTGCTGCGGCTAGCACGGCAAGTCCTGCGGCGACGGTGACCAGGGTGCGTCTCATCAGTCAAGATCACTAAACAAAAAGGCAAGAATAAAGTTTGCGAGGGCGATTCATCGGCCATACTTCAGTCACTGAAAGCCGCCGAGGCTTACGGGCCGGGGTTGCCGCGCATCGGGGAAACCCCGCATCGGCAAGATGCAACCGGCGACTCGAACGGCTCGTATCATACCGGCAGGTCTTGGGGCGTCAAGTTAGCTAACCGACATAAGACGGCGAAAAAGACGTGCTTTTGCTGCTCGCCTCAGCGCAAACTGTTGACATTCAATAGGTTGATTACCGGCGGTGGTCCTTCCAGGAATGGCACCGCGGAGTTTTGTTGTGACAAATCCGACATGAAAAACTGTTACTGTTCTTTTTTTTCGGACATCGGATGGCCGGCATCCGGGGCGGTGATCGCCTTTGAAGCTGGCTGGCAGACCGACAGGGCGGCGGCCTGCTCCTATGTCCGCACAGCGTGACCGTCGGCAGCCACGGCTGCCGACATCAATACCCTATTCCATGAAAAGAAATCGTATGGCTTTGCGTCGCATCGCAACGGCGCTGCTGGTGGTTGGACTGATCACCGCGCAGACAGCACAGGCGCAGGTGACACTCAATTTCGTGAACGCGGACATCGACCAGGTGGCGAAGGCGATCGGCGCGGCAACGGGCAAAACGATCATCGTCGACCCTCGCGTGAAGGGTCAACTGAACCTCGTGTCGGAAAATGCGGTACCTGAGGATCAGGCGCTGAAGACTCTCCAGTCGGCTTTGCGCATGCAGGGCTTCGCGCTGGTGCAGGACCACGGCGTGTTGAAAGTCGTGCCCGAGGCCGACGCCAAGCTGCAGGGTGTGCCGACCTATGTCGGCAATACGCCCAGTGCGCGCGGCGACCAGGTGGTCACGCAGGTGTTCGTGCTGAAGAACGAATCGGCCAACAACCTGCTGCCGGTGCTGCGTCCGTTGATCTCGCCGAACAACACCGTGGCCGCTTACCCGGCCAACAATACGATCGTCGTCACCGATTACGCCGACAACGTACGCCGCATCGCGCAGATCATCGCAGGCGTGGATACGGCCGCGGGCCAGTCGGTGTCGGTCGTCCAGTTGAAGAACGCGAACGCGCTCGACATCGCCACGCAATTGAACAAGATGCTCGACCCGGGCGCGATCGGCAGTACCGACGCGACGCTGAAGGTATCGATCACCGCTGATCCGCGCACCAACTCGCTGCTGATCCGCGCGTCGAACGGTGCGCGTCTCGCCGCGGCGAAAGCGCTCGCCAAACAGCTCGATTCGCCGACCACCATGCCCGGCAACATGCACGTCGTGCCGCTGCGCAACGCGGAGGCGACGAAGCTTGCGAAGACCTTGCGCGGGATGCTCGGCAAGGGAGGCGACACCGGCTCGTCGAGCGGCTCGAACGAAGCGAACGCCTTCAACCAGGGCGGCGGCGGGGGCGGCGGCGGTGGCCTGGGCGGCAACTCGACCGGCACCTCGGGCACGCCTCCGCTGCCCGGCGGCGGGCTCGGCAGCAGCTCGATGTCGTCGTCAATGGGCGGCGGTGGCGGCGGCGGCGGCGGCGCATACGGCGCGGGCGGCGGTTCGGCGTCCGGCGGCCTGTTCGGCAGCGATAAGGAAAAGAGCGACGACAATCAGCCAGGCGGCATGATCCAGGCGGATTCAGCAACGAACTCGCTGATCATCACGGCGTCCGAGCCGGTGTATCGCAACCTGCGGGCGGTGATCGAGCAGCTCGACGCACGCCGCGCCCAGGTCTACATCGAGGCGCTGATCGTCGAACTCAACTCGAACACGAGCGGCAATCTCGGCATTCAGTGGCAAGTCGCGAACAATTCCGTATTCGCCGGCACCAATCTCGCCACCGGCTCCGGCAACAGCATCGTCAATCTGACGGCGGGCGCCGCCACGGCCGCGACCGGCGGTCTCGCCTCGGCGCTCGCAACCCAGGGGCTACAGCAGGGCCTCAACGTCGGCTGGATTCACAACATTTTCGGCGTGCAGGGTCTCGGCGCGCTGCTGCAGGCGCTGTCGCAAACCGCCGACGCGAACGTGCTGTCCACGCCTAACCTAATCACGCTGGACAACGAGGAAGCGAAGATCGTCGTCGGTACGAACGTGCCGATCCAGACGGGCTCGTATTCGAACCTGACGAGCGCCACCGCGACCTCGGCGTTCAATACCTTCGACCGCGTCGACGTCGGTCTGACGCTGCACATCAAGCCGCAGATCACCGATGGCGGGATTCTCAAGCTGCAGCTCTACACGGAAGACTCGGCGATCGTGAACGGCACGACCAACGCGGTGACCAACCCCGCCGGCCCGCAGTTCACCAAGCGTTCGATCCAATCGACGGTGCTCGCCGATAACGGCGAGATCATCGTGCTGGGCGGCCTGATGCAGGACAACTACCAGGTCAGCAACAGCAAGGTGCCGCTGCTGGGCGATATTCCGTGGATCGGCCAATTATTCCGCTCGGAACAGAAGACCCGCCAGAAGACGAATTTGATGGTGTTCCTGCGCCCGGTGATCATCAACGATCGCGATACCGCGCAGGCTGTGACCTCGAACCGTTACGACTATATTCAAGGCGTGCAAGGCGCATACAAGTCGGACAATAACGTGATGAAGGACAAGGACGACCCGGTGGTTCCGCCCATGCCGACCGGTCCCAGCCAGGGCGGCTCGCCCGCGATGAACCTGTTCGATCTCGACCAGATGCGTCGTCAGCAGCTAGCGCCGCAGCAGCAGCCGCAGCCTCAGTCGCAGCCGCAGCCGCGCTCGTCGACGCAGCCAGGCGTCGCCCCCCTGACAAACGGCGGCGCGGTGCAGTCCAACCCCGTGACGGTCGCGCCGTCCACCGCATCGCCAGGAGTTCAGCCGTGAGCACGCCGTCCACGCCGCCGTCATCCGCAAAGTCGCCTGCATCGGCGCGCGCTGCGACGGTTGCGCCCCCGGCGATGACCGAGCAAGCCGAGCGCGCGGCGCCCTCGGGGATTGCCGCACGCCTCGTCCCTTACGGCTTTGCCCGCAGCGGCCAGATCCTGGTCGCGCATCAGCATGCCGACAGTCTCGAAGTCTGGATCAGCGAGCGCACCAACGACGCCGCGCTCGCGGAAGTCGCGCGCAACTTCGGCGCGTTGTCGGTCACGCGTTTGCCCGCCGACGAGCTCGCGCAGGCGATCAACCAGGCGTATGCGCGTCACGATGGCAGCGCCGCGCAAGTGGTCGGCGAAGTGGAAGGCGAAGTCGATCTGTCGCGCCTGATGCAGGACATTCCCGAGGTCGAGGATCTGCTCGAGTCGGAAGACGATGCGCCGATCATCCGCATGATCAACGCGCTGCTCACGCAAGCCGCGCGCGAGCAGGCGTCGGATATTCACATCGAGCCGTTCGAGACTTCTTCCGTGGTGCGTTTTCGGGTCGACGGCACGCTGCGCGACGTCGTGCGGCCGAAGAAAGCGCTGCACGGCGCGCTGATCTCGCGGATCAAGATCATGGCGCAGCTCGACATCGCGGAAAAGCGTCTGCCGCAAGACGGCCGTATCACGCTGCGCGTGGGCGGCCGTCCGGTCGACGTGCGCGTGTCGACGCTGCCCACCGGGCACGGCGAGCGCGCGGTGCTGCGTCTGCTGGAAAAAGACGCGTCGCGTCTGAACCTCGAAGCGCTCGGCATGGGGCCGGATACGCTCGTCAAGTTCGACAAGCTGATCGGCAAGCCGCACGGCATCGTGCTTGTGACCGGCCCGACCGGTTCGGGCAAGACGACCACGCTGTACGCGTCGATGTCGCGGCTCGAAACCGCGACCACCAACATCATGACGGTGGAAGACCCGATCGAATACGACCTGTCGGGCATCGGCCAGACGCAGGTCAACGAGCGGATCGGCATGACGTTCGCGCGGGCGCTGCGCTCGATTCTGCGGCAGGACCCGGACATCATCATGATCGGTGAAATCCGCGACCTCGAAACCGCGCAGATCGCGGTGCAGGCGTCGCTGACCGGCCACCTCGTTCTGGCAACGCTGCATACGAACGACGCGGCATCGGCGGTAACGCGTTTGACCGACATGGGCGTGGAGCCGTATCTGCTGGCGTCGTCGCTGCTCGGCGTGCTGGCGCAGCGGCTCGTGCGCCGCCTGTGCCCGGTGTGCCGCGAGGAGCGCGTCGAGGAAGACGGCCGCGTGCATTGGCATCCGGTGGGTTGCGACAAGTGCGGCCAGTCCGGCTACACGGGCCGCCGCGGCGTGTACGAACTGCTGCTGATCGACGACGAGATCCGCACGCTGGTTCACCGCAATGCGTCCGACGCCGAGATTCTCACCGCCGGCCGTGCGCAAGGCATGCGCACGCTGCGTGAGGATGCGGACCGCTGGCTCGCCTCCGGGCTCACGTCGCTCGAGGAAGTCATCCGCGTGACGGGCGGAGCATAAGCGCATGCCGGCATTTCGTTTCGAGGCGATCGACGCGGCGGGCAAGGCGCAAAAAGGCGTGCTCGACGCAGATAGCGCGCGCGGCGCGCGGACCAATCTGCGCTCGCAAGGACTCACGCCGCTCGTCGTCGAACCCGCGGCGACGCGCACGCGCGGCGAGCGCAATCAACGCTTGTCGCTCGGGCGGCGCCTGTCGCAGCGCGAGCAGGCGATTCTCACGCGGCAACTCGCGAGCCTGCTGATCGCCGGCTTGCCGCTCGACGAAGCCCTTGCGGTGCTTACCGAGCAATCGGAGCGCGACTACATTCGCGAGCTGATGGCGTCGATTCGCGCGGAAGTGCTCGGCGGCCATTCGCTGGCCAATGCGCTGACGCAGCATCCGAAAGACTTCCCCGAGATTTATCGCGCGCTGGTGGCGGCCGGCGAGCACACCGGCAAGCTGGGTCTCGTGCTTTCGCGCCTCGCCGACTACATCGAGCAACGCAACGCGCTCAAGCAGAAGATCGTGCTCGCCTTCACGTATCCGGCGATCGTCACGCTGATTGCCTTCGGCATCGTCACGTTTCTGCTGAGCTACGTGGTGCCGCAAGTGGTGAACGTGTTCGCCAGCACCAAGCAGCAACTGCCCTTCCTCACCGTCATGATGATGGCGCTGTCGGGCTTCGTGCGGCACTGGTGGTGGGCGCTGATGATCGGGGTGGCCGTGCTGGTGTATCTGGTGCGCTCGATCCTGAAGCAGCCGGGCCCGCGCCTCGCGTTCGACCGCTGGCTTCTGACGGCGCCGCTGCTCGGCAAACTCGTGCGTGGCTATAACACGGTGCGTTTCGCGAGCACGCTGGGCATTCTGACGGCGGCGGGCGTGCCGATTTTGCGCGCGCTGCAAGCGGCGGCCGAAACGCTCAGCAACAACGCGATGCGCGGCAACATCGACGACGCGATCGTGCGCGTGCGCGAAGGCACGTCGCTATCGCGCGCGCTCGGCAATACGAAGACGTTTCCGCCGGTGCTGGTTCACCTGATCCGCTCGGGCGAAGCGACCGGCGACGTCACCACCATGCTCGACCGCGCGGCCGACGGCGAAGCCCGCGAACTGGAGCGCCGCACAATGTTCCTCACGAGCCTGCTCGAGCCGCTGCTGATTCTGGCGATGGGGGGCGTGGTGCTGGTGATCGTGCTGGCGGTGATGCTGCCGATCATCGAGTTGAACAACCTGGTGCAGTAGCGTGGAAGTTTGGTCGGATCGCGCGGTGGCCGCGCAATCCGGTGAAGCCGGTCAGGACGCCCGACGCCTCAGCGCACGTAAATCGTAGGACCTGCCGCATTGGCCGGCAGGAACACTTCGGAATGCGCGCCGTTGCGGTCGATGATGATCGAGCGGGCGCGCACTTCGGAGAGCTTGGCGCCTTGCATCAGCGCGCTGCCGAGCGAGACGGCGCGCGGCGGTTCACCGCCGACGCTGACGATGGCCGCGGCGCCTTCGCGCAAAGCGAGGATGCCGAACAGATGCACGTCCTGGTTGGCGGTGCGCGTGAGTTGCCCGCCGAACAGCGTGGCGGCCTGTTCGGTCGACACCTGAGGATGCGCGGCGGCTGCGGGCAACGGCGCACCGGACGTCGTGGCGAGCGTGATGACCCAGTAGGTCAATGTCGCGCAGAACACGGCGAACAGCGCGAGCGACAGAAGGCGGATTTGGATGGCGTTCATGCGCATCATTGTACGGACTATTGTGAAAATTGCGTTGGGTTGAAACCCTTCTACACCATGACATTAAAATGACCGGCCGGGCCTGTTCGATGGCACCCTGATTACTGACGCGCCCGCTGAAGCGCGAATTCCGTCCGATCGAAAATTCATCTGAAAAGAGGTAGCAAGTTATGCAACTGTCGACCACTCGCCGCGCTGAAATCGCGGGTTCGCGCAGCCGCCGTCAACGCGGTTTCACGCTGATCGAAATCATGGTCGTGATCGCGATTCTGGGCATTCTCGCCGCGTTGATCGTGCCGAAGATCATGAGCCGCCCGGACGAAGCGCGGCGCGTCGCCGCCAAGCAGGACATCGGCACGGTGATGCAGGCGCTCAAGCTGTACCGTCTCGACAACGGCCGTTACCCGACCCAGGAGCAAGGTCTGCGCTCGCTGATCGAAAAACCGGGCACGGACCCGGTGCCGAACAACTGGAAGGACGGCGGCTATCTCGAGCGTCTGCCGAATGATCCGTGGGGCAACAGCTATCAGTACCTGAATCCGGGCGTGCACGGCGAGATCGACGTGTTTAGTTATGGCGCCGACGGCAAGGCCGGCGGCGAAGGCAACGATTCCGACGTCGGCTCGTGGCAATAAGCTGCGGGAACGCCGCTGGTTTGTCAGGTGCGCGGAGTCGTCCTTCTTTACGGTCGGCTCGCGCATCCTGTCGATGTACCGTTTTTGACTTTTAGGTTGATCGTTCGTGGCCGGCACTATGCGTATGTCCGCTTGCAAGTCCCATGTGGACACTCCGTGTACGGCTTCGTTGCCGCGCATGGCGTGGGTCGGCGCGCGCGGGCGTGACCTGCCCCGTCCGCATGCGCGCGGCCGGAAGCGCGCAGCCGGTTTCACGCTGCTGGAAATGATGGTGGTGCTGGTGATCGCGGGTTTGCTGGTGTCGCTGACCGCGTTGACGATGACGCGCAATCCGCGCACGGATCTGAACGAGGAAGCGCAACGTCTCGCGCTGCTGTTCGAATCGGCCGGCGACGAAGCGCAGGTGCGCGCGCGGCCGATCGCCTGGCAACCGTCCGAGAGCGGCTTTCGTTTCGACGTGCGTACCGAGGACGGCTGGCGCCCGCTGCGCGACGACCTGCTCGGACCGCGCCACTGGGAAGGTGGCGTGACCGGCGTGGCGATCAACTATCCCGGCTCGGATGCGCAGCCTGGCCGTATCGTGTTCGGCACTGAAGCGATCGACGTGCCGGTGCGGATCACGCTGTTTTCGGCGGCGGGGAGCGCGACGATCGTCGGCACCGGCAATGGCCGCTATGAGGTGCACTGAGATGTGGCGTTGCGGGAGCATGAGCGCGCGCGCGTCGCAGCGCGGTTTTACGATGATCGAAGTGCTGGTCGCGCTTGCGATCATCGCGGTGGCGCTGGGCGCGTCGTTGCGCGCGGTCGGCAGTCTCGCGACCGGCGAAGCCGATCTGCACCGGCGTTTGCTGGCGGGCTGGAGCGCGGACAACGCGTTGGCGCAATTGCGCCTGACGCATGCCTGGCCGAACGTCGGCTCGACGAGCTTCGACTGTTCGCAGGGCAACTTGCAACTGATTTGTACGCAGCAGGTGACGGCGACGCCGAATCCGGTATTTCGTCGGGTGGAAGTGATGGTGACGATGCCAGGGCGTTCCGGCAACTTGGCGCAGATGGTCACGGTGGTGGCGAATGAAACCAACCGTTCGCTCTAGGCGCCGCCGCCCGTCGGGCGCGCGTGGCTTCACGCTGATCGAGCTGCTGGTCGCGATTGCGATTCTGGCGGTGATCGCGGTGCTGTCGTGGCGCGGGCTCGACCAGATCATTCGCGGGCGGCAGACCATCACGAGCGCGATGGAAGAGGAGCGCGTGTTCGCGCAGCTATTCGACCAGATACGGATCGACGCGCGCCAGGCCGCGTCGGACGACGAATCCGGCCAGGCGGCCATTACGGTGTCCGGCAGCGTGTTGCAGATCGTGCGGCAAATGAACTTGCCGGCGACGGCGCCGCGCTTGCAGGTGGTTCGGTATCGGGTATCCGAGGGACGCGTGATTCGCTATGCGTCGCCGCCGTTGGGCAATGTCGGCGAGTTGCGGCGGGCGCTGCGCGGTGAAGAGGGTGAGGGGTGGGCAACGGTGCCGTTGATGGGTGGTGTGGGAGCGATTTCCGCGCGGGTTTATGTGCCCAAAGTTGGCTGGACCACGCAGATGAAGGACGTGCAGAGTGCGATTACCGAGAACGACAATAATCTTAAGGTGCCGCAGTTGGGGAATGCGCCGTTGCCGCGGTCTGTGACCGGGCTTGAGGTTCGTATCGGGGCTAAGGGGTTGGCGCGGCCTGTTACGCGGGTTTTTCTCGTCGGGGAATGATATGAGGTTCTCTTTTTTGTCTCCGCGACGCTCTGGGGTGTGGTTTTGTTGTTTTGGCCTTTCCTTGTTTTGTTGGCGGTCTATTAGTGTTGCCCCTGTGCGGGGCGGCAACGCTAATAGACCACTAGCAACACAAGAAAAGGCCAAAACAACAACAAAACCACACCCCAGAGCCTCGCGAAGACAACCCCATCAAGCCGGCGCAGCAATCATCAGCGCCCTCCTGGTAGTAGCCCTATCGGCCATACTGGTCTCCGGCATGCTCTGGCGCCAGCAAGTCCAAATCCGAAGAATAGAAAACCAGCGCCTCCTGTCTCAAGCCCAATGGGTCGCAAGAGGCGCCTTGGACTGGACGCGCCTGATCCTCCGCTCGGAGGGCGACACCTCGGCGGGCATCACCTACCTGGGCGGCCTATGGGGCGTGCCCATCGCCAAAACTCGCCTGTCGGATTTCCTGGGCCAAATCGGCGAAGTCCGAGCGGAACAAGGCGCGGAAACCTTCCTCTCAGGCTCGATCGAAGACGCCCAGTCGAAATTCAACCTCCGCAACCTGGTCTCGAGCCCGGCGCCCGGCGTCATGCAACTGAACCAGGAGCAGATCGGCGCCTATCAGCGCCTGCTCGTCTCGCTCGGCGTCAGCAGCCAACTGGCGAAAAACACCGCCGTGCAGATTCGCGCCAGCCTCGCGCAATCGGCGACGCGCTTTCAGACCACCACCTCCCCCACCGGCGCAACGGCGACGCCGGCGATTCAGGGCGGCGCGATGGGCGGCGGCTTCACCGACAAACCCGGTATCGAGGGCGGCGACGACAACGCGGCGCGCGCGCCGCTGCAACTGATCAGCGTCGATTCGCTGCTCGATATTCCCGGCTATACGCCGGAAATGGTCGCGCGCCTGCGCCCGTTCGTCACCGTGCTGCCGACCGCAACGGCGCTCAACATGAATACGGCTTCCGCCGAAGTGATCGCCGCGCTCGTGCCGGGCATGAACGTGTCGGCCGCTCAGGCCCTCGTCGCGCGCCGCAAGACGGTGTTTTTCCGTAACGCCGGCGACGTGCAACTCGCATTGCGCGGCGCGGGCGTGCAACAGGTCTCGGTCGATCCGGCGCAATTCGACGTCAACACGAACTATTTCCTGATTCACGGCCGCGTGCAGCACGAACGCGCCCAGGTGGACCGCACGACGCTCGTCTATCGCGACGCATTGACCCACACTACGCGTATCGTGCGGGTACAAGACCAACTATGAATAACGCCTTTCCCAGAGAGAGTGGACCTTGAGCACGCTGATCGTCCTATTGCCGCCGCGTGATCCGGCGGTGCCATCGCAGGAATGGCAACTGCCCGAGCTGCCGTTCGTGCTGCTCGACAAGTCGGGCCGCACCCAGCGCGCCGGCCGCTCGGCGCTCACGCTGCTGCCGCGCGCGGCGTCGACCGTGCTGATGGTCGCCGCCCGCGACCTGCTGATGATGCCCGCCGCACTGCCGCCGCTGCGCGGCCCGCGGCTGCGTCAGGCGCTGCCCAACATCGTCGAGGATCAACTGATCCAGGACCCGCAAACCTGTCACATCGCCGTCGATCCGCAACCGCTCGCGGGCGGCCGGCAGTTGCTGGCGATCATCGACCGCGGCTGGTTCCGCTTCATCTGCGACGGATTTTCCGCAGCCGGCCACCGCAGCTTGCGCGCGGTGCCGGTGACGCGCTGTCTGCCGCAAGGCGTCGCGCTCGATACGCGCGTCGAAGTCGCCGAAACGGTCAACGCCGGCGAGCCGGTCATCGCGGCTTCGTCCGACGTGGCGACGGCATCGCCGGAGGCGGCGCCAGCGACGCCGATGGTCGCGGCGGTGCTCGGCGCGGTGGTCCAGACTGCCCCTGCGATGCTGCTGGAAGGCGCGGTTGAGCGCGCTCCGGAAAATGGCGTGCCGCGCGTCGAGCTGGCGATCGCGCGCGGCGTCCAGGGCGAAGGCCTGGCGGTGCCGGCCAGCACGGTGAATGCAACGCTCGGCGCGCTCGCCGGCGCGGCGCCCGTCTCGCTGTACATGCTGACCGAGGTGCCCGGCAACGAACCGAGCCTGGGCGCAAGCAGTCCGGCGCGGCTCGCCGCTTACGTGCATGGCGCCAGTCCGTTGCCGTTCGAGCAACTGGCGCGGCGCGCGCTGGAGTGCCGCCTCGATCTGTGCCAGTTCGAATTCGCCTCGCAGCCGTGGCGGCTCGACCGCGCGACGCTGCGGCGTCTGCGTCTGCCGGTGCTGTTGGCGGTCGGCGCGCTGGTGGTCGCGATCATCGGCGCGAACGTGCAGTGGCTGATGCTCGCGCGCCAACGCGACGCGATCAGCACGCAAATGACCGAACTGCTGCTCAACACCTTCCCCAAGACCACGGTCGTGCTCGATGCGCCCGATCAGATGTCGCGCCAGTTGCAGCAGTTGCGCGTGGCGGCGGGCGAGCTCTCGCCGGATGATTTCCTGTCGCTCGCCGACCGCCTCGCGCGCTCGCTCGCGCCGGTGCCGCTCAACGGCATCGCGGGGCTCGACTATCACGACCGGCGGCTCGACGTGACATTCAAGCCCGAGGTGAAGCTCGATCCCGACTTCGGCAAGCGCCTCGGGCGCAACGGGTTGAGCGGCGCGATCGACAGCAATACCGGCAAGTGGACCATCAGGAACGGACAATGAAAGCTCAACTCGCTCAAACATGGGCCGGCTTCTGGGACCAGCGCACGGAGCGCGAAAAAAATCTTCTGACGTGGGGCGGCGGCTTGCTCGCGGTGGTCATCGCGTGGTCGGTGCTGTGGGCGCCGGCGCAGGAGGGCCGCGCGCGTCTGCGTGAATCGCTGCCCACCTTGCAGCGCCAGTTGGCGCAGATGACCGCGCAATCGAGCGAAGCGCGGCAGTTGTCGGCGGCGGCTCAGGGCGTCGCGCCGACCGGCGCCGCGCTGAAGGACGCGCTCACCGCCTCGCTGGGCGATCACGGCCTCGCCGCCACCCAGGTGCAGGTGATCGGCAACGTGGTGCAGGTCCAGATGAAAAACGCGTCGTTCCCCACGTGGACGAGCTGGGTCGACGACGTGCGCAAGCAGTTCAAGGTGCAGGTGGCCGAGGCGCACGTGACCGCGCTCAAGGAAGACGGCCAGGTGGATCTGACGGCGTCGTTCCAGCCTTCGACCGCGAAATGAACATCACCGCGCCGTTACGGGATCTCGCATGACTTACTGGATGCGGCGCTTGCGCGTCGCACTGCCCTGGCTGGTGATCGCGGTGCTGTCCGCCGCGGTCGTGATGCTCGCGTTGTTGCCGGCCGCCTGGATCACGCCGCAGTTCGCCAGGCAGACGCGTGGTCACGTCAATCTGGTCGACCCGGCCGGCTCGCTGTGGCACGGCTCGGCCACGCTGATGCTGGCCGCCGGCTCCGACATGAGCGCGCCGACCCTCCTGCCTGGGCGGATCGAATGGCGCACGTCGTTCTGGCCGCTTTTCACCGGCCGCGTGCGCATGACCATGCGGCAGAGCGAAGCGATGCCCGAGCCGATCACCGTCGACGCCACCCCGCGCAGCGCCACGGTCACGCCGGGCGAACTCGCCGTGCCGGCGTCGCTGCTGAGCGGCTTGGGCGCGCCTTTCAATACACTCGATTTGCAGGGCGAGGTGCGACTGTCGTGGTCGGACTGGCGCAGCTTCAACAAGGAGGCATTCGGGCAGCTCACCGTCACGCTGAACGACGTCAGCTCACGTGTGTCGCCGGTCAAGCCGCTGGGATCGTACCGGGTGCTGTTCCAGGCGCAAGGGGCTTCTTCGACAGTCGAACTGACGACGATCAAGGGCCCGCTGATGCTGGACGGCAGCGGCACGGTGTCGGCCGCTTCAACCTCGTTTCGAGGCACGGCCAGTGCCGCGCCGGAAGCGCGCGATATCCTCGCGGGGTTGCTGAACCTGCTGGGGCGGCCGAGCGGACCGGGCACGGTGACGTTGAGCTTCGCGCACTGACGCGGGCGAACGCCCTTTGACGTCCAGACAACGCCGTTGAAAAAGAAGCGGCATGGTGCGTGCGCCATGCCGCTTCTTTTTCGCCCTTCTTTCCCGACGGTTCGTTTGCGAGCCGCGCGTCTATTTGCTCTGCGTCTGCGTCTGCTGCTGCGACGGCGCCGGCGTGACTCCGTTTTGCGCCACGGGCGTGGCCGATGAAGCCGGCAGCGGCGCCGGCGCCGCCACGTCGCCCGTTTCACGATTCATTTGCGACGCGTCCCAGCCGCCGCCCAGCGCCTTCACCAGACCCACCGACGACACCATCCGCTGTCCCGCGATGCTCTTCAACTTCTGCTCGGCGGTGAAGGCGGTGGTTTGCGCGGTCAGCACGTTGACGTAGCCGACCGTGCCCGCCTTGTATTCGTTCGTGACGATCGCGAGCGCCTGCCGGGCCGACTCCACCGCCTGCTGCTGCACGACGACTTCCCTTTCGAGGATGCGCTGCGACGCGAGGTTGTCCTCGACGTCCTGGAACGCGGTCAGCACCGTCAGGCGGTAAGTGGCGACATCGGCGTCGTAGGCCGCGCGAGCCGCTTCGGTCTGCGCCTTGCGCAAGCCGGCGTCGAAGATCGTCGCGGCGAGTTGCGGGCCGAGCGTCCAGAAGCGCGACGGCGCCGTCAGCAACTGCGAGAACACGGAATTTTCGAAGCCGCCGCTGGCCGACAACGTGAGCGACGGGAAAAACGCCGCAATCGCCACGCCGATCTGCTCGTTGGCCGCCGCGGCCTTGCGTTCCGCCGACGCGATATCCGGACGCCGTTCGAGCAGCGCCGACGGCATCTGCGCGGGCACGGCCGGCGGCGTGGCGGTGAGCGGCATCGGTGGAATCGAGAAGGTGGAGGCCGGTTCGCCGACCAATACCGCGATCGCGTGTTCGTCCTGCGCGCGCTGCACGCCGTTGTCGATCGCCGCCGCCTGGGCCGACTGCAATTGCGTTTGCGCCTGAATCACGTCGGAGCGCGCGGCGACTCCCGCCGCGTACTGGTTTTGCGTGAGTTGCAGCGAGCGCTGATAGGCCGCGACGGTCTCGTCGAGCAATTGTTGGGTGGCGTCGAGCGCGCGCAGCGAGAAGTAGGTCTGCGCGAGCGTGGCCTGCGCGGAGAGCCGCGCGTTCGCCAGGTCCGCGGCGGCGCCTTGCTGGCCGGCTTTCTGCGCGTTGACCGAGCGAGTCACCGAGCCCCACAGATCCGGCTCCCAGCTCGCGTCGAGTTGTACGTTGAAACTGTTGCTGACGCCGGAGCGGCTGCTGGTGGAACCCGTGGACGATGAACCGGTGCCGGAACGTGTCGCGCCCGCCGATGCACCGATTGTGGGGAAATAGGCGGCACGCGCTTCGCCGACCAACGCGCGCGCCTGGCGATAGGCGGCGGCATATTGAGCGATGGTTTGGTTCGCGGTATTCAGCTTCTCTTCGAGCGCGTTGAGCTGCGGGTCCTGGTAGATGGTCCACCAGTCGCCGCGGTCTTGCTGATCGGCCGGTTGAGCGACTTTCCAGCCGGGCGCGGCTTCCTTGTAGGACGCGGGGATCTCGGCGGCGGGCCGCTTGTAGTCGGGGCCGACCGCGCAACCGGCCAACAGGGTGGCAAGCGCCGCGGCAACCGCGAGGGTGAGGACGCGAGGCGCAAGCATCCGCGCGCGCGAGATTCGATCAGACTGCATGCAATGGATTCCTTCTGGACGCCGCGGTGCGGCCGATCACGGCGCTGCCGGCCTGGCGAGCTCGTGAGTCTGCCGGCATGTTAGCGTGAGTCCGCGCGAGGCGCGGCAAACCGAAAGGGTAATGCGGGGAGAAGTGCGGGTGTGTTACTTGGGATATCGCGTTGGTTACTTGCTGTTACCGCGATGGGCGATTGATTCGTGGTTTTGGCCGGCGCCGCGCTGTTGGTCATACGCGAGCGGCGTTCCCGCCGCCCTCCACTTACTGCGTCGCCCCTTCGCCATTCGCTCCGGGGACCGATTGTCCCTGCGCGGCGTCCGGATGCATCGCCGAAGATGCCGGCGCTGGCTGCGACGCTTTCCCCCCGCTCTGCGGCGCGACCGTCGCGCTGCCTCGCACATATTGCTTGAAGTCGGCGCCGGCTTCCCACGGGTTCGGCTTGCAACCGAGCGAGCCGTCGCAGTGCGCGGCGAAGCCGATCGTTGCCGTGCCGTCAGGGTTCGCGGCTCGCGTGATCTGATACGCCAACGCACGTTTGCCGCCGTCCGGACCCGCGGTCTGGATCAGCGTGTCGGTCGCGGATTCGACGCTGTACTTCGAATGGCTCGTCACCCACGTCTGCGCGCGTTGCCACCATGCGTCGCATTCGACCTTGTTCGAACACGTCAGCGGTGTCGTCGCGATCTGCATGACGTCCGGATCGACTTGCCCCTGTGTCGAACATCCCGCCGCCATGATGCACGCCACGGCCAACAGACTTTTTTTCACGTTGATTCCTCCCTGTTCGAAGCCTCTCCTTCAAGTTTCGACCGCGATGTCGGTACGGTGTTTCATCCAGATCAGGGAATCGTCAAAACGCGCGGAGAATTTGCCGATGTCGTTTTATCCGCAACGCCGCGCGATGTAGACGTTACCTGCGCGCATGAAAAAAGCGGCCTCGCGGGCCGCTTTTCATCTTGTCGACATGCGTCGCTCAATCTCAAACGCTGAACCGGTTCAACGTGTACGCGCGATAAGCCGCGACAAACGCATCGAACGAACCAACTTCTTCCTGTTCGAGCATGGCCTGTTCGGCAAGCGATTGTTCGGCGAGGTCCGTGAACGCCTTCGTCTCTTCGACATTCAGCGGACGCGCGCGGAAATACTCGGCGTGCGCTTCGCTCTGCTCGAGTCCGAACGCGAGGAAACTCTGTTCCTTGTCACGCATGGTCCGCAGCACGCGCGCCGACGGCGTGAGCGATGCGTCCGCCAGCTTCGCGCGTTGAACCGCCACGGCGCGCGCATGGGCGTCGCCGCCTTGCAACGCGTCGAGTGCGGCGGCCGCCGCGTCGATCTTCACGAAGATTTCGTTGGCCCAATCCGTCATCGCGACCGGACGGCCGTCGCGCGTGAGTTCGAGGCCGGGCTTGCGGCCCTCCATCGTCACGCGGCCGAAGTTCCGGTTCGCCTCGGCGTAGGCGTCAGGCGGCAGCGGCGCGCTGTCGTCCAGTGCGCAGACCAGCAGGTAGGCGTCGAGAAAGCGCGACGTTTCGAGCGAAATACCGGCCGGCTCGAACGGATCGATGTCCATGCAGCGCACCTCGACGTACTGCACGCCGCGCGCGGCGAGCGCATGCAGCGGACGCTCGCCCGGATGCGTGATGCGCTTCGGACGAATGGTCGAGTAGAACTCGTTTTCGATCTGCAGCACGTTCGTGTTGATCTGCACCCACTCGCCGTCGCGCTGTGTGCCGATCGCCTCGTAGGGGGGATACGGCTGGCTCACGGCTTTCCCGAGTGCGTCGAGGTAGCCCGGCAACGTGTCGTAGTCGGCGTGCAGCGCGGCTTGCGCCGTGGTGTTCGAATAGCCGAGGTCGCTCATGCGCAGGCTGGTTGCGTAGGGACGGTACAGCGTGTCGGCGTCGAACGTTTCGAGCGTGTGTTTGCGATCGCGTAGGAAGCGGCGATCCAGCGCCGGCGATGCGCCGAACAGGTACATCAGCAGCCAGTTGGTGCGGCGGAAATTGCGGATCAGCGCGAGGTAGCGGTCCGACTGAAAATCGACGGCGTTCGCGGTGGATCGCTGGTCGGCCTGCAACACGCGCCACACTTCCTCGCTCAGCGAATAGTTGTAGTGGATGCCCGCGATGCATTGCATCGTGCGACCGTAACGCAGCGCGAGGCCGATGCGGTACACGTACTTCAATTTGCCGATGTTCGACGTGCCGTAGCGCGCGATCGGGATGCCCTCGTCGGTGTCGGGCAACAGGCCCGGCATCGAGTTGTTCCACAGAATTTCGTCGCCGAGTTCGGCGTAGACGAAACGATGCAGCGTGTCGAGTTTCTCGAGCGTGATCGCCACGTCGTGCTCAGCGGGCGTGATCAGTTCGAGCAGCGCTTCGGAATAGTCGGTGGTGAGCGATGGATGCGTGAGCGCCGAACCGAGCGAGCGTGGATGCGGCGTCAACGCGAGCTTGCCGTCCCGCGTCACGCGCAGGCTTTCTTTTTCGATGCCGCGCAGGCCGCTTATCAGCGCGTCGCGCCGAGGGCCGGAGGTCAGCACGGACAGGCGGTGCGAGAACACGTCGGTCGTGCGGGAAAGTGTGGTGTTTGGCATTGATGCGAGTCGGGCGTTGTCGGCCGCCATGTGCCGCTTCACTGCTCACAGGCAGCATGGCGCGGTTGACAACGTTCGGCGGAATTTTCAGGTAGCGGGCACTTTAACATCTCGCCACGGCGGCTGCTTGAGGCCGCCTCGGCGGGGCGTCGGAGCGCTAGCGCTGTCTATTTTCCCGACGATTCGGCTTGCCTTGCATCGCGTCGCCCTACCGCCTACGCGCATTGCACGCGATGCGCGTTTCCCCTTCCGCATGAGGCGCGCGCTTAGCCCCCGCGCGCGGCGCCTGCGCGGTCCGCTACCTCGTTCCACAGATGCATCGCCGCATACGCGCGCCACGGCCGCCATGCGTCGGTGCGCACGCGCTGCTGCGTGGGCCGCACGAGCGACGGGTCGCGCGCGCAGATCGACTGCATCAGCACGAGGTCCCAGGCGGGCCACGCGTCGGCGTCGCGCCATGCGCGCATCGCGACGTATTCGACGGTCCAGGGGCCGATGCCGGGCAGTGCGAGCAAGGCGGCGCGCAGGCTGTTCGCATCGGTGACGCCGCTGTCGAGCGGCACGTCTCCCGAAGCGACCGCTCGTGCGAAGCCCTGCAACGCCGCTACGCGTTTACCCGGCATGCCGATCTGCGCAAGATCGACGGCGGCGAGCGCAGCCGGTGTCGGAAAGCGCCACGCGGTGTTCTCGTGCGGATGCCCTTCGATGCGCTCGCCGGCGCGCTGCACGAGACGTCCGATGATGGTGGTCGCCGCCTTCACGCTGACCTGCTGGCCGACGATCGCGCGCACCACCAGTTCGAAACCCGACCACGCGCCCGGCACGCGCAAGCCCGGCACCGCCTCGATCAATGGCGCGAGCCACGGGTCGGCGGCGAGTTCCGCGCCGATCTTCTTCGGATCGGCGTGCAGATCGAACATCCGCGCGATCGGTGCGGCGAGCGCGTCGGCGTGGCGGCTCACCGGGCCTTCGATGTTGGCGACGAGGCAGCGCTTGCGCGGATGCAGACGCACGCTCAGCGTGCCGCTGTCGCCGGTCCAGTCGATGGCGCGGCGATAGGCGCCGTCTTCCACCGCTTCGACGCCCGGCGTCGCGCGTCCGCCGAAAAAACGCAGCAGGCGCGGCCAGTCGAAAGGTGGTTTGAACGGCAGTTCGAGCGTTGCGACGTCGTCGAGCGTGCTCACGCGGCGTGATCCAGATTGGTGGTGGTTTCGGTCATATCGGCCTTGTGGCGCTCGGATTGGTGTTGCGAAACATCGCCGGCATGCTGGGCCTCGTTGTCGAGCAGCGCGGCCTTGCGCGGCAGGCCCCAACGATACCCGGCCAGCGCCCCGCCCTTTTGCACCACGCGATGACAGGGAATCGCCAGCGCAACGGGGTTCGTCGCGCACGCGCTCGCGACCGCGCGCACGGCGCGAGGCGCGCCGACGGCTTCGGCGATCTGTGTATAGCTGCGCGTCTCGCCGTATGGAATGCGCCGCAGCGCGTCCCAGACGCGCTGCCGGAACGCCGTCGCGGCGATATCCAGCGGCAGATCGAAGTCCTGGCGGGTGCCGCGCAGATACGCGTCGATCTGCGCGATGAACGGTGCGAGCCGTTCGGGATCTTCCCGCACATCGGCGTTGGCGAACTCGCTGCGCAGTTCGTCGGTGAGCAAGCCGGGGTCGTCGCCGAAACCGATCTTGCAGATGCCTTTTTCGGTGGCCGCGACCAGCACGAAGCCGAGCGAAGTGGGCGCGCCGGCGTAGCGCACGGTGAGCCCCGCGCCTTTGCGGCGAAACTCGGAGGGCGCCATGCCCAGTTCGGCCGATGCGCTGTCGTACATCCGCGACGGCGAGCCGAAGCCGGCGTCGAGCGTGGCGCGCGTGACGTCCGAGCCGCTTTGCAGCGCGTCGCGCAACGCTGCGCCTCGCTGCGCCGCCTGATATTGACGCGGCGTCACGCCCACCACGCGCTTGAACAGACGCTGCAGGTGAAACGGACTGACGTGCACGGCGTCGCTCAGTTGCGCGAGGGTGAGGCGCTGTTGCGGATCGGCGTCCAGCGCGGCACAGGCGCGATTGACGATTTCCAGTTCACGCGGCAGGCCGCCCGGCTGGCACCGCTTGCAATCGCGGAAACCCGCGGCGCGCGCGGCGGCGACGTCGGTGAAAAAAGCGACGTTCTCGCGGCGCGGCTGGCGCGATGCACACGACGGACGGCAGAACACGCCGGTCGTCTTGACGCCATAGAAAAACGCGCCGTCGGCTTGCGGTTCGCGGCGCGTGACGGCTTCCCAGCGCTCGTCGTCGGAGGTCCAGCCGGCGGCGTCGGGCGCGATGTCAGTACGGTAGAGGGTGCGGTTCATGATGATTCCCGAAGGCGGTGTCGATGCTCACCAATGTAGGCCGCCTGCCGACACACTACGCTCCGGTTCTTGCTCTGTCATTGCGCTTCCTCGTAGGGCCGGAAGCCGCGCCGGACGGTCTTTCCATGAAAAAGTGCGACAATTTGGCCCGATATCGGGTTTTCCCTTAAAAAGTTATTGCGTCGCACCAGGTGCATGTGTATATTAGTACCTGTCTCCTCCATGTCTCCTCCTGATATGGATTCAGCCCGCTCCACATAGAGCGGGCTTTTTTTCGCCTGTACGTTTCTAAACTGCCCCTTCGCGGCGCGTTCTCGCATCTGCCGAGCTTTCTTCTACACTGGGTATTCCACCCGTTTCGTCGACCGGCAAGGGCGTCTGAGATGAAAATCCACATTCGCGAGATCGATCACATCGTCATTCGAGCATCCGACGTCGAGAAAATGACGCGCTTTTACTGCGACGTCCTCGGATGCAGCGTGGAAAAGGAGCAGCGCGATCTGGGCTTGACGCAGTTGCGCGCGGGCCGCTCGCTGATCGACCTGCTGCAGGTGGGCGCGAAGCTCGATCGCGCGGAAAACGGCGCGCCCGGCGCCGGGCGGAATATGGACCACGTGTGTTTGCGCGTCGAACCGTTCGACGCCGAGGCGCTCAAGGCGCATCTCACCGGACACGGCGCACGGCTGGGCGAACATGCGCGGCGCTATGGCGCGGACGGCTTTGGGCCGTCGCTGTATCTGTTCGACCCCGAAGGCAATATGGTCGAACTCAAGGGTCCGCCTGACGCGGCGCGGTTGACGTCGCTCTAAGCCTGCCCGGAAGCCGTCAGGCCAAGCCGAACCTCAAGCGCTGGCCGGCGCCTTCAACACCGTCCATTCGATTTTCACTGCATCGGCTTCCGCGCTGCCGAGCCACGCTTCGCCGTCCTGCACCGTGCATTGCAGGCGCATGGTGCGTTCGGCGAGCGAGCCGAGCGCGTCGGCCACGCCTTCCGCGAGCGTCCAGACCGTCACATTGCGCATGCGTTCGACCTTGTTCTTCACGCCTTGCCACCAGATGTCCGAGGCGCGGCCGCCATAGGCGATCACGATCACCTCGTTCGAGCGGCCGCTCGCCTTGGCGATGCGCCGTTCGTCCGGCTGGCCGACTTCGATCCAGGTTTCGATCGCGCCGGTGAGATCCTTTTGCCACAGATCCGGTTCGTCGACATCCGACAAGCCTTTGCAGAATTCGAGGCGTTCCTGCGCGAACAGCGCGAACGCGGCGACGCGAACCATCATCCGCTCGTCGGTTTCCGAGGGATGACGGGCGATGGTCAGCGAATGGTCGGCGTAATAGTGCCGGTCCATGTTGGCGATTTGCAGTTCCGCCTTGTAAATCGTCGATTTGAGAGCCATGCCGTTGCTAAACCAGGCGCTCGCTCCACCGGAGCGAACAGAAAAAGAGTCGTCGACGGCTCGCTGCCGTTTTCGGTGTTTGTTGTACATCGCCGTTCCTCCCGCGCGCCGTCAAACCGGCTTTTACAACGGAAGGAGCATTTATCGCGCCACCGCCGGCTCGAAGGCCGTGCCGTAGACCTCGGCGGCCGCTTCCCGCAAGGCTTCGAGCACCAGGGCGGCCGCTGGCGAAAGCAGATGCGACTGGCGCGTGATGATACCGAATGTATCCATCCTGCACGGCAAATCGATCGGCAACCGCTTCAACACACCGTACTGTTGGTATTGACGCGCCACTTCGTCCGGCAAAACCGCCAACATGTCGCTTTGGAGCAGCAAGCTCGAAATCGCCAGAAAATTGTTGGTATTCACCACGTTTTGCGGCGGATTCAGCCCGATCTGCGAAAACATCAGATCGAAACGATGGCGCAAGACGCTGCCTGGCGGATGCAAAACCCAGCTCGCGTTGACGATTCCCCGCAGCGTCAAACCTGTCTCATTTTCGAGAGGATGGCCGGGGCGCGCGACCACGCAAAGCGGCTCGTCGGCGAGCGGTTCGTAGCGGACTTCGGCCTTGAACTGGTTTTGCCGCTCCAGTACGCGGCCGATCATGATGTCGAGTTCGCCTTCCGCGAGCCGCGGCAACATCACGTCGGAGGTTTCCACCTCCGCCCAGATCTGCAACTGCGGATAGCGCTCCTTCACGTCGGCGATCGCGCGCGGCACCATCGTCGCGGCCGCCGCCGCGATCACGCCGATGCGCACCTGGCCCGCGAGACCGGCCCGCAGCGCGGAGATTTCGTCGTGCGCGTGGCTCAGATTAGAGAGCACCATGCGCGCGTGACGGATCATCACTTCGCCGTACAGCGTGGCGTGCATGCCGTGCGGCGTGCGGTCGAACAGGCTCACCTCGAGCATGTCCTCCAACTCCTTGAGCAGGCGCGACGCGGCAGGCTGCGTCATGCCGAGCACGTCGGCCGCGCGGCGCACGTTGCCCTCCTCCTCCATTGCCGCGAGCAGCAGCAACTGCCGCGTCTTGAGTCGCGCGCGCACGAACCAGTTCGAGTAGCTGCGTGTCATGGCTTGTCTCCTAAAGCGGCTTAAGCCGTCTGTCGCGGAAGTGTCAAGATTGAGACGCCATCATGCCATACCGGAATTGATATGGCAGTAGTGAAAAAAGGGATTGGAAAGTTATTGGGACGGCCCATACCATTCGTGGACTTTGTGAGCTTCCTCAAATTGGCGTCTTCCCGTCGATGAATCGCGATCCGCTCGTCCCGCTCGTTGCCAGCCCGTTCCGCCACTACATCAATGGCGGCTGGGAGACGGGCGCGACCACGGGCATTTCGCTGAATCCGTCGGACCTCGACGAACCGCTCGGCGAGTATGTGCGCGCCGACGCGCGGCAGACCGATACGGCGATCGAAGCGGCGAGCGCGGCCTTCCGCGAATGGTCGCTGGGTTCGGCGCAGCGCCGCGCGGATGCGCTCGACGCGATCGGCAGCGAGATGCTGGCGCGCCGCGACGAACTTGGCCGGTTGCTCGCGCGCGAGGTCGGCAAGACCTTGCCCGAGGCGTTGGCCGAAGCCACCCGCGCCGGGCAGATTTTCAAGCTGTTCGCGGCCGAGGCGTTGCGCGCGTTCGCCGAGCCCGTCGCCGCGCCGCGCGCGGGCGTCGAGATCGACGTGACACGCGAACCGCTCGGCGTGATCGGCATCATCGCGCCGTGGAGCGCGCCCCTCGCGATTGCCGCCGCGAAGGTCGGCGCCGCGCTGGCGCACGGCAACTGCGTCGTCTTCAAGCCGGCCGAATCGGCGCCGGCTTGCGCCGCCGCACTGGCCTCGATCATCAATCGGGCCGGCTTGCCGGCGGGCGTGTTCAACCTCGTGATGGGCAGCGGCCGGCAAGTCGGCGCGCGGATCGCCGCGCATCCGCTGGTCGCGGCGGTCAGCTTCACCGGTTCGGCGGAAACCGGCACGCGCGTGCTGCAAGCCGCCGCCGCCCGCCAGGCGCGCGTGCAACTGGAGATGGGCGGCAAGAATCCGTTCGTGGTGCTGGCCGATGCCGAACTCGACGGCGCCGTGGATGCGGCCTTGACCGGCGCCTTTGGCTTCGCGGGGCAACGCAGTACGGCGGCCTCGCGGCTGATCGTCGAGCGGGCGGTGTTCGAGCCGTTCGTCGACGCATTGCGGACCAAACTCGCCCGGCTCTCGGTCGATCATGCGCTGAAGCACGGCACGGATATCGGGCCGCTCGCGAACGCCGCGCAACTGGCGCGCAATCTCGACTACGTGCGCATCGGCCAGGAAGAAGGCGCGCAATTGCTGCGCGGCGGTGTTCAACTGGAGCGCGCGACGCGCGGCTACTTTTTCGAACCCGCGCTGTTCGTTGCGGAGCCCGAACACCGCATCGCGCGAGAAGAGATTTTCGGGCCGCTCGCCGTGGTGCTGCGCGCCGACGACTACGACCACGCGCTGCATCTCGCGAACGATACGGCCTACGGTCTATGCGCCGGCATCTGCACCCGCTCGCTGAGCCGCGCGCGGCATTTCCGGCGCCATGCGCATAGCGGGGTCGTCACGATCAATCTGCCGACCACCGCCATCGAGCACCACGCGCCCGGCGGCGGCCGCAAGGCCTCCGCCTACGGCGCAACCGACGCGGCCTTCTGGACAGCCGTGAAAACGGCTTACGTCGCGGGCTGAGCGCCATGAGATACGCTTGCACCCCCGCTCATCCGATCGCGCCGCGCACGGCCCGCTCCGGCGCGCCTGCCACGCCCGATCGCCACGTCTATCCACGTCCCGGTTAACGCCGCCGTGCATACCCCGCTGCTACCAAACGAAATCAATGCAGCTTTTCAACCTCAGGAGACAGACATGACCAGCAAGCTTCGCCGTTTGACGCTAACCGCGATGGCCGCCGCCGTCCTCGCCGCGCCCTTTGCCGCGCAGCTTTCCGCCCATGCGGATCAGCCGCTCAAGGTCGGCTTCCTCGTGAAGATGCCGGAACAGGCGTGGTTCATCAACGAACAGAAAGCCGCGACCGCGCTCGGCCAGAAGGACGGCTTCTCCGTCGTCAACATCGGCACGCCGGACGGCGAGAAAGTATTGGCCGCGATCGACAATCTCGGCGCGCAAGGCGCCAAGGGCTTCGTGATCTGCGCGCCCGACGTGCGTCTCGGACCGGCGATTCAGGCGCGCGCCAAGCGCTACAACATGAAGTTCGTCACCGTCGACGATCAACTGGTCGACTCTACCGGCAAGCCGCTCGCGAACGTGCCGCATCTGGGCATGTCCGCGTTCAAGATCGGCAATCAGGTCGGCACGGCGATTGCCGAAGAGATGAAGCGCCGCGGCTGGAAGCCGGAGGAAGTCGGCGCGCTGCGCATCACGAACTACGAATTGCCGACCGCGAAGCTGCGCACCGACGGCGCGACGCAAACGCTGCTGGCCGGCGGCTTCAAGAAGGAAAACATCTTCGACGCTCCGCAAAAGACGACCGATGACGAAGGCGGCTTCAACGCGTCGTCGCCGGTGCTCGCGCAGCATCCGAACATCAAGAAGTGGGTGATCTTCGCGCTCAACGAGGAAAGCGTGCTGGGCGGCGTGCGCGCCACCGAGCAATTGCACATTCCGGCGGCGGATGTGATCGGCGTCGGCATCAACGGTGCGGGCGAAGCGTTCGCCGAATTCCAGAAGAAGGAACCGACCGGCTTCTACGGCACGATCGCCGTGAGCTCGACGATGCACGGCAAGGAAAGCACGGAGAATCTGGTCGAGTGGATCAAGGCCGGCAAGCAGCCGCCCGCCGACACGCAAACCACCGGCAAGCTGATGGTGCGCGGCAACTGGCAGGACGTGCGTAAGGAACTCGGCATTTAAGCGGGATTCGAGTCCGCGGTTTGCGGGCCGCCTCGCGTAGCGAGCATCACGCCACTGCGAGCGCGGCCCGCGCGTTTGTCCTTCAGCTCAAGGTTTTTCGATGACGTCCTCACACACTGAGTCCCACGCGGGCGCAGCGACGCTTTCGGCGCAAGCGCCCTCGCCTGTGCCCGACTCCACCGAGCCGTATCTGCAACTCGACGGCATCACCGTGCGCTTTCCCGGCGTGCTCGCGCTCGACCAGGTGTCGCTGGAAGTGCGGCGCGGCGAGGTGCACGGCCTGATGGGCGAAAACGGCGCAGGCAAATCGACGTTGCTCAAGGTGCTGTCCGGCGTGAATCAACCGGCGGCAGGCACGTTGTCGCTCGATGGCGTCGAGCAGCACTTCACCACCACGAAGGCGGCCATCGCGGCGGGCGTCGCGATCATCTATCAGGAACTGCATCTGGTGCCGGAGTTGACGGTCGCGGAAAACCTGATGCTCGGCGCCCTGCCCAACCGTTTTGGCGTGCTCGACGAAAAAGCGCTGGTGGCGCGCGCGGTGCGTGAACTGGAACGGCTCGGCGAAAAGATCGATCCGTCGCAGCAGGTGAAGAATCTGTCGATCGGCCAGCGTCAGATGATCGAGATCGGCAAGGCGCTGATGCGCGATGCGCGCGTGATCGCCTTCGACGAGCCGACCAGTTCGCTGTCGTCGCGCGAGACCACGCAACTGTTCCGAATCATCCGCGCATTGAAGGCCGAGGGCCGCGCGATCATTTACGTCACGCATCGGATGGACGAAGTCTACGAACTGTGCGATCGCGTGACGGTGTTTCGCGACGGCCGCCGCATCGATACGTTCGCAGCCGGTGAAGGACTCGATCGCGACCGGCTGATCAGCTGCATGGTGGGCCGCTCGATCGCCGACGTGTACGGCTATCGCTCACGCGAACTCGGCGGCGTGCAGCTCGAAGTCAACGGATTGATGGGACGCGGCTTGCGCGAACCGGCTTCCTTCGTCGCGCGCAAGGGCGAAATCGTCGGCTTCTTCGGCCTTGTCGGCGCGGGCCGTTCCGAGTTGATGAAGCTGATCTACGGCGCGGTCAAGCCGAGCGCCGGCGAGATCACGCTCAAGGGCAAGCCGGTGCGCTTCGCCACGCCGCGTGACGCGGTGCGCGCGGGCGTCGCGTTGTGCCCGGAAGATCGCAAGCAGGAAGGCATCGTGTCGATCGCCTCGGTGTCGGACAATCTGAACATCAGTTGCCGGCGCCATTTCAGCCGCTTCAACGTGCTCAACGGCCGCAAGGAAGCGCAAACCGCGAAGGAGTTCATCGGCAAGCTCGCGATCAAGACGCGCAACGGCGAGACGCCGATCGGCACGCTCTCGGGCGGCAATCAGCAGAAGGTGATTCTGTCGCGCTGGCTCGCGGAAGAGATCGACGTGTTCCTGATGGACGAGCCCACGCGCGGCATCGACGTCGGCGCGCGCAGCGAGATTTACGGCCTGTTGTATGGGCTCGCCGAAGCGGGCCGCACGGTCATCGTCGTGTCGAGCGATCTGGCCGAGGTGATCGGCGTGGCGGACCGCGTGATCGTGATGAAGGAAGGCTGCATCGTCGGCAATCTGCCGAAGGCGCAGGCCACGCCGGATGCGCTCATCAAGCTCGCCCTGCCCCGCTAACACCATCGAAAGGCCGCCGAATCGCGCCATTGAAACTGGAATAAACATCATGCACACACCTTCAACCGAATCCTCCACGCCAGCCGTCGCATCCGCCGGCTTGAGCGCGCGCGCCGCGCGCACCTGGGACCTCGTCAACAAGTCCGGCATCGTGATGGTGTTCATCATCCTGTTTGCCGTGCTGTCGTTTACCGTGCCCGATTTCCTGAGCTCGCGAAATATCCAGGGCTTGCTGCTGTCCGTCACGCTGATCGGCTCCATCTCCGTGACGATGATGTTCGTGCTCGCGCTCGGCGAGGTGGATTTGTCCGTGGCGTCGATCGTCGCGTTTGCCGGCGTGGTGGCGTCCACCTTGATCACGGCGACGCATAGCGTGATGCTCGGCGTCGCGGGCGGCGTGCTCGCGGGCGGCGCGGTCGGACTCGTGAACGGCGTGCTGATCGCGCGCTACAAGATCAACTCGCTGATCGTCACGCTCGCGATGATGGAAGTCGTGCGCGGCCTCGCGTTCATCACGTCGCACGGCGACGCGGTGATGATTTCCGAGGAAAGCTTCTTCGACCTCGGCGGCGGCGCGTTCCTCGGCATCTCGTTTCCGATCTGGAGCAACATCATCGGCTTCGTGCTTTTCGGTTTCCTGCTGAAGAAAACCGTGTTCGGCAAGAACGTGCTGGCCGTCGGCGGCAACAGCGAGGCCGCCCTCCTCGCGGGCTTGCCCGTCACGCGCATCAAGATCACGGTGTTCGTATTGCAAGGTCTCGTGACCGGCTTCGCGGGCGTGATGCTGGCGTCGCGGATGAGTCTCGGCGACCCGAAGACCTCGGTCGGGCTCGAACTCGGCGTGATCTCCGCGTGCGTGCTCGGCGGCGTTTCGCTGACGGGCGGCGTCGCGACGATTTCCGGCGTGCTGGTGGGCGTGCTGATCATGGGCTCGGTGCAGGACGCAATGAGCCTGATGAACGTGCCTACCTTCTATCAATACCTGATTCGCGGCGGGATTCTGCTGCTCGCGGTGCTGTTCGACCAGTTCCGCCGCAGCAAGCGCGTGCACTGAGGAGTGACACTCGCTCGCCTCCATATGCTTGCCAACAGGAGATTTCATGGCCGATTCGAACCAGACTAAAAAACCGCTGCGCAGCCAGGCATGGTTTGGCCTCAAGGACCGCGACGGTTTCCTGCATCGATCGTGGATGAAAAACCAGGGCATCCCGCACGACGAATTCGACGGCCGCCCGGTGATCGGCATCTGCAATACATGGTCCGAGCTGACGCCGTGCAACGCGCACTTCCGCGAGCTGGCCGAGTACGTGAAAAAGGGCGTGCATGAAGCGGGCGGCTTGCCGCTGGAGTTTCCGGTGATGTCGCTCGGCGAAACCAATTTGCGGCCCACCGCGATGCTGTTTCGCAATCTCGCTTCGATGGACGTCGAGGAGTCGATTCGCGGCAATCCGATGGACGGCGTGATTCTGCTGGTCGGCTGCGACAAGACCACGCCCGCGCTGCTGATGGGCGCCGCCTCGTGCAATTTGCCGGCGCTGGCGGTGTCGGGCGGACCGATGCTCAATGGCCGGTTTCGCGGCAAGAACATCGGCTCGGGCACGGGCGTCTGGCAGATGTCCGAGGAAGTGCGCGCCGGCACGATGACGCCGGAGGAATTCACCGAAGCCGAGTCGTGCATGAACCGCTCGCGCGGCCACTGCATGACGATGGGCACGGCGTCGACGATGGCCTCGATGGTCGAATCGCTCGGCATGGGCTTGCCGCACAACGCGGCGATTCCCGCGGTGGACGCGCGCCGGCAAGTGCTTGCGCATCTCGCGGGCCGGCGCATCGTCGACATGGTTCGCGAGGATCTGACGATGGACAAGATCCTCACGCGCCAGGCGTTCGAAAACGCGATCCGCACCAACGCGGCGATCGGCGGGTCGACCAATGCGGTCGTGCATCTGATCGCGCTCGCGAAGCGCATCGGCGTCGAGTTGTCGCTGGAAGATTGGGAACTGGGCTCGAACGTGCCGTGCCTCGTGAATCTGCAACCGTCGGGCGAATACCTGATGGAAGACTTTTACTACGCGGGCGGCTTGCCGGCGGTGCTCAAGCAACTCGGCGAGCAAGGGCTGCTGCATCGCGAAGCGCTGACGGTGAACGGCAAGACGATCTGGGACAACGTGCGCAACGCGCCGAATCACGACGAGAAGGTCATCACGACGTTCGCCGAGCCGTTCAAGCCGAAGGCGGGCATTGCGGTGCTCAAGGGCAACCTTGCGCCGAATGGCGCGGTGATCAAGCCGTCGGCGGCGACCGAGGCGCTGCTCAAGCATCGCGGCCGCGCGGTGGTGTTCGAAAACATCGAGGAATTGCACGCCAGGATCGACGACGATTCGCTCGACATCGACGAGCACTGCATCATGGTGCTCAAGGGCGCGGGGCCGAAGGGTTATCCGGGCTTTGCGGAAGTCGGCAACATGCCGCTGCCGAAAAAAGTGCTGCAAAAGGGCATCACGGACATGGTGCGCATTTCCGACGGCCGCATGAGCGGCACCGCCTACGGCGCGGTGGTGCTGCACGTGTCGCCCGAGGCGGCCGCGGGCGGTCCGCTCGCGTTCGTGCAGACCGGCGACATGATCGAACTCGACGTTGAAGCACGCCGCCTGCACCTCGATGTCACCGACGAGGAACTGGCGCGCCGGCGCGCGTCCTGGCAGCCGCCGGCGCCGCCCACGCGCGGCTATTACAAGCTTTACGTCGAGCACGTGCTGCAAGCGGATCAGGGCGCTGACCTCGATTTTCTGGTGGGGTCGAGCGGCGCGCCGGTGCCGCGCGATTCACATTGACCGGCTGATCGACGCATGACGAATTAACGTTTGTTCCTGCGCTTTGCGAGAAGGCGTCTGCCGATGCGGCTTGAAAACCGCATCGGCTTTTTTATGCCCGTTAAATCGGCGCGGAAAATAAAAAACGGCGACGCATTGAATGCTCGCCGTTTTATAAATCACGAGTTCACCGCCCCCGATTTTGGAAAAACGGGGGATTGCCACGTGCATCGTCATATTCCCGCGTTTCGCGGGAATATCGGCGTTCGATTATTGCTTGATGAATCGATCGTGTGCCCAAAGACCTTGCGTATCGCTATTGGCGGCATTCACGAATTCGACATCGTGGCCGACCACGCGAACCACGCGGAAACTTGAGTTTTCCGGCGTGGAGACGCATTGATAGCCGGAGAAGAATTCCTGCATTTTCTGCTGTTCACCGGCCTGCGCATGCAGGTCGACGGCATCGAGCTTGTCCTTCGACACACAGCCATAGGCATTGGCCTTGAACTGGATGGTTTGCTGCGGCTTGAGCACGACGTCTTGCGCCTGAACAGAAGCGGCAGCCAAACCCGCAATGGCGAAAAGAAGGGCGATTTGCTTTTTCATATTTCCTCCGGTGCGGGTTTCAATACTCAAGGTTAGCTATGTATTTAACTTTAACGTCGAACCCGCACCTTGCACTTTAGGCAAACCGGAGAGAACGACAAGCACATCTTGTGTGCGGTCGCAACAGTGGCGAATTGTCGCACCACGCGCCGCGCTTGCCTAAACGATAGGCAGCGCCTCGAATAGACGGATTAGTGACGGGTAATTGGTCGATGCGCGGCACTCGCCGCTTTATCCAGTAACGCTTTGCGGCGCTTATTCACGTAAACGAGAGGCTCAAATTAAGTGATTTACTACAATCAATCCGGGGTTTTGGTGCGTTGCACACAAAGTCGTTCGGTTGATTCATCCAGGATCACGAAATAACGGTGTACGTGCAGAAGATAAACAATGCCAGGCGTCAATCGGTGGGCTGAATTCGTCGCGACGGGGTAGACCTTGCGCACGTTGAGCACCGGGGAGAAGTTCTTGCAACGGTTCACTCCGGCGCAGCGCATTCTTGCAACGAGCGAGGCGCAACGCGATTGCGGCGAGTGCAGGGCGGTGCGTTGTCCCAGGCGAGCGAGCGCGCGTTATGAGTGGCGCGCAACGGTACGGGCACGTGCGGTGCTCTACAATGAATTGATGCTCCCACGCCTGGAGGCTACCGTGATCGAGCAATTGATATTGGGCGCGTTTCTGGTGATTCCGCTGCTCATCGTCGCGTTTCTTTTCTCCGACGAATTGTGGCAGGAACACCGTCATCTGCATGACATGCGGCCCATGCACGCGCCACCTCGTCGGCACGACTGGCGGCATCCGCTGCGCCGCTCGCGGCACCGCCCGTGAGCCGCCGCGGATAGTCGACCACCCTAGCCGCGCTTAGCCAGCGCCTCAGTCTGCGCGCCAATGATCGCGAATGCGTTTTGCCAGCGCTTCGAGCGTGGCCGCATCCGCGACGTCGCGTGCGTGCATGCGTAGCGGCTGACCTTCCCAGCGCGGAATCACATGAAAATGCACGTGCGGCACGGTCTGTCCCGCCGCAGCGCCGTTGAACTGTCCAATGAATACGCCGTCCGGCCGCAGCGCCGCGCGAACCGCAATGGCGAGCTTCTGTGTCATGCGCATGCAGGCCACGACCGACGCGTCCGACAACTCGAAAATCTCCGCCGCCGCTTCCTTCGGCACGACCAGCAAGTGGCCGTCGGCTTGCGGCATCAGGTCCATGAAGGCGAGGGCGGCGCCGGTCTCCGCCACTTTGATGCAAGGTAGTTCGCCACGCAGAATCCTCGCGAATGGATTGCTGTCGTCGTAGTTCATCGCGCTTTCTCTCCAGGTTGAGGTGGTATCGGGGCCTTGCCGCTGTCGCCGATATTGTCCACCACATCTGTTACAGCGCGCGCAGCCTAGCGCCAGTCGGTCGCAATGTCGTCGGGATCGGTCAGCGTCAGTCCCGACGACGGCAGCGGCAGCGCCGTCTTATAGCGCACCTGCTTGAGCGCGAAACTCGAGCGGATATTGGAGATGCCCGGAATCTTCGTCAGATGATCGACGATGAAACGCTCCAAGGTCTGCATATCCGGCATGACCACGCGCAGCAGATAGTCGGCGTCGCCGGTCATCAGATAGCACTCCATCACCTCGGGGCGCTCGGAAATCGCCTGCTCGAAACGCAGCAGCGCGTCTTCCACCTGCTTTTCCAGACTCACCTGAATGAACACGTTGATGCGCAAGCCCAGCGGCTCCGGGTTCAGCAACGTGACCTGCTGCTTGAACAGGCCGAGCTTTTCGAGCGCGCGCACACGGTTGAAGCACGGCGTGGGCGACAGGTTCACCGCGCGGGCGAGATCCGCATTGGTGATGCGCGCGTTCTGCTGCAACTGGCTCAGGATGCCGATGTCGATCCGGTCGAGCCGTCTGGGTGGCGTGGTCATGGATGAAATATTCCGTGGAAGGTGCAAAATCCGGAATAAATAGCCTATCGCAGCCCGGCGTCGCAAGCAAATGAGACGCTCATTTTGCGGATGCATGGTTACCATTGTCTCACTCGATCTTGAACCGAACGCGTCGATGCGGGAGTGGTGCCATGACGGATTTGTCCAGCGGTAGCGAGCAGTTGCGGTCCTTGCATGTCCAGCGCGCGCAAGGCGAAAACGGCACAGCCGGCACGGACGGCGCGCGGCACGAGGACGTCGATCCGCAGGAAACCGCCGAATGGCTGGAGGCGCTCGACGCGGTGGTCGCGCACGTCGGCCGCGAGCGCGCGCAATTCCTGTTCGACCGGCTCGCGAGCCACGCGCTCTCGCTGGGCGTCGAATCGGCGCGCAGCAACGTCACGCCGTACCGCAACACGATTCCGTTCGAAGAACAGCCGCGCTATCCGGGCAATCTCGAACTGGAGGAGAAGCTTGCGGGCGCGCTGCGCTGGAACGCGCTCGCGATGGTGGTGCGCGCGAACAAGGCTTACGGCGAACTCGGCGGGCATATCGCGAGCTACGCGTCGGCGGCCGATCTGTTCGAAGTCGGCTTCAATCATTTCTTCCGGGCTGCGGCGCCGGGCGGCGAGGCAGGCACGGGCGACCTCGTTTACTTCCAGCCGCATTCGTCGCCGGGCGTCTATGCGCGGGCGTACCTCGAAGGCTTTTTGAGCGAGCAACAGCTTCAGCACTATCGCCGCGAGATCGGCGGTCCGGGTTTGTGTTCGTATCCGCATCCGTGGCTGATGCCGGACTTCTGGCAGTTCCCAACCGGCTCGATGGGCATCGGCCCGATCAACGCCATTTACCAGGCGCGTTTCATGCGCTACCTCGCCAATCGCGGCCTCGCGCAAACGGAAGGCCGCAAGGTGTGGGGCTTTTTCGGCGACGGCGAGATGGACGAGCCCGAATCCACCGGCGCGCTTTCGCTCGCCGCCCGCGAGGGGCTCGATAACCTCGTGTTCGTGATCAACTGCAACCTGCAGCGTCTGGACGGTCCGGTGCGCAGCAACGGCCGCATCATCGACGAACTCGAAGCGCACTTTATCGGCGCGGGCTGGAACGTGATCAAGGTCGTGTGGGGCTCGGACTGGGACGCGCTGTTCTCGCGCGACCGCAGCGGCGCCTTGCTGCGTGCGTTCGCGCATACCGTCGACGGGCAATTCCAGACCTTCTCCGCCAACGACGGCGCGTACAACCGCGAGCGCTTCTTCGGCCAGAACCCGGAACTCGCGGCGCTCGCCGAGCAGCTTTCAGACGAAGAGATCGACCGCCTGCGCCGCGGCGGCCATGACGTGCGCAAACTGCACGCGGCGTATGCAAGGGCGCTCGCGCATCGCGGTCAGCCGACGGTGATCCTCGCGAAGACGATGAAGGGCTTCGGCATGGGCGCCTCCGGCCAGGGCCGCATGACCACGCATCAGCAAAAGAAGCTCGGCTTCGACGATCTCAAGGCGTTTCGCGACCGCTTTCGTCTGCCGCTCACGGATGACGACGTCGAACAGGTGAAGTTTTACAAACCAGCGGAAGACAGCCCCGAGATGCAATACCTGCATGCTCGCCGGGCTGCCTTGGGAGGCTATCTGCCCAGAAGGCGGAGAGTTGCATCGGCGGGGCTGACCGTTCCGCCGATGTCCTCCTGGGGACAATTCGCGCTGGACGCGAACGGCCGCGAGATGTCCACGACGATGGCGCTCGTGCGCATGCTGACCGCCTTGCTCAAGGATGGCGAAGTGGGTCCGCGCGTGGTGCCGATCGTCGCCGACGAGGCGCGCACGTTCGGCATGGCGAACATGTTCCGCCAGGTCGGAATCTATTCGCCGCTCGGGCAAATGTACGAACCGGAAGACCTCGGTTCGATGTTGTATTACCGCGAGGACACGAAGGGGCAAATTCTCGAAGAGGGCATTTCGGAAGCGGGCGCGGTGTCGTCGTGGATCGCGGCGGCGACTTCGTACAGCGTGCACGACCTGCCGATGCTGCCGTTCTACATCTACTACTCGATGTTCGGTTTTCAGCGCATCGGCGATCTGATCTGGGCCGCGGCGGATCAGCGCGCACGCGGCTTCCTGATTGGCGCGACGTCGGGCAAGACGACGCTCGGCGGCGAGGGCTTGCAGCATCAGGACGGCACGAGCCATCTGGCCGCGTCGACGATTCCGAACTGCCGCGCGTACGATCCGGCGTTCGCCTACGAGCTCGCCGCGATCGTCGACGAAGGCATGCGCGAGATGGTGGAAGCGCAGCGCGACGTGTTCTATTACGTCACCGTGATGAACGAAAATTACGCGCAGCCGTCGGTGCCGGGCGGCGACTTGCAGGCGCTGCGCGAGGGCATTCTCAAGGGCATTTATCGGTTGGACGCCGAGGTGCGCGGGGCAACGTCGGAGGCACAGGTGCAATTGCTCGGCGCCGGCGCGATTCTCGGCGAAGTCGTCGCGGCGCGGCAGATGCTCAGGGACGACTGGCACATCGACGCCGCCGTGTGGAGCGTGACCAGCTTCACCGAACTGCAACGCGACGGAATGAGCGCGGAGCGAAGCGAGCGTCTCGGCGAGAGCGTCGGGAAGCCGTATGTCACGAAGGCGCTTCAGGCATCGCAAGGCCCGGTCA
Organism: Paraburkholderia sp. 22099; assembly: GCF_052045835.1. Taxonomy (NCBI): domain Bacteria; kingdom Pseudomonadati; phylum Pseudomonadota; class Betaproteobacteria; order Burkholderiales; family Burkholderiaceae; genus Paraburkholderia; species Paraburkholderia sp. 22099. The sequence continues at coordinate 78,511 of NZ_JBQEPU010000006.1, read as the reverse complement.
TCGCGGCCACCGACTACGTTCGCGCGCTGCCCGAACTGATCCGCGCTTACGTGCCGCGACGCTACGTGACGCTCGGCACCGACGGCTTCGGACGCAGCGACACGCGTCAGGCGTTGCGCGAGTTCTTCGAAGTGGACCGCAAGGCGATCGTGATTGCGGCGTTGAAGGCGCTGGCGGACGAGGGCGCGATCGAGGCGAGCGTGCTCATGGAAGCGCGTCGCAAGTATCGAGGCGATGCGGCAGTTGGCGCGGCTTCGTGGCAATGCTGATCGATCAAGCGGTGATCGTCTTCTGATTCTGTCCATCGCGCTCGCGCGAGACAGCCCGACGCGGCGTCCGCTCGGGCGTTACACCGGTAATGCCCGGTTACCACTTGCAGCATCTATTTCCGCCCGCGCCGTCCACAATCTGTTCATGCCTGAACGGCGGGAGTCCAACATGAAAAAGATTGCGGTGGCGTTGTTGATGGTCGGAACCCTGAGCATGGCGGGGCAAGCCTCGGCTCATGGCAATGGTGGCGGCGACGTGATCGGTGCGCTGATCGGCGGGGCGGTGCTCGGCGCGGTGGTGACGTCCGTGCTGAATCCAGCGCCCGTGGTCGCATACCAGCAGCCTGTCTACGCGCAGCCGGTGTATGCGCAGCCGGCGTATCAGCCGGCTCCGGCCTACGCAGGGCCGCCGCCGGGATATTGCTATGACCGGTACCAACGCGCGTATGTCGCGTGCGGCGCGCCGCCGCCCGGACAGTATGGCTATTCGGAGCCTCAACCGGGTTGGTAAGCGCGTAGCCGACGCTGCGCCAAACGTAAAAAGCCGTTCCTGCGCAGGCAGGAACGGCTTTTTACTGTCCGCCGCTCAATGCTTGTGATGCAGCCACTCCGCGTAATGTGTATCCAGCCAGCGCTCCAGCCGTTGCGGCCTTGTCTTCCGGTGATAGTGCGACGCGGCCCAGATGGCAACGCCGACGAACAGCATGACGAGGGGCCCCAGCAAATAAGCGATCAACGATTCAGACATGGGAGCCTCCGCATGAGTTGGGTCACTGCTCCAGTGTAGGCGATGAAATGCGGGAAGAAAGGAGGGCGTGATGGTTCGTGACGAGTGCCGGGACATCGCTGAACCTTGAGCGTTCAAAACCTGACGACAAAGCCAATTTCGCTTTTTCTACAAGGTCTTGAGTTCGTTGCATGGTTCGTTGTGTACCAACTAGCCGGCTCTTGCGCGGACGGTGGCGAGCCGCTCACCGCTTTGCAGCGCCTTCAATCTGCGCAGCCACGAAATCCGCCCAACGTTGCGCGATTCGACGCTGCCCGGTTGCGTGTTCCTCAGCCGTGGGTTGTTGCTCCAGACCTTCGAGCGCATCGGAGCGTTGCGCCATGTCGCGCAGATGCGCCGAGGCCGTGCGCCGGAAGTCGTGCAAAACGAAATGCTCCACGTCGAGCCCGAGTGCCTTGACCGCCTGATTCAGCGTGCTCCTGGCGATGGGCCGATCGTCGCCCCTGACGCTCGGAAATACAAAATGTCGGCCCGCTCTCGCGCGATGAAGCTCGCGCAGCAGGTCGACCGCCTGGTGCGCGAGATGCACGCGCTGGTCCCGGTCCTTCTTCAGACGCGCGGCGGGTATCGTCCACAGCGCCTGGTCCAGATCGAATTCGGCCCACGTGGACTCCACCAGGTCGGACTTGCGCACCATCGTCAGCACCAGCAGATGCAGCGCCAGTTTTAGCGGGCGGCGAATGCTCGACGCGTCGATCGCGCGCAGCATCGTGCCGATTTCATCTCCGCTGAGCACGCGGGTGCGGCTGTCGACGGTGGCGATGGAGCGCGCCGGAATGACTTCGGCCGGGTTGGTCGTCGCGAGTTGGCGGGCGATCAGATACTCGTAGAGACGCTTGACCACGTTGCGCGTATGCAGCGCCATTTTCGGCGAGCCACGGCTTTTGATTCTGTCGCAGATCGCGGCGATGTCGTCGGAGGTGACCGCCTTGATCGGTTTGCCGCCGATGGCGGGCAACACGTCCTTGTCGAGCGTGCGGCGCGTGGTGCGGCGATATTCTTCCGATTTGCCGGCCATTTCCGTGGTGAGATAAAGCTCGGCGGCTTCGCGCAGCACGTCGGCCTTGCTTTCCGCGCCGCGGTCGCGCCGCGCCGTGGCCACCGGCGAGACGCCTTGCGCGACCATCTCCGCATACTTCTGCGCTCGCGCGCGCGCGACGCGCAGCGAGATCATCCTGTAATCGCCGATCGTGGCAAGCGGCTGCCGCTTGCCGTTCAGCGAATAGCGGAAGCGCCAGACCTTGGTGCCGGTCGTCATGACTTCGATCACGAGACCGTTGCCGTCGGCGACGGAGTAGCGGGTCGCGCGCGGTTCAAGCGCGCGAATCTGACTTTCGGTGAGAGGAACGGCTAGTTTGGGCATGCTCGAAACCGTGATACATGGGCAGCCGCGATTCTAAACCTTGCGATGTCCGTGTACCAAAGATTTCGCGCTTTTTGGGTCAACCGGCGGGGGTGCCGAGGCTATCGAGGCGGTCGGGAAGAAGTCCGCAAAGGCCTTTTGTTTCGGGATAGACGGCGGAAATCGCCAGCGCGCTCTACTTGCCGATGCAGAACCGGCTGAAAATCACTCCCAGCAGGTCGTCAGAACTGAATTCACCTGTGATCGAGTTCAACTGGTCCTGCGCGAGACGCAGCTCCTCGGCGAACAGATCGAGCGCTTGTGAGTTCTGATCGGCGTGCGCGGCCGCCGTCGCCAGATGTTCCGCGGCGGCGCGCAGCGCAATCAGATGCCGCTCGCGGGCGAGGTAGACGCTTTCCGCACCCGCTTGCCAGCCGGCGATTCGCAGCAGTTCGTCCCGCAGCAGCGCCACGCCGTCGCCCTGTTTCGCCGACAGACGCACCTCGCTGAGTTCGAGATCGGGATCGAGCGCGTTCACCGTCGGTGCGAGATCCGTCAGGTCGGTCTTGTTCAGCACGCGCACGACTGGCACGCCGCGCGGAAAGCGCTCGGCGATCGTCTCATCTTCAGCGGTCATGCCGGTGCGCGCGTCGAGTAGATGCAGGACCACATCCGCGCGTTCGATCTCGCTCCACGTGCGCGCGATGCCGATTTTCTCCACCTCGTCCTCGGTGTCGCGCAGGCCGGCGGTGTCGATCACGTGCAGCGGGATGCCTTCGATCTGGATGGTTTGCGCGACCTTGTCGCGCGTCGTGCCGGCAATCGGCGTGACGATTGCCAGTTCGGCGCCGGCGAGCGCGTTCAGCAGCGACGACTTGCCGACGTTCGGCTGCCCCGCGAGCACCACCGACAGCCCCTCGCGCAGCAGCGCCCCTTGCCGCGCCTCGCTCAGCACGAGCCCAAGCCGCTCGCGTATGCGCGCGAGCTTGCCGCGGGCGTCGGCGGCTTCGAGGAAATCGATTTCCTCTTCCGGGAAATCGAGCGTCGCTTCGACCAGCATGCGCAGCGTGATCACTTCTTCGACCAGCGCGTGGATGTCGCGCGAAAACGCGCCGTCGAGCGAGCGGCCCGCCGAGCGTGCGGCGGCTTCGGTGCTGGCCTCGATCAGATCGGCGACGGCTTCGGCTTGCGCCAGATCGAGCTTGTCGTTGAGGAAAGCGCGACGCGTGAATTCCCCCGGCTCCGCGAGACGCAGGCCGAATTCGCGGCCGGCGTCGATGCAACGCTGCAGCACCAGTTGCAGCACGACCGGACCACCGTGGCCTTGCAGTTCCAGCACGTGTTCGCCGGTGTACGAGTGCGGCGCCGGGAAGTACAACGCGATGCCGCGGTCCAGCACGTTGCCGGTGCCGTCGAGGAACGGCGCATAGCTTGCGTGGCGCGGCGCGAGTGTTTGACCGGTGAGCGCCAGCATGAGCGGCTCGGCCGCCGCCTCTCCCGCGCGGCCGAACGAAATCCGCACGACACCGATGCCGCCTCGTCCGGGCGCGGTGGCGATGGCGATGATGGGATCGGAATCGGTGGTCAGCATGGAAAGAAAGGTGGCAAAAAACGGAGAGAAGGGAGGTGCGGGGCGCGTCTACACGGCGCGAGGCATTGTAACGCGGACGCCTCCAGCGACTGCGGCGCTCACCTGCCGGTCGGTGGCCCTTACCGTTCAATACCGGTGATTCAGATTTATCTCATGCAAGCTAGGATTGATACCGCTCTTCTTAAGAATAACCGGGCTTTGATAGGACAAGGAAGCGCGAGCAGGCCATATCAGACAAGGAAAAGACCAAAAAACCGCGATATGACGAAAGGCTTTGTGGGAAGCGGCATGCAAGCTAAATTTATCTCAAATACGCGAAACCTAAGCTTGTCTGGTTGTCAACTGGGCGCGCGCCGAATTGCACAATCTCGCCCATGCCGACCAACAAAGAAAAAGCCGCCTTCGCCAAGAGGTTGAAGGATCTTCTGGAGCCGCTGAAGATTCGCGGCGGGACCAAGCTTGCCCAGCAGTTTAACCTTCGCTATCACGGCGAGCGGCCGGTCACGCCGCAAACCGCGCATAAGTGGCTCACGGGTACGACGATCCCGAAGCCCGATAAGTTGCGGACTCTGGCTGAGTGGTTGAACGTCAAGGAGCATTGGCTTCATTACGGGCCGTCGCCCGGCATGAATGCGAAGCCGTTGGCGCGCGGCGAGAAATATCCGGTGACGCCCGAGACGATCGAACACGCCTCCAGACTCGTCTCCAAGGTCGTGTCGCTTAATCCAAAGGACCGCTTTCTGGTCGAGGAAATGATCGAGCGGCTGGCCGGCGAGGATCCTGATGAAGCGTAGCCGGCGCGTCGAGCGAGTTGCCACGCTGCACCAATAAAAAAAAGCCGCCCGGTGCAAACCGGGCGGCTTTTTTTGCAACTGCTCTTCGTGTTTCGTCAGCCAAACATCAGGCCGTTTTCGCCTTCGACTGTCCCATCATTCGCGTGATGTAGTACTGCTGGGCGATCGACAGTACGTTGTTCACCACGTAGTACAGCACCAGACCCGCCGGGAAGAAGAAGAACATGACCGAGAACGCGATCGGCATGAACATCATCATCTTGGCTTGCACCGGGTCCGGCGGCGTGGGGTTCAGCTTGGTCTGCAGGAACATCGAGACCGCCATCAGCACCGGCAGGATGAAGAACGGATCCTGTTGCGACAGATCGTGAATCCACAGAATCCACGGCGCGCCACGCATTTCCACCGACGACAGCAACACCCAGTACAGCGAGATGAATACCGGAATCTGGATCACCACCGGCAGACACCCGCCGAACGGATTGACCTTCTCGGTCTTGTACAGCTCCATGAGCGCGGCGTTCATCTTTTGCGGATCGCCCTTGAAGCGTTCGCGCAGCGCCTGCATGCGCGGCGTGATCGCCTTCATGCGCGCCATCGACTTGTAGCTCGCCGCGGACAGCGGGAAAAACACGGCCTTGATCAGCACCGTGAGCAGCACGATCGCCCAGCCCCAGTTGCCGACATAACCGTGAATCTTCTCGAGCAGCCAGAAGAGCGGCTTCGCGATGATCGTCACGTAGCCGTAGTCCTTCACCAGTTCCAGGCCCGGCGCGATGCCCTCGAGCATGCGCTCTTCCTCGGGGCCGGCGAACAGGCGCGCGGAAACGTCGACCGTTTGACCCGGCGCGATGGCCGCCACCGGCTGCTGCACGCCGACGCGATACAGCGCCGGATCGATCTTCTCGACGTAGATCTTGCGCTTCGCGCCTTGCTGCGGAAGCCACGCCGACGCGAAGTAGTGCTGCACCATCGCAATCCAGCCGTTGTCGGCCGAGTCCGCGAAGGTCGCCTTGTTCTTGTCGATGTCGCTGAAGTCGATCTTCTGGAAGTGATGCTGCTCGGTGTAGACAGCCGGTCCGATGAACGTATGCGAGAAGCGCGGCGTTTCCACCGGCTGATCGTCGCGCACCAGTTCCATATAGACCGACGGGCTCACCGGCGCCGTGCCGACGTTCTGGATCTTCGTGTCGACGCCGATCACATAGCTGCCGCGCGTGAACGTGTAGGTCTTGATGACCTTCAATCCACCCTTGACCGGCGACTCGAAGCTGAGCTGGAACGACTTGGCGTCGCCCGTCAGGTCGTGCGGCTGATTCGGCAACGGCGTATAGACATCGTTATGGTTCGGGAAATCGCCGCCGAGCAGGCCCGTGCGCGCCAGGTACGTGTGATTCGCGGTGCGGTCGAACAGCGTGATGACCAGATCGGGCTGCTTGCCGTCGCCTTGCTTGACGAGCGACAGCTTCGACAGCGTGCCGCCGCGGGTGTCGATTTCGCCGTTATAGACGTCGGTGCTGAATTTGATCAGTTGCGACTGCGTTGCCGCCGGCGCGTTGCCCGGCGCCGCTGCGTTCGCTGCTGCGTTGGTGGCCGGCAGATCGGCGGGCTGGGTTCCCGGCGTCGTGGTTCCTGGTGCGGCGCTACCGACGGTCTTGGTCGGCGTGGCGCCCGGGAAGAACATCGACGGGCGTCCGTGGTCGCGTTGCCAGTTGTCGAACAGCATGACAGCTGACATGAAAAAGATGACCCATAGGACGGTGCGTTTGATATCCATGCGTTGTCTCAGTGTCGATGGAACGGCGCGTCAGCGCTTTTCAGAAGTGGGAGGCGGGACGAGATCGATGCCGCCCGCGGAAAACGGGTGACAGCGGCAAATACGCCTGGCGGCGAGATAAGTCCCGCGCGCGGCGCCATGATACTGGATTGCTTCGCGCGCGTAATCAGAGCAGGAAGGGTAAAAACGGCACCGGCTGCCGAGCATGGGGCTGACGGCAACCTTGTAGAAACGCAATAAAGCGATGAGTACCGTTTGCATGACTGGTGCGGCCCGACGGCGCCGCGCAACGTGGAGTACCGGACGACGCCCTGCGATACGTGCAATACGGGCGGTCACTTGAGCGTCATTCCGTCTTGGGCGCTTCCGCGGGCGGCGCCTCGCGACGGACAATTTCGCGCGCCGCCTTGTCGAGCAGCGCCTCGATCTCGCTGCGGCACAGCGCCTTCAACGGCGGCGACGAGGCGCTCGGCAAAGCCTTCTTGTCGAAGCGCGTGTGCAAGCGCAGCAGCACATCCCAACCGCCGAATTCCGCGCGACGCAGCCGGAAGGCCTCACGCGCGATTCGACGTACCAGATTACGCGTGGCCGCGCGCGGCGCATACTTCTTGCCGATGACGAGCCCCAGGCGAGCGTCTTTGCCGGTGGGCCGGCCGTACACCACGAAATGCGCAGTGCGGCGCCACGGGCGCAAACGAAAAACGGATGAAAATTCATCCGTTTTCAGCAGCCTTGCGGCTTTGGGGAAGGCGGCTTGCGCTCGCAACGGAACCGAGCCCTGTTGCTGCGCTCCAGCCGCTCCCGCTTTACCGCGGGCTTCGCTTTCCGGCACAGAGGGAGCGCGCAATCCGCTCGCTGCCTTAGATGGCGAGGCGCTTGCGGCCCTTCGCGCGACGTGCGTTGATGACCTTGCGGCCACCGGCGGTCTTCATGCGAACGCGAAAGCCGTGGGTGCGCTTGCGACGGGTAACGGAAGGTTGGTAAGTACGTTTCATGTTGCTCTCACTTGATCGAAAAATAACCGCGCGATCATCGCTGAAAGCGCAATGGCCGGAGGTCTACAGAATTGGTTTTCGCGGAACCCGCTATTTAAACCCGTTTTCCGTTGGTCGTCAATAGTTTAGCCGGGCCCGGCCGCCGGCCGAGCGTGCTTCCCGAGATGATCGGTCCCTGTGGATAACTCCCTTTTGGCTCCGATTTGGCGTTAGAATCTCGCCTTACTTCCCAAAAATCCTGCACGCCGCTCCGGCCCGCTTGCCCCGCAAACCCTTGTGGCACAAGCGCCTGGAGCCATTGCGCCTGGCTGCTCAGGGCCTCGTTGCGTGCGCGCGACAGGGGCAGCGGCGAACCGCCGTGCACACCATAACGACAGCAACCCGATGAACGATTTCTGGCAACACTGTTCCGCATTGCTGGAGCGCGAGCTCACGCCCCAGCAGTACGTGACGTGGATCAAACCGTTGGCCCCGGTCGCCTTCGACGCCGCTGCGCACACGCTCAGCATCGCCGCGCCGAACCGCTTCAAGCTCGACTGGGTCAAGAGCCAGTTCTCCGGCCGCATCGCCGATATGGCCCGCGATTTCTGGCAGGCCCCCGTGGATGTTCAATTCGTGCTCGACCCGAAGGCCGGCATGCGCGCGCCGGCGGCAACGGCGCCGGCCCAGGCGCGTCCGTCTTCCGGGCCCGGTTCGATGGGCGGTGGCCAGCCGTCTGGCTCGAACGGCGGCGGGGTCGCCGTGGACGCGGCCGTCGGCGCGGTGCAAGCGGCGCACGCTGCGCGTGCCAACGGTGCGATGGCTATGCATCATGCGAACGCCCGCGCGGCGGCTGACGATGCCGCCGACCTCGATCTTCCTGGCCTCGACGCGAACGAAGCGGCAGCCGCCCGCCGCACGTGGCGTCCGGGTCAAAGCGCGAGCTCGAACGGCAACGGCGATAACGACTCGATGTACGAGCGTTCGAAGCTCAACCCGGTGCTGACCTTCGACAACTTCGTGACGGGTAAAGCCAACCAGCTGGCGCGCGCCGCGGCGATTCAGGTCGCGGACAATCCGGGCATCTCGTACAACCCGCTGTTCCTGTACGGTGGCGTGGGTCTCGGCAAGACCCACCTGATCCACGCGATCGGCAACCAGCTTCTGATGGACAAGGCCGGCGCGCGGATTCGCTACATTCACGCGGAGCAGTATGTGTCCGATGTGGTGAAGGCGTACCAGCGCAAGGCGTTCGACGACTTCAAGCGCTACTACCACTCGCTCGACCTGCTGCTGATCGACGATATTCAGTTCTTCTCCGGCAAATCACGCACGCAGGAAGAGTTCTTCTACGCGTTCGAGGCGCTGGTGGCGAACAAGGCGCAGGTGATCATCACCAGCGACACGTATCCGAAGGAAATTTCCGGCATCGACGACCGCCTGATCTCGCGCTTCGACTCCGGCCTCACGGTGGCGATCGAGCCGCCCGAACTGGAAATGCGCGTCGCGATCCTGATGCGCAAGGCGCAATCCGAATTCGTGAGCCTGAATGAAGACGTCGCGTTCTTCGTCGCCAAACACTTGCGCTCGAACGTCCGCGAACTCGAGGGCGCGTTGCGCAAGATCCTCGCGTACTCGAAGTTCCACGGCCGTGAAATCACGATCGAACTGACGAAAGAAGCGCTGAAAGATCTGCTGACGGTGCAAAACCGGCAGATTTCGGTGGAAAACATCCAGAAGACCGTCGCCGACTTTTACAGCATCAAGGTCGCGGACATGTATTCGAAGAAGCGTCCGGCGAACATCGCGCGGCCGCGGCAGATCGCCATGTATCTGGCGAAGGAGTTGACGCAGAAAAGTTTGCCGGAAATCGGCGAACTGTTCGGCGGGCGCGACCACACCACCGTTCTGCACGCGGTGCGCAAAATCGCCGACGAGCGCAGCAAGGACGCGCAACTGAACCACGAATTGCACGTACTGGAGCAGACCCTGAAGGGCTAGGCGGCTCCATGGAAAAATCGATCTGTTTATTTCGGAACTCGCCCCCATTTTAGGGAAGCGGTTCCGTTTTCAGGCACAATACAGGTTTAACCGCCCGGCGGCCGCGGGCGGATTTCACGCCGTGACGGGCGCTGCGTGGCGCCGGCGGGGGGCCGGGGCTGCGTGCCGGAAAACTGGTAAGCCAGGCGCGCAGGTCGTCATATCAACGAAGGAACTCTATGCAACTGGTCAAGACCGAACGCGATAACCTCCTCAGGCCGCTGCAAACCGTGAGCGGCATCGTCGAACGCCGCCATACGTTGCCGATCCTCGCCAATTTGCTGATTACCAAGAACGGCCCGGACGTGTCGTTCCTGTCGACCGACCTCGAGTTGCAGATCACCACGCGCGCCGATTTCGGCGTGGGCGGCGATTCGGTCGCGACCACGGTGGCGGCAAGAAAGCTCCTCGACATCTTGCGCGCGATGCCTGACGGACAGGTCACGCTGACCCTGAACGACAAGCGCTTGACCGTGCAATCCGGCAAGAGCCGCTTTGCGCTGCAAACGCTCGCGGCCGACGAGTTCCCGACCGTCGCTCAGGCTAAAGACTACGGCGCGAACCTGGTGGTTCCCCAGAAAACGTTCCGCCAGCTACTCGGCATGGTCCATTTTTCGATGGCCCAACAGGACATCCGCTACTACCTGAACGGCATGCTGCTGGTGGTGGACGGCGACCAGTTGATGGCGGTCGCAACCGACGGCCATCGCCTGGCGTTCTCGTCGATGAAGATCGAAGGCTCGTTCGCACGCCAGGAAGTGATCATTCCGCGTAAGACGATTCTCGAATTGCAGCGCCTGCTGGAAGACATCGACGACACCCTGGAGATCGACATTGCGCCCACGCAGGTGAAATTCACCTTCGGCCAGGTCGAACTGGTGTCGAAGCTGGTGGAAGGCAAATTCCCCGACTTCCAGCGCGTGATTCCGAAGTCGCACAAGAATCAGTTCGTGATCGGCCGCGAAGAACTGCAGCGCTCGCTGCAACGCGCCGCGATTCTGACCTCGGACAAATTCAAGGGCGTGCGCTGCATCATCGAGCCGGGCCAGTTGAAGATCATGTCGACCAACGCCGATCAGGAAGAGGCGCAGGAAGAACTGGAAATCGCGTACGACGGCGACAGCGTCGATATCGGGTTCAACGTCACGTATCTGCTCGACGTGCTCGCGAACCTGAAGGTCGACATGTTGCAAGTGAGCCTGGGCGACGCCAGCTCCAGCGCGTTGATCACGATTCCCGAGAACGACGAATTCAAATACGTCGTGATGCCGATGCGCATCTAACGCGTCCAAAAACCACGAACACACCAAGGGGCGCAGCGCCCCTTTGGCGTTTTTATGGTGTTTTGAAAAGTCCCGAGCAGCAACCTTGCAGTAACGCAGAACCGGAAAAAATCCATGACTGAAACGAACAATTCGCAACCCGATAACAGCAGCTACGGCGCCTCCTCGATTCAGATCCTCGAAGGTCTGGAGGCGGTGCGCAAGCGGCCCGGGATGTACATCGGCGATACATCGGACGGGACCGGTCTGCATCACCTCGTATTCGAAGTGCTGGACAACTCGATCGACGAAGCGTTGGCCGGTTACTGCAACGACATCCAGGTGATCATTCACGCGGACAACTCGATCTCGATCACCGACAACGGCCGCGGCGTGCCCACCGGCCTGAAGATGGACGACAAGCACGATCCGAAGCGCAGCGCCGCTGAAATCGTGATGACCGAGTTGCACGCGGGCGGCAAGTTCGACCAGAACAGCTACAAGGTGTCCGGCGGCCTGCACGGCGTGGGCGTGTCGTGCGTGAACGCGCTCTCGGCGTGGCTGCGCCTCACGGTGCGCCGCGACGGCAAGAAGCACTTCATGGAATTCCACCGTGGCGTGCCGCAGAACCGCGTGCTCGAAGAGATCGACGGCGTGACGGTGTCGCCGATTCAGGTGATCGGCGACACGGAAAACCGCGGCACCGAAGTGCACTTCCTCGCTGACGCGACGATCTTCGGCAATGTCGAATACCACTACGACATTCTCGCCAAGCGGATTCGCGAACTGTCGTTCCTGAATAACGGCGTGCGGATTCGCCTGCTCGATCAGCGCAGCGGCAAGGAAGAAGATTTCGCGTTCGTGGGCGGCGTGAAGGGTTTTGTCGAGTACATCAACAAGAACAAGGCCGTGCTGCACCCGAATATTTTCCACGTGAGCGGCGAGAAAGACGGCGTGGGCGTGGAAGTGGCGATGCAGTGGAACGACAGCTACAACGAAAACGTGCTGTGCTTCACGAACAACATTCCGCAGCGCGACGGCGGCACCCACCTGACCGGATTGCGTGCGGCGATGACGCGCGTGTTGAACAAGTACATCACCGATCACGAAGTCGCGAAGAAAGCAAAGGTCGAGACGGCCGGCGACGACATGCGTGAAGGGCTGTCGTGCGTGCTGTCGGTAAAGGTGCCGGAGCCGAAGTTCAGCGCGCAGACCAAGGACAAGCTGGTGTCGTCGGAAGTGCGCGCGCCGGTGGAAGATGTGGTCGCGAAGGCGCTCGAGGAATTCCTGCTGGAAACGCCGAACGACGCGAAGATCATTTGCGGCAAGATCGTCGATGCGGCGCGGGCGCGCGATGCGGCTCGCAAGGCGCGTGAAATGACGCGTCGCAAGGGCGTTCTGGACGGCGTCGGTTTGCCCGGAAAGCTGGCGGATTGCCAGGAGAAGGACCCGGCGAAGTCGGAGATTTATATCGTCGAGGGCGACTCGGCGGGCGGCTCGGCGAAGCAGGGGCGGGATCGGAAGTTTCAGGCGATCTTGCCGCTACGCGGCAAGGTGCTCAATGTGGAGAAGGCGCGCTATGACAAGCTACTTTCTTCGGAGCAGATTGTGACGCTGATTACTGCGTTGGGTTGCGGGATCGGCAAGGAAGATTACAACCTGGACAAGCTGCGTTATCACCGCATCATCATCATGACCGATGCTGACGTGGACGGCGCGCACATTCGGACGCTGCTGCTGACGTTCTTCTATCGGCAGATGCCGGAGATGATCGAGCGCGGGTATATCTATATCGCGCAACCGCCGCTCTTCAAGATCAAGGCGGGCAAGGACGAGCGGTATATGAAGGATGAGTCCGAGGTTAATGCTCACATTCTGAAGCTGGCGTTGCAGGGGTCGGAACTCGTGCCGGCTGAGAACGCGACGGCGATTACCGGCGATGCGTTGGGTGAACTGGCTCGGGCTTATTTGCTTGCTCAAGCCGTGGTGAATCGTCTGAGCCGGTTGTATGACGCCGGGGCGCTCGAGGCTGTGATGGACGGGGTCGTGATCGATCTTTCCAGTGAGGAAGCGGCGGGGGCTTCGGCTAAGGCGCTTGAGGCCAAGCTGCGGGATGATGCGTTAAAGCCCGAGGTCACCGTTACGACGATGTATGACCCGGTGCGTGAACTGCGCTCGCTGAAGGTGGCGCGGACGCATCATGGGAATCAGAAGGTGTCCGTGCTGGATCAGGATTTTCAGTTGACCGCTGATTACCAACAGCTGATTAATACCGCTAATACGTTTAAGGGATTGATCGGGGCTGGGGCTGTCATTAAGCGTGGCGAGCGGAGTATGGCGGTTAATGACTTCAAATCTGCCATGAAGTGGTTGCTGGCGGATGCTGAACGCAATATCTCGAAACAGCGATATAAGGGCCTCGGTGAAATGAACCCTGGGCAGCTTTGGGAGACTACGATGGATCCGACCGTGCGTCGCTTGCTTAGGGTGCAGATCGAGGATGCTATTGCGGCTGATGGGATCTTTACTACGCTCATGGGGGACGATGTGGAACCGCGTAGGGCTTTTATTGAGTCGAATGCGTTGCGGGCGGGGAATATTGATGTTTAGTGTTGTAGCTTGTGCAGGGAAACGGAAATCGTTGGACTAACGCCAGGTTAGCTGGACTCGAATGTACAAAATTGATTAGATTTTCGTGCTTGTCATCAGACCGCATTCAAGGTTAGGTCGGCGCCGCATGTTTTGAAGGGTGTGATTCGGCTGTGGTGGGCTCGAATTGCCCGATTGCGGAACTCGAAGGGTTACAGGTGAAAGCCTGTAACCTTTTTCGCATTCGGGTGTGGGGCAATATCGCTATGGAGGCCGGGTTCAGTCGAAGACCTTCGATAGCAAGGCGGATGCTGAGAGATGGGCGAGGTCCATCGAACGCGAGATGGATCGGGGACGCTTCGTTAGCAGCGCGGAAGCTGAGAACACAACCTTCACCGAAGCGTTGGATCGCTACGAGCGCGAGATCGCATCGAACAAACGAGGCGCAACGCAGGAGAAGTCGATCATTCGCCAACTGCGCGACTCATGGCTCGCAAGGCGGCCACTCGCAGGAATCCGGCGGGCTGACATTGCGAAGCTGCGCGACGAATGGTGTGTCACTCATAGCCCGGCGACGGTTGTTCGCCGCCTAGCTATCATCTCTCACCTTTTCACAATTGCGCGAAAGGAGTGGGGGCTGGAAAGCCTCTCCAATCCTGTCGAGTCAGTTCGCAAGCCTACGGTCAAAAACGAGCGCACCCGCCGCATTGCCAACATCGAACCAGATACCGTGAGAGGCGCGTCGACCGACGAACTCGCATACGTCAAAGCAGCGTCCGCGTCTGCTTTCTTGCCGGCCCTCATCGACATTGCAGTCGAGACCGCAATGCGTAGAGGTGAGTTGATCTCGCTCCGCCCTGCCCAGTTTGATCTTACAAAGCGCGTTGCACATCTTGCCATGACGAAGAATGAGAGTTCGCGCGACGTTCCCCTTTCGAGCAAAGCGATTGCCGTCTTTGAAGAGCTCACCAAAGATGGGCGCGAATCGTTTTTCCCGCTCCGTCCCGACGCGGTAACTCGAGCGTTCGAGAGAGCGGTCGCACGGGCTAGAAAAACCTACGAGGAGGATTGTGCGAACAAGGGCGTGGCCGCGGACCCTAATCTCCTAGTCGACCTATGCTTTCACGACTTGCGACACGAGGCAACATCACGCCTTGCCGAAAAATTTCCACTCCATGAGCTGGCGAAGATTACAGGCCACCGCGACACGAAGATGCTAATGCGGTACTACCATCCGAGGGCGGAGGATCTTGCGAAGAAGCTGGATTAGTGCCGTCGCTTTTTTCGAGTGCTGGCCCACAAAATTTTCAGCCTGACGTGAAACCGCTTGTCTGGCTCATCGTGGCAACACCGGTGGTTGCCGGGAGCAGGCCGACACCGACCCCAACGTCGATCCGACTTCAACCTATTACGTCTCGTCGTCGGGCGCGCGCGTGCTGGAGTCGATACTGACGATCAAAGCGGACCGGCGAAATGGCAACGTGAATGCGATGAAGCACCACGCCAAGTGGTCTGACGCGGCGAGCGTTAACAACCGTTGAAATTCGCCCTCAGTCACATCTACTACTCCCTGTAACTCCGGCTTGACCGAAATGAACGCGCCAATGTTCGGCACGGCGGCATTGCCCAAATCCGGCATGTCCTTCGGAGAAACTTGGATCAAGAACCTGACTATGCCGCCCACCGCTTCGGTGAACTCCCCCTCAAACTGAATCGATGCACGACTCTCTCGCGCCGGAGGATATCCTCTAGGCCGGTCCGCGTGAATCGACAGGCTCGAGTGCCAACCGGTGAGGCGCCCATAGCGACTCAGCAACTCACGCCGGGGATGCCGAAGTTTCGCTTTGTTCATAGTGCCCTCGCGGACTTCACGAACCACACAGCACGATTATCCCAAGATACGACACATTACCGAACGCTGCAGCGCGCTAAAGTCGCGTCGCTAACCTGCGCATCATGTGATCAGCAGGCCTGAAGACATCGCCGTCACCTTAAGCCCCCCGACTCGCGAGATCGATGAGGCACCAAGCGGCCGCCGCCCGGGGCCTCCATGCAACCTGAATAACCAGAGCGGCATCCGCCGCCGCTCAATGGCCGGTCTCCGGCGAGCAAATTATCAGTCGTACTGCCTCAACGCTGCCATCAGCACACGGTGCCGACAGACAGCTTCCCGGCTCCTCGTCTCGTCACGTCGCGCCGGTAACCCGCCAACTGTTCGCAAGAACGAGACGCTACTTAGGCAGGCACGCATCGGTCGGCGACGCTCGGAGCGGTTGAGACGCGGCAAAAGGCTCTGGACCATGCCGGTTCACAATCTTCTTGGAGCCCTGTGTCCAAGCCATTAACCGGCAGCCCCGGTGGGCGCCGGACGGCGCGCTTGTTCACCACGAGCGCCGCCGCCCGGAGCAGACCACATTGGATCGTCTGGTGCAGCAGCACGCCGCGACCATCTTCGCGCTGGCCGAGGGTGAGGAGGGGCCGTACAGACAAGTCAGTATGAGCGCCTATGGCAACGGCTTCAAATCCAGTTCTCGCAGGAAAGCGTTGTGCTTGTCCTTCGCTACTGCAATCGCTTTTTCAATCTCCACCAGCTCTTGGTGAGTCTCATCCAGAACAATCTCCGTCTCGCTCACCGCTGTACTGATATAACGCGAGATGTTCAGGTTGAAATCGTTCTTCTCGATTTCGGACATCTCGACCTTGCGCGAGTAGAGCGCCTCTTCCTCGCGGAACTGGTAGGTCTTGATGATTTTGGCGATGTGTTCGGGCTTAAGCTGGTTCTGGCGTTTGCTTTTCTCGAAATTCTCCGACCCGCTTGCGTTAATGAACAGCACATCGTTCGGCTTCTTGCACTTCTTCAACACGAGGATGCAGACGGGGATGCCGGTGGAATAGAACAGATTGGCGGGTAGGCCGATCACCGTGTCGACGTGCCCATCCTTCAGCAGCTTGGTGCGAATGCGTTCTTCCGCCCCGCCTCGGAACAGCACGCCGTGCGGCAGGATGATGGCCATCACGCCTTCGTCTTTGAGGTAGTGGAAGCCGTGCAGCAGGAAAGCGAAGTCGGCAGCGGACTTGGGCGCGAGGCCGTGGCTCTTGAAGCGCACGTCGTCGGCCAGCGCGTCGGTCGGTTCCCAGCGGTAGCTGAAGGGCGGGTTGGCAACGATGGCGTCAAAGCTGGGCTTCTTGGCCGGGTTCTGCTCCCGCATCATGTCCCACTCGTTAAGGAGGGTATCCCCGTGGAAGATCTCGAACTCAGTGTCTTTCACCCCGTGCAACAGCATGTTCATGCGTGCGAGGTTGTAGGTCGTGATGTTCTTTTCCTGGCCGAAAATTTTGCCGATGGTGCCGTTCGCCTTGGCCACTTTCTTGCGCACGTTGAGCAACAGCGAGCCAGAGCCACAAGCAAAGTCCAGCACGCTTTCCAGCCGCTTCTTGGTCCCGGTTTTCGGTTCCTGACTGTCCAGCGTGACGATGGTGGAGAGGATGTCGGAAATCTGCTGCGGGGTATAGAACTCGCCCGCCTTCTTGCCGGACCCAGCGGCAAACTGGCCTATCAAGTATTCATAGGCATCGCCCAGCGCGTCGATGTCGGTAGAGAACTCCGCCAGTCCTTCGGCGATTTTCTGGATGATGGCGCAGAGCTTAGCGTTCCGGTCGGCGTAGGTTTTGCCGAGCTTTGGGGAACTCAGATCGATCTCGGAGAACAGACCCTGAAAGGTGCTCTCGAAGGATTCCGTCTCGATGTACTTGAAACCCGCTTGTAGCGTGTTCAGCAGCTCTGCGTCTTGGGTGCGGGCCAGGTTGGCGATGCTGTTCCAGAGATGCGCGGGCTGAATGACGTAATGCACCTTGCGGCGCATCTGCTTCTCGAACGCCGGGATATCGTCGACGTTGTTCGCATACCAGAGCACCAGCGGCGCCTTGCGGACGTCGCTTCCCACATCAGGGTAGTCCCGCCCCAACTCCTTCTTCGCCGCCGTTTCGTAATTGTCCGAAAGGTAGCGCAGGAAAAGGAAGGACAGCATGTAATCGCGGAAGTCGTCCGCATCCATGGCGCCGCGCAGTTGGTCCGCGATGCTCCAGAGCGTCTGGTTGAGTTGCTTTTGTTTGGATTCGTTCATGGGATCGTGGCAGGTGCGGCGGCGGTTGCTGTAGGTGCTGTGGCCGATGTCGGGGTCGGCGCCGTCTCAAGAATGTCAGGCAGGTCAAACTGGAATTTGGTGGTGAAGTCTTCCAGAATGCGCCGGAACAGCTCTTTGTTGTCCTCCCCCATTTCGGTCGGTTCGTGGATGGCGTATTTGCCATGACTGAGGAGGTTCAGCGCGCGGTTGTAGAGTGCACGGTCTTCCTCGATGCTCAGCGCCTTGAGGCAGAACGAGATGTCAGCGTGGCCGAAGAACGACGCCGTTTTTTCCATGATGCTGCGCAAGGCGTTGAAATGGAAGGTGTAGAGCTTGCCGGTGCTGGGGGCCGCAGCAAGTTGGAGCTCAGCGAGTGACGCGACGTGATGGAAAAAGGGCGTGTCCTCAGTGGCTCGCAGAGTATAAGCGCCGTCTCCGTTCGGGCGATGCAAGAAGTAGCGCTTGTGGGTCACCTTCGGCTCGCCCTCTTTTGCCCTGCCAATCTCGTTACACATCACGTTGAAGAAAAGGGCGTGATGGGATGAGAAAACCACCTTGATGGGCGCGAGTACGCCGTTCTGGTCTTTGCGGCTTGCAGCCCGGCGCAAAAGCTGTGCGAGATCACAGGCCACTGCGATGGCGTTGTTGTCGTCCAGCGAGGAGATGGGGTCGTCGATGTAGAGATATTTATTCGACTGATAAGAAACGTGTCCATCGAGCATCCGCTCGCAAATAGCCATGAAGAGGCACCAGATGAAGATGTTCTGCTCGCCACGGGAGATCTTGATATTTTCGGCCTCACCTTTGCGGAAAGAGACCTTCCATGTCTCGTAGTCAATGTCAAAATCAAAGTCCGCGTAGCGGTCAAGGTAGCCTGCAATCGTTTCGTCCAGCGCGAGGTCTTTCAGGCCATTGAAGAAGGTGGAGTTGGGATTGAGCTGCAGTTGCCGGACAGCGTCACCGTCGAGATCATTGTCCCAAGTGAACAAGTCTTCGGTAAAGGCATTGAAGTAGAGGGTGTCGGGGGTGCCATTACTCTTGCGCTTTCCCTCGTCCTTGAACTCCATCGACAGCCGCGTTTTGCCTGTGCGGTTGTAGGCATAGAGCAGGATGAGTTCAATCCCGGTGAGGTCAGACCTCAGCTTTCTCGCGAGTGTGCTGAGGTTGGCGTACTTGTTGATCTTCGACTTAGTGCTCATGCGTCAAATTCTTCCGGGGACGGGAAAAGCCGCTGCATCAGCCCTTTCTTGTGGGCCTTGAAGGCTTCGAGTTTTTGGGCTTCGACGGAGATCCATGCGTCGAGGTTGCTCAGGCAGGAGGCAATGCGTTGCTGTTCGGCCAAGCCGGGAACAAGCACCGGCAAAGTCTTCAACTCGCTGGCCAGAATATGTTTGATGGTGTTGCCGGTCGTAATCGTGAAGATCGCAAGTTTACCGATTGGCGAATAGAAGTAGTGAGCAAAGAACTCTGAACTTAGCTTGCGCTTCGGAGTGAGAATGACTAGCGCGTGACAGTTGGCCTCAGCGAAATCGGGACCCACAACTGCGCACTCTCCGACATGTCCTGATTGGACCATCAAGATGTCACCTGTCTTGAGGTGCGATTTGCGCTGCCGATTATGAAATTCACTGGTAATGAAAATAAGGTTTTCGGCTTCGATCCGCCCTTGCTTGATGTTCCGCCCTTGAAGGTATCGAACACCATCGCTCGTCGTGTAATAGGGCGTCGCGGTGCCGACAAACCCATTCCGAATGGGATCGAAATAATCACCAAGATGCTCATCCTCCCACTCCCCGGCATTTTGGAATTCGGGGAAGCGGAGGCGGGGTTGGGTTTCGCCTTTGCAGGGGAAAAGCCGCTCCATCAGCCCTTTTTTATGGTTCTTTAGCAAGTCCACTTTCCGCGTTTGCGCGGCCATCAGCTCATCCACCGAGCTCAGGCACTCGGCAATCCTTTGTTGTTCGGTGGGCTTAGGAACCGGCAGCATCAGCTCTGAGAACTGCGCGTAGCTGATCATCTTCCCATCACGCAACCCTTCTAGGTTCTTGGTAAGAATGCGAATGAATCGATCAGTCTTGAGGTAGTGTCGAAAGTACTCGTCGCTTCCTTCGCCCCGACGACGGAGGATTACATAGGCCGGGCTACAGATTCCGTGATAACGGGAATACTCAATACCGCCTTGGAACGATCTGAGACTAATAATGAAGTCGCCGACGCGAACGACTTTGTAGCTCCCGAGGCTCTTCTCAGTTACCGAGACGTGATAGTCAATCATGTGCCGGGGAATTGCCCCGTGCTCCTGGGTGACTGCCAGAACAGGAAGACCCGACTCAGGATTCCGGTCGTTAACCTGATTAAACAACGATCCCCCCGCTTCGAACGTCCACCCCTCTTCCCCCCGGAACCCAGGAAATCGCAGATTCGGCACCAGCGCAGGCTTTGCCTCTTCCTTTGCCGTAGCGGTTTTTTTCTTACTGCTCATACGCACTGAGTCCTGAAATGTCGCGGCCACCGGCGCGTTTAGTGAGGAGGGAGTGGAGGTCATCCATGAGGGCGAGTTCGGCCTTGGTGCGGTCTTTCCAGCCGAGGTCGAGTGGGGCCATCAGGTCATTGAGTTGCTCGCCATCGAAGATCATGCGGTCGAGGATGCCGTCCACGAAGCTTTGAAGGGCGGCGGTGGTAAGGCCGTGCTTCGCGGCGATGTCGGCGAGTTCCTTGATGCTCTTCTCGGCCTTGAAGTGGATATAACCGTCGCGGATGGCGGCTTCAGAGAGGCCCTCACCCGCCTGGAGTGTGCCGATGTATTCTGCGATGTCGTCGCGCTCGTTCATGAACTTGGCCTCGGCGCTGATGAGGCCGATGAGTTCCTCGCGGGTCATCTTGGCCTTGCCCGGTCCCTTGGCCGAGTACTTGGCTATGAGACCCATGATGTAGTCGTAGTCGATGACGGCAGAGGCGAAGAGTACAAACTCGAAGTCGAGCTGGTCCACGGGATTCTCGGTGGTGTTGTCCTTGCTGCCGGTCTTGCCCTGCTGATTTCTGAGCTGCTTGGCGGTTGCCAGGTACTGGCCTTTGAAGCCGCGCAGGTTTTCATCGGGCAGCACCTGCTCGATGGTGGCTTTGTCGTCCGCGGTCAGGTCGGTGTATTGGTCGAGCTGGGTCTTGAGCCGCTGGACTTCCTTGAAGTGGGTGACGAAGGCGGTGCGGGCCGCGTCACCCTTCAGGTTAGCCACATCGGAAGGCGTGCAGGCCAAGCCCTGAGACTTCATGAAATCGTCCAGCTTTTGCACGGCGGTTTCCAGCCTTCGGATGACGGCGGGGGCCTTGTCCACAAGCCAGATTTCCCGCGCTTGCTCGCCGCTTTTCTCGCCGGAGAAGAGGGCGATGGCGGCATCGACGGAATCTTGCTGTTGGCGGAAATCAAGGATGTTGCCGAATGGCTTTGTACCGTTGGGCTTCTTGTCAGGTGCCTGAATACTGGTCAGCACGCGGTTAGTGCGGGAAAAGGCCTGGATCAAGCCGTGGTGCTTGAGCTTCTTGTCTACGTAGAGCGTGTTCAGGAACTTGGAATCAAAGCCGGTGAGCAGCATGTCCACCACGATGGTGATGTCGATCTTCTGCGCGGCAGGGTAGTCGGCATTGGACCACTGCTGGTCCTTGATGCGCTTTTGCACATCCTGGTAATAGAGGTCGAACTCGCTCAAGCGGTGGTTAGTGCCATAGCGGGTGTTGTAGTCGTCAAGGATGGCCTTGAGCGCGGCTTTCTTGCCCTCGGGGTCTTCTTCGTTGTCCGCCTGCTCCTGCGGCAGGTCTTCCTGGATCTGCTTAACATCCGGGTTGCCCTCGGCAGGCGGGGAGAAGACGCAGGCGATGTTCAGCGGCTTGAAGTCGGGGTCGGCGGCCTGTTTGTCCGCCTGCATCGTCTTGAATAGGGCGTGGTATTCGATAGCGTCGTTAATGGACGCAGTGGCGAGGATGGCGTTGAAACGGCGTCCGCCCGTGGCAGCATCGTGTTTGGCGAAGATGGCTTCGATGACGGCCTTCTTGGCGATGGCCTCACCGGGCTTGGGCGGCTTTTTGCCCTCGGGCTTGAAATAGTCGACGTGGAAGCGTAGGACGTTGCCGTCCTCGATGGCGTGAGTGATGGTGTAGGCGTGGAGCTGCTTGTGGAAGAGCTCCTCGGTGGTCTGGTACGAGGCCAGCTCACCGTCGATTTTTATGCGACTGGCGTTGCCCTTGGGTCCACCAAATATCGGCGTTCCGGTGAAGCCGAAGAGTTGCGCCTTGGGAAAGAACGCTTTGATGGCCTTGTGGTTTTCGCCAAATTGCGAGCGGTGGCATTCGTCGAAGATGAAGACGATGCGCTTGCCCTGCAGTGCTTCGAGCTGTTCCTTGTAGGTGGCCTGGCCGTTCTTGCTGCGCTGCTTGTTGCGCTTGCTGTTTTCGTCCAAGGCGAGGCCCAGCTTCTGAATCGTGGTGACGATGACCTTGTCTGCGTAGTCCTCTGAAAGTAGCCGGCGCACCAGGGTGCCGGTGTTGGTGTTTTCTTCGACGCAACCTTCCTGAAACCTGTTGAATTCCTCTCGCGTCTGGCGGTCGAGATCCTTCCGGTCCACGACGAACACACACTTGTGAATGTGCTCGTTTTCCTTCAGCAACGTTGATGCCTTGAAGGAGGTGAGCGTCTTGCCACTGCCCGTGGTATGCCAGATGTAGCCGTTGCCATTGTCTTCGTCGATGCACTTGATGATGTGCTGCACGGCATAGACCTGATAGGGCCGCATAATCATTAGCTTCTGCTCACCTGCGAGCAGCACCATATAACGGCTGATGGTGCGGCCGAGGTCACACTTTTTCAGGAAGTGCTCGGCAAACTCGTCGAGTTGAGTGATCTTTCGGTTGTCTACATCTGCAAACTCATAGATGGGCAGAAAGCGCTCCTCGGCATTAAAAGCGAAGTGGCGCGCATTGTTGTTGGCGAAGTAGTAGGTGCGGTCGCGGTTGCTGACGATGAAGAGCTGCATGAAACAGAGCAGCGTCTTGGTGTAGCCGTTGCCGAGATCGTGCTTGTATTCGACGATCTGCTCCATGGCCCGGCGCGGATTGACGCCGAGGGTTTTCAGCTCGATCTGCACACAGGGCACACCGTTGATGAGCAGGATGACGTCGTAGCGATGGTGGCTGTTGTCGGTGTTGATGCGGAGCTGGTGAACGACCTCGAAATGGTTTTTGCACCAGTCCTTGATGTTCACCAGCGTGTAGTTCAATGGCGTGCCGTCGTCGCGGGTGAAGGCATTGATGCCGCGCAGGGTCTTGGCAGCGGTGTAGACATCCGGGGTAACTATTTCATCCAGGAGCCTGGCGAACTCGGCTTCGGTCAGCTTGACGCGGTTGAGGGCCTCGAACTTCTCCCGGAAGTTCTTCTCCAGTGCGGCGCGATCGCGAATGTCGTCGCGGTATTCGTACTTCAAGTTCTGAAGCTTGCCAAGAAAGCCGTATTCGATGTGCTCTTCTTTGACAACGGGGCTCGGTGCTCCGGACGGCAGATCGTAGGTGAACTTGGATGATGGCATGGGGGAGGAACGTGCGTTGGCTTTGGATCGGAATGCAATGCGGGTGGCGGGTCGCTATGTGTTGTGTCCGTTGGCACGTATTAAAACCACTTATAAGCTCGTCTGTGTGAGGTCCAACTTTCCGCTCGTGTGTCGTGGGAAGCATTGATGCACGAGCTCGCGTCGAGCGCTGACTTCGCAAATCCGCACTCGGGGACGGTTTCCTTGCGCGAGTACACCCCACAGCTCCTCATCGAACGGAAGACTTAGCTCGAACCAAGTCGAGGAACGTTTCGAGGTTCTGCTCTGCCAACTGCTTGCGGCCTGCCGCTAACAGTCCTCTATTCTAGCCGAGGCAACCTTTCGGCCGCCGGGCGCTTCTCGTCCTGCTGCCGGTTCACGTCGGGCAACGGAGAGTTCAGATAGACGCCCAGTACCGATTCTGATCTAAACCGCCTCGCAAGCGGTTCAGAACGTCCGCTTTGGACAAATCTGACAGACCGCCCAGGATCCGATCAGCGACATTCGAGCCGAGCGGCTACCAAGCGCCTATAAGCCTTAGTTTTCCCTTCCTGGTTTTTCTTCTTTAAACATTAGACGCGGATCCGCTCCACTTCATCCAGGCTGACATCGTCGCGACGCCGATCGTACAGCTGCGTGGTCCGCGTCGACGCGTGATTGGCCATCGCCGCGGCGTTCTCGAGCGTACCGCCATTCTTCAGGTACGCGGTGATCCCGGTCGCCCGGAACGTATGGTTGCCAATGGCCGTGCCGATGCCGGCCGCCAGCGCCCGGCGCCGCACCATCGCATACGCATTCGCCTGCGGCAGCGGCGTCTCGCTCAGTTGGCCGGTGCCGCGCGCGACCGTACGGAACAGCGGCCCCATCGGATCATCGGCGATGCCGGTGCCGTCGAGGTACGCGTGCAGGTACCCCTCGAGCGTGTGATGACACGGCATCTCGTGTCGCTTGCCGCCCTTTTCACGCAGACGCACCCATAGCCGCCGCTGCTGCACATAGACATCGTCTACCCGCATCGCCAGCGCCGCGCCAATGCGCGCGAACGAAAACACCATCAGCGCAATCAGCGCGCGGTCGCGCAGACCGATCGGCGTCGTCACATCGATGCTGTCGAGCAGCTGCCGTGCTTCGGAGGTGTCGAGCACCGGCGTCCTGCCCTTCTTCGTGGTGTGGCTGGGCCCGCGCACCGACGCGGCCGGATTGTGCGGCACGATCTGGCTGGTGACGAGCCAGTCAAACAGATGGCGGATCGCCGCGAGGCGCTGCCTGACGGTCGGCGCCGACAGGGCCTGCGTCTGCAGTTCGATCCAGGTCGCGACGTGCAGCGGCTGTACGTCCGTGATCGACATCACGCCGGCGCCGGCGCACCAGCTCAGAAAATCCCCGGCCGCCCGTGCGTACGCGCGCCGCGTGTGCGGGTTGCGGATCGCCGACGCGAAGAACTCCAGAAAGCGCACGCCGGCACGCTCGCCAGCTGATGCGACCAGCGCGGGTGTTGTCACGGCGCCGGAATAGACAAGGCTAGAGCCTGACACCGGTGCGGTCCTCGATCTGCTTCTTGATGAAACCCTTGGCCAGATCGGCCAACAGCTCGACCGTGAAGCCGCCAGCGGCGAGGGCTCCGGCCTTGGTCTTGCGCCAGACCTCAGGATCGCGGACCGAATCCAGAAAATCGTGCCCCGCCCAGCTTAAGCGTCGGAAACCATACGCGTCCATGCCTCCAGCACCAGCCGAATCGGTCAATCCAGCTTCCTCGATCAGTGACAGGTGATAGTCGATCTGGTCGGCACTGTAGCCGGACACCTGCAGGGCCTCCATGTCGGCATTGATGAGCCAAACCGCACCTCGCTCCAACGGCAGTTCTTCGAGCTTCAGCAGCAGCTCGCGGATCAGGTCCATGTCACGCTTCATCTTTATCGTCCCTTAGAAAGGAATGTGGTCAGCCCACGCAAGCTTCCTGATCGCACGCACGGGTTTGACACTTTTGACGGGGCGCACAGGGGCAACCTGTTTGACGGGTTTGATCGGTTTGATGGCTCTCACAGGCTTGATAACCCCGAGGTTGGTGGCTCCGGCAGTGAACACCACAACCGCGCCTCTGTGATCGCGAATATGACTATCCGCCCACCAGCCAATGTGCTGGCCATTCCATCCGTACACGCTGTCACCATCCAGGAAAGCCAGATTCTGGCCTCGAAGGCCAATGATTCGCCCTGACCGCTCGTCGAGCCATGCGTAGACCGCCCCGGTCTGTTCATAAAGCGCTTCCATTTGGTCTCCTTCTATATGTGATAAAGGACATTATCAAATATAGAGTAGGATAAAGGGTCGGATTCACCAAATGCCAGCTTCCCGTCATGCTTCGGGCTAGGCGACGTCGACCGTACCCATCCATTGTCGTATAAGATCGCGTTACGCTGAACGATTCCGATTGTCTTCAACTGCCACCTATATTCGAGGGCCGTAGGCGTACCGGCACCACCGGGCACCCATGCAACATAGGACAACGGCATTGCGCCTGGATTGAACCTTGCCGAGCGCATTGCTCTTATCGAAATCGAGCGACCGCGGTTGGCAACGCATCCAGCCACGCTACCGGGCAATTCCTGAGCGATAACCTACCAAAAAGATATGAAACACTCCTTTCAGGCGAGAGCGCATGTCCTGAAGCTGCTGGGCGACGAACTAATCGGCGATGATCGTCTAGCGGTCTTCGAACTGGTCAAGAACGCGTACGACGCAGATGCGACCAACGTCCAAGTTACCGTAGATCTCAACGCGCCCGAACCTTATATATCTGTTGAGGACGACGGTACGGGTATGGATAGAGACACGATCGTAACTAAATGGCTCGAAATCGGAACCCCGTCCAAGCGCGGCGCAAACAAAGTAGTCAGCAAGCGCTTCTTGCGCTATCCACTTGGAGAAAAGGGAGTCGGCCGCCTCGCGGCGCATAAACTCGGAACTCAGCAGCGTTTGTTATCCCGCGCCGAAAATAAAAGAGAATATTTCGTTAAGGTCGATTGGAGTGAAAATCTGTCCGGGGACAAGAGAATCGACGAAACCTCAGTGGATATCCGCGAGCTTTCACAGCCTCTCAAATATAAGGAAAATCGTACTGGAACGTGCCTTAAAATAACTCAACTCGAGAGAGCCGAGTGGACAAGAAGAGATATTCGATCATTAAAAAAACTAATATCCACTCTCGTTAGCCCCTTTGCGTCTGTGGATAGTTTTTCGGTGAAGCTCGACGTGCCGGGCAGAGAATCGTGGCTCAATGACATTTTTGATGTTGACGACATTCTAGATAATGCAATCTGGAAATTTAGCTTTTCTATTGTAAACGCGAAAATAAGCTGGAAATATGAATTTAGCCCTCCCAGCATGTCCGGCGTGGAAAAGCGGGTTACATCAAAAGATGATGACTCACTTCGCCTGATCGAGCTAACCGCAGAAGACAGGAAGCGGCTCGATCGAGACGACGAGAGTATTTCACTCATTAGCTCCGATCTAAATGGCATAGGCGATATTACTGGACATTTTTTCGTGTACTATCGCCGAGCCGATCTGATGAAAAAGATTGGGAATACTCAGCAACTGAAAGAATATTTGGACGAGCAAACCGGGGTACGTGTATACCGCGATGGCATTCGCGTATATAACTACGGTGAGGCAGGCGACGACTGGCTTGGATTGAACGTTCGACGGATCAATCGGCCCGCGGAGCGCATGGCAACCAACTCAGTGATTGCAGCAATCAATCTCAAGCTAACGGACAGCGATCAACTCAAAGAAAAAACAAATCGGGAAGGATTTGATGAAAATCCTGCATTTCTGAGGTTTAGACACATCATCCAAAGCGTCGTCGAGTTACTTGATATTACGCGACAGGATGATCGTCGCCAGCTTGACGCTGCACTTAGAGGAAAAAGCGAGGCCACGCCACATCCCGAATCATTCGAACATGCGGTCGATATTGTCAAAAAAGCGATTAAAGATAAAGGGCTTGAAGGAGACCTTAAACCGCACATTGACACGATCGAAAGAGAATATAAACAGGTTCGCAGTGTAATGGTGAGCTCAGGTCTTGCTGGACTCAACTTGGCCACAATTTTTCATGAGGTCGAGCGGGAAATTGGCGCGATAAATAAAGGAATTGAAAACAACGAATCGTTGGACTCGCTCAAGAAGCGCACCGGACATTTGGTGAGTCTCTTGGATGGTTTTGCGCCGCTTCTGAAGCGCAATAGCCAGAAGCGGGCAACCGCATATTCACTCGTAGACCGAGCGTTTATTCTTTCTAAATCACGGCTCGCGCACCATAAAATACACTTTTCGTCGCCGCTACTTTCCGGGGAAGTCGATGATTTCGTAACAGAGTGCCCGCCTAATCTAGTGATCGGTGCGCTTAGAAATTTGATCGACAACGCTATCTATTGGGCTCGGGCTCGTGCCGAAGAGGATCCTTCGGTTTCGCGCCCACCTTTTATATACATAACAGCATTCGCGGATTCGGCGGAAAGCCATGCAATAGCCGTCGTCGACAACGGACCGGGATTCGAGCTCCCGGTTGATATGGCCACCCAGCCCTTTGAAACTACGAAACCCGGCGGCATGGGACTCGGCCTGTATTTTACGAACCTTGTGATGGAATCAATCGGTGGCTCTTTTTCTGTCATGTCTGCTGAGGAATTGCGTGATTACATTCAAATTCCCACGCCGCTCGATGGAGCAGCTGTAATTCTAAAATTCAAAAACAAATGACTACTTCTTTGGGTCTCATTCGAACAGTAATCGTTGATAACGATGAAACCGAACTTCAGGAATTAGTGATAGGTATGCATGAGGCGCATATCCCAGTCCTGCCGTTACGATATTCTGTCGACGCTGGCGTGATCGGGGTGCCTGACCACAAGTCGTTATGCATTCGGATACTCTTCGTGGACATGAATCTTGCCGATTCATCTGCGCCGTCGCCGAAAGACATAGCACCCACCATCGCAGAAGTTATCTCAGCAGTTGTTCCAGTAGATAACGGACCATACGCGCTTATATTCTGGTCCAAACACAGGCATCTTGCAGACGAAGTTCTTCAGATTCTAGGAGAGCGCCATACCGAAATTCCGATGCCGATCGTAGTCAGCGCTCTGGACAAGAACGATTTCAAGATGCCGGAGTCTGCTGATGCCCGCAAAGCCTGGCTAGAAGGTTTGCGAAAAGGCATCGACAGTGTCGTTCAGACATCGCCTCAATTGACGGCGCTGATGGCATGGGAACGCGAAATCGGAAAGGCGGCGTCAGCTACGCTTCATGCGTTAACGGAAGTTCTATCTCCTTCGATACCTTGGGATATTGCTAAGCATGCGGATAACCTGAGCGCGGTCCTCGGACGGATCGCCCAGGAAGCGACTGGAAGAAAGAATGCGGCAGACCGACCCGATGAAGCTATCCATCTCGGGCTTCAGCCAATGCTCGTGGATAACCTCGAGCGCAGCTCAGCTACGGCCGACAGAATACGCGAAATGTGGGTGGCGGCAATGCCACAAGTCAAATCAAATAGTCCAATCGCCTTCAGCGAAAACGGTGCTGATAGACGACTAAATGCGTTTTATTGCGTGTCGGAGATTACGACGCAAATCGAAAAGACAGATCGCGGTGCATTTGTCGCAATTTCCGATGACCATCTTGACGACGATTGTTTCAAATCGCATTTCGGAAAAACAGTGGCGGAACTATCGGAAGAATTCGTCGATGTCTCGGACCTTACTCGTATCCAAAAGAGCGAAATCAGAAAATCAGTTAAATGGGGGTTTATCGAGATAAGTGCAGATTGCGATCACGCACAGAGAAAGTCGAGGCTATACCGATACGTCTTGGCGGCACTTGTGCCAAACGACAGAGAAGACAACACTAAATTTAAGGGGATGGACGGCTCCACAACGGACAGGCGTCATAACGCTATTTACCGAATGCCAGAAATCGAACTAGCAGATGGAAGACCGTTGGTACTATTCGCAAACTTTCGGTACTTGCTCGGACTTCCGGCGAAAGCGAGCATACTAGGTGATGTAGTGCTTCGGATACGCAGCGGGATCCTCGCGGAGCTGATTCATAACTACTCTCGGTACGTCGCCCGACCGGGGGTCGTTAGTTTTTCCCATGAATCGTGAGAACCCCCATCGAATCATGTCGTCCCGACCGGTGTGGAAGGGGCGACAATCCACGAAAATATTAAATTGCCGGCCTGCATCATTTCAAATCATGCCTGACGTCCCCGGAGGCGTCATTTGACATACGGTTTTGGAAAAGCTCCCACCGAAGGCCAAGTGCAGTGCGGTCGGGCCCATTGACTCCGTTCGTGAAGAGTGGTGCTCCATGAAAATGGCCGTAGCCCATCTCGTGTAAGGCGGGATGAATCGCTACGGTCAGGGTGGTTGGGTGGACAGCTAACAGCCAAAGGTCGAACAGGGTGTGAAGATCGCTACGTAGCAGCAGCCCGTTGTGCGCACCATTATCGTTCGATTTGGCATAAGGCATGATGTGTGCGGCCTCGAGGAGGCCGGGAAACGCACATCGGC
The DNA here is from genome assembly GCF_052045835.1 of Paraburkholderia sp. 22099. NCBI lineage: Bacteria > Pseudomonadati > Pseudomonadota > Betaproteobacteria > Burkholderiales > Burkholderiaceae > Paraburkholderia > Paraburkholderia sp. 22099. Next base: position 48,811 of record NZ_JBQEPU010000006.1, on the reverse strand, counting down.
TGATTTGACATGTATTTCCATACTGTCGAATTAGCCGATTTCGGAATTGAGCTTGTCCGCGTCGCAAGTTCACTTCGCGCACGATTCGTCGGCGCGTTTCGATTATCGATTCTGCTATCTCGTCATCGGCGTCAGCGACGTCTTCCGGCGTGATCGCACTCGCATAATCAACAATAAGCTGTCGACCACGCGCGTCATCCAGAAATAGGTGTTCGATCTTTGCAAGGTCGAGCTCCTTTATGGACATCTGGTCGCTGGGGCGTAAGACGGCGTCGTTGACGTCCCGCAACGTCAGCAATCGCGGCGCAGGACCAACGGTTTTAGCGTAGTGCGCCTCGAATGTCTTGACGCGAATCGCTTCCCGCGTCGGAGTGTCGAAGGCATGCCGTTCCCGGCACGCCCACCGCGGGAGCGTTGTTATTCGCTCCTTGATTTGGCTCGTACCGCAAGTTGGACATCGCAACCGTTCTTTCTCGCCATCGCCGGACACAATGCGCTCAATTCTCGCAATGCCTAGAATAACCGTCCTAGAGCGTAAAATTATTACGTCACCCTCCGACACCTGACGGTGATTTGGAACGTTGCTGTCGTAACGGTAAACCGATAACGGATCGTCAATGTATCCGGAATTTCCACCGTATTGACGCGCCCCATCAATGGTTAGAAACGACCATGCTCGCGGAGTACTCACGTTTCCCCTGACAGTTGGAAAATTATTTTATAAATGCTGGTTTCGCCGGGTGTTGCTTTCAGTTCGCCACCAACGCTCTTCATCATAACGCAACGCCGAAGAGCCTTGATCTCGATTACCTCCGAACGAAAGGCTGCATCCCCGGAGCATTCTCCTTGTTGTTCTCCGACCTCGTTTAAAGAGATTCAGCGACTAGATTTTCTCCGGAAGCGCACAGCGACACGCGGATAGATCGATACCGGCCAACGTGTGGACGAGGGAGCGATCGAACGCCTAGGCCGCCTTTCGGTGCACAATTTCCAGAGAGGTCGTAATCGAGCCGCACAAGTCTTCGGTGGTCAGGACGTGCTTTCGTTGAGCGCGTGCCACAACCGTTGCCCATCTGCGCACCCTGAGCTGTGCAGTGTTTGCAGGCATAGCCCACTTGAGTCTTGTACTGGCGACGTAATTGGCTGTCACGCCTGCGCTATACGATCTGTTTCTCCCCGTGCGTCGTCAGCCGCACCATTCGCGGCATGCTTTGGCATCCGATGCAAACTTAGGGCCGCGCCTGTCCAGCGCTTCGGCCCATCGCCGCACTTCTTCTTTCGATGGGATCATGTTCGAGGGGCACTCTGAAAGAAAAAAGGTCAGGAAAGAGTCCAGATCCTGTTTCGTGCCGTTGATGATCTTGTCCAAATACGCGTCGAGGTCGTCTGCTGGCATATGGGACTCCCTGTTTCTCGTATTTTGCGCTAGAAATCACGATCCTTGGCAACCATGCTTGCGCTTCCTGACAGCCGATCTTGACATTATCTGGTCGCGCCCTCGGCGCAAGCCCCCTCGGACACTCGGCATTCGTGTGACGCAATCAAGCATTCTCGGCCGATCAGTCCAACACAGCGCGATCGAAGGCGTCGAAACGGGCCGAGTCGTGTCGACATATGCCTTGCCGGACGCACACGTCACTTCAAACCGAGTGCCCCATGGCCGATGGTCGATATCGGCGAGCTAGCTTGCGGGCTCTGTTCTCGATGTGGGCCTTCGACTGCGGACATGGCTAATCGCAGCGCGCTTGGTGATAATTGCATAGGATTGCAACGATACGCAACTATCACGAGCCGCGTTGAAAAATGAGCAATTTTTCACTTTGACTGCGACTTAATCCTCAACTATTGTTGTTTCAACATCCGCAATTCGGCTTGTAAATGAGCACTCCCTTCGCCGTGTTCCTTCGAGGTTTGCGCCTGCGATCCGCGTTGTCACAGGCTGAACTCGCACAAAAATTAGGGTATGAGCAGGCCTATGTTTCCGCGCTTGAACTAGGCACCAAGCCCCCGAGCGCCGAATTCCTGACCAGGCTCAAGGAGCGTTTGGCACTGGTCGACGCCGATCGGCAGGAAATGCAAAGGGAATTACAGGACTCGCCGCGACGACTAGTGATCCCGGCGGATCTGCCGACCGACGAATACCGGCTGTACGCGGAGTTACAGAGGAAGATTGGGCGGCTGCTGCCTACCCAGATTGTCACCCTGCGCGCCATCGTCCGCATGGATGAGGAAATGACCGCGCGGCCCCGCTATGGCGTCTCAAGGGTGCGGCGCAAATCAAAGGAGGGCACTGAAATGTAAAACGGGACAAACCTTGCGGCCTGCCCCGTCTTGGGAATAGCGAACGCTACTCCGGATCGCACCTTCAGTATCGTTCGCCATCGTTCCAAGGTCAAGCCGGCTGCCCTCAGCACCACACTTCCTCCAGGTCGATAACGCCGGGCGTTGAGCGTTATTACGCCTGCAAATCGGTGTTATGCCGCGATTACGACATTGAGCGCGTGTCGGGAATGCGTTCGCCCCTCATAAGCCTGGGGCACGCATACTTGGACGCGATTCGGAGAAGCGAAAATGGACGAACGACACAAGCGAGGTGGATGGGCTCCCATACCGCGGCCCGCATATCATCAAACGCGAAATCCGGTAACACCTTCTGGAAGGGGGTTCAGAGCGAAATTTTTCTCCCGGAAGAACCGGCGGCTGGTGCGTTGTGAGAGCCTGCTTGAATTCGACGCATTGTTTCTCATGGAATTCGCACGCGGCATTCGCCGCTTCGAAGAGCAACCCATCACGGTCGAGTATCTGCTTGGCGTGCGAAAACGGACATACACCCCGGACTTCAGCGCCGACTGGGGAGACGGCCGGCGTTGGTTCCTGGAAATCAAGCCATCGGAAAAGCTCCAAGAGCCTTCCAACGCTGAGAAGTTCGACACGCTCACACAATGGTTCGCCTCCCGAGGCGAGCGTTTTCTCGTCTTGACCGAGCAGCAGATTCGGCGCCCCGTCAGGCTCCGCCAGATATGTGACCTGTTGCGCGAACGCGTTACAAAAAGCTCAAAAGAGGTTGGCTCTTTTCTTCCCTGCGTCGGAACCGGCGCCTCCATTGCAGAAATGCGCGCTGCCAGCGTTGATGAGAAACTGATCCGGCAGTTACTTGCCGACAGATCACTCGTGTGCGATCTGGACTCCGTCATCGACGATCGGACCATCGTTCTCCCCTATGAGGAGGCCGATGATGTCGCGCTTTTCATTTAAGAATGGCGAATGCCTTCGCCTTGATGGCAGTGTTTATCGTATTTCTCAAGTAATTGGCTGCCGTGTCCAACTCACATCATTCGACGACGCATCCATCACCGCACGCGACGTTGACGACCTGCTTGCCCGGTTCGCAGATGGGCAGTTGAAATTCCTGGATGAGAAAGAGGTCAGCATTGAACAGCGAGACCTCGAACAAAGCAGGACGATGCGGCGAGGACTCGCGGACTTCCCTGACAAGATCCAGCGCCTGACACTGCGAAGATACCGACTTCTGCACGAGATCTGCCCAGATGGTCGATTGACGATTCCTCGGGCAGCTCTGCCGGATATTTTACGAAGCGTCTGGGAAAAAATGGACCCGGCGATACGAGGCGAGCGTCCGCCGTGCGTTGCAAGTTTCTATCTGTGGCGTCGTTCGTGGGTGTGTGCCCAGTTTGATGTCCGCGCACTCATTGATCGGTGGGAGAGTCGGGGGCAAAAGCCAAAACCGATACCCGAACGGCTCGCCGAGCTGATTGACGAGGGGATTGAAAAGATATTCCTCACTCCACAACGGGAGTCCCTACGCGAAACATTGGACTGGATTCAGTTTGAGATTGAAAAGGAGAACCAACGTCGAGTGCCGGAGGAAGCTCTGCCATCAGTGTCACGGCGTATGCTCAAACGCGCGATTGCCCGGATCGATCGGTATGCAATTCTAAAAGCGCGTTTCGGGGAGCGATACGCTCGGGAAGCGAGCCGAGTCTATAAGAAGGGGCCGATCTGTACACGGCCGCTGGAGCGCGTCGAAGTCGATAACACTCCGCTAGACATTCTAGTAATCGATTCCACCACTGGGCTCTTGCTGGGACGACCATGGATTATGGCCATGATCGACGCATATTCGCGGATGGTTGTGGGCATGCATATCTCATTCCGAAAGCCAAACGCTCTAACAGTCCTGCGCTGCCTGAAGCACGCGGTCCTGCCCAAAAGCTATGTCAAGGATCGGTTCAAATCGGTGAATGGTGAGTGGAAGGCATACGGACTGGTCCATCAACTTGTTTGCGACAACGGTCTTGAGTTCCATGCGAAAGACGTTGAATTGGCGTGCGCGGACCTTGGCATTCACGTCATCTATTGCCCTACCCGGTCACCGCAGATGAAGGGGCGCATTGAGCGGTTTTTGAAGACACTCAACTATGGACTTGTCCATCTTCAGCCAGGGACAACATTCGCGAAATATGAAGCCCGACATGCGTATGACTCGGAGGCGAAGGCAGTCGTAACACTCGAAGCGTTGCAGGAGATCGTGCACCGTTGGATCATTGATATATATTCAGTGACATTTCACCGAGGAATTCTGACCACTCCGCAACAGAAATGGGATGAGGGGATTGCAACGAATTTTCCTAAGCTGCCTCCTTCCATTGATTTCATCAACATATATCTTGGAGAGTCGAAAACCAGAGTACTTACGAAGAATGGAATCGAAGTTAATTCACTTCAGTACGCTTCGCTAGCGCTCGAGAATCTGCGGCGGCGATGCGGGGATATCGAAGTCACGGTGCGCGGCGACCCGGACAATCTCGGAACGATTTTTGTTCTCGACGAAGAAGCTCGACAATATGTCGAAGCGAAATGCACGCTACCGGAATATGCCGAGGGAATCACGGCGGAGCAACATTCCTGGATGCTTCGAAAGGCACGCAAAGACTATAAGACCTCCCCATTTCGCCATGCGCTGTTGGCTGCAAAGGTTGCGCTGCGCGAAGACACCGCCAAGCTTATAGATGAAGGAAACTCAACGACGATGAGGCGGAAAGGAAAGGCGAACGTTAAGCGCCCGAAAGCGAACAGGGTGGAGAGGGAGCTGATGGTTCAGCATGAGGAAACGCGTCCGGAACTACCTCTCGAGCCGGATCCAGACGAAGATAATTCGCGGATTTCGCAGCCAGACGATCAGGACGAGTACCTGGACGTTCCGTTGTTTCCGACAAGGCGTGCGCCGATTTCGCGCGATATCCCTGAACAGGGATCGGTATGAACCGATTTCAGCGGATGTTGATCAAGTGGGCGGCCCTTCGAGAGGAGCGTTCATCATGACCGTTAAAACCTGCAACGTTATGCCTGACGTTGGGCGACCGACTTCCGGTACTCTGCAATCGCAGTCGCCGGGGGGCAGCGCCGCGGACGAAACTTCCTCAGAACTCGTTGCTACAGTACGCAATACGCTCATCGAACACCCGGCATTTGCCATAGGCATCAGCGCGATCCGGCGATGCCACCGTATGGGGCGCTTCGGCCTTGAGGAACCTGGATGTCTCTTGATCATGGGCGTTTCCGGCAGCGGCAAAACTACGCTACGAAAAGAATATGCGAGACATTATCCACGGCGTGAGACCGATGAAGGGACGATCATACCGGTGCTGCATCTTGAGTTGCCGGCGCAACCTACAATCAAGAACGTCGCGGAGCGCATTCTCCTCGCTTTGGGTGATCCGCTATTCGCACGAGGGTCTGCCGAGGCAATGACGGCTCGCATAGTCACGTTATTCCAAAATTGCTGTGTCGAGCTGGTTATCCTGGATGAGTTTCAACATTTTATCGACCATTCACGGGAGAAAATCGAAGCGAAAGTTGCTGATTGGCTCAAGCATCTGGTGAACGCAACCAGGGTACCTTTCGTTTTGATGGGATTGCATCGCTGTCAGCGAATACTTCAAAGCAATGAGCAACTAAGGCGGCGCTTTTCGCGGCAGATATCGCTTGAGCCCTTCGCAATAGTCGATCGCAAGGCGCGACGCGTCTTCGATGGCCTATTGCGCTCCATCTGGGGTACGTTGCCAGTTAAGTGTTCCCCAGAGCTCAGCAATGGTGGCGATCTCGTCGAGCATATTCATTTTGCCACCTATGGTTTGATGGGCTACGTCATGACATTGATCACGACGTCTGTCGAGATCGTCCTTGAGGAGAGCCTTCCCGCAATAGATCGCGATGTCCTGGGCAAGGCGTTCGCCGAAGCGATATGGCCTGAGGGCCGTGGACGCCTGAACCCATTCCATCCTCGATTCATTGGTCGACCACTTACGAATCCTGGGGAGCCGTTCTTTGGATACCAAAGCTAGTTTGCCCAAAAGTCGCTTTCTCGTACGTCCAAGGCCTGGGAGCGACGAGCATCCGATGAGTTTTTTTCTGCGACTCGGAGAGGCGAACGGATACAAAGACCCGACTGCGATCTGTGGCTTCGCCAAATCGCTCCTCCGCGCAGTGCAATCACAGAATGGCTTGGAAGCAGCTGCATATAGCGTCGGCCTGACCCCGGGCGAACTGAAGCAAATGTTAGATCGGCCACAGCGGATTCCAGACGTCGCTGAGCGGCCAGGTCGGTTCGCACGCCGATATTTTTTCAGAAACCAGTACAGTGTTTTCTGTCCGGCATGTATTCGGGAGCGCGGCTTCTTCAGATCAATATGGAACTTCCGTGCCGTGGCAGCCTGTGAGATACATGGTCTTTGGATGGTCGATCGATGCCCTAACTGCGCCCGTCTAGTAAGCTGGGAGAGACGCGGAGCGCTGCTATGCATATGTGGATTTGAACTTGAGCGGGCGGAGGCGAAACGAGCACCGATGGATGTAGTGCTCATCACCAAGCTTCTGGTTGCTGCTCTTGTTATCGAGCCGGAGGGCGACTTGCTAGCGTCGTCGCCCTTCTGCGAGGACCTTGCAAAGATGACGGCGCTGGAATGGCTGGCGTTGTTTAGTTACCTCGCGTCCACTTCCCACGGTTCCCGGAGTTTTCATCCTTTTTGCGACGACCACCTGAGAGTGGAGAAGGATGCGGTGCGTATAGCAGCACGAATTTTCCTTCACTGGCCGGAGTGTGTGTTTGAGGAAATCAGCACGTGTTGGGGCCGGGTCGAGCTCCTGGGCCTCGAGCCGCCTGTGATTTCCGTCAGAGATCTCAGAGCGCGTCCTCCAGTCGGACACGCGTTTCGTCTGGGTGGTCCAATGCAACTACCGAGGTTTATGCGCGATACGATTGGAGCCTACGTGAACGCATTAACGGTCCACTCGCAGGGCCTTGGATTGGCTGTCAACCCGGATTGCCTCGTCTTCACTGGCAATGGTATCCCCACAGTACGATCCGTTAAGTCGGACGACGGCCACGGCAAGACCACTGCGTCCCGAAATGCATGCGCCGTCTTGACCTTATCGAATCGGGCCGAGGAGCTCCGGCGAGCCAATGTCGTGCTTCACGATTTTCGATCGGTCGAGCGGCTGATCCGGGCGACCCCCTACCAGCGTCGACTACTGATGCACTGCGGTTTCTTGCAGCCTCTAGAGGGACGTATGCTGATCCTATCGAGCGAGATCGATAGACTGAGGGCGTGGATTGAGCGCACGGCCTGCGCGATAAGGATTTCATCCTCGCTGGTTCCGCTTAGCTCGCTGTCTCCAAGTCGTGGAAAGCTATTACAGCACGTGATCGCCGCAATCCAGTGTCGAACAATGCCGCTCTTCCGCTCATTGGGAGACGATATATGGCTCGATAAGTGTTATGTCGGTGAGCGCTTCCTCAGCGGTTTCCCGCCTTGACCCATGACTACGCTGTTGGTACGTCCAGCGCCGATAGATAGCGAAAGTGCGACCGGATATTTACTCCGACTCGCGGAAGCAAATGGCTACAACTCTCTGCTCGATCTGGATCTGCTGGTTTCGAACGGGCTCAAACTCGAAGAGATGGCAAACCTGAGCGCCTTGCTTGGAACGACGAGGCTAGACAAGCTTCGTGGCGCTGTTACCCGCTTTCGCAATCTTAAAATGACCGACCCGGGCGGCTTGGGCCAGCAATACTGGAATGGTCGACGACCGCGATACTGCCCGGTTTGCCTTGCCGACAATTCATACTGGCGTGCGTTGTGGGATATAACGCTTGTGACTGCCTGCCCCTTTCACGCCGTCGAGCTGTGCGATTCGTGTAGCAGCTGCAACCGCCCGCTGTCGTGGAAAAGAGCTCGCCTCGCTGTTTGCGATTGCGGGGCATCTCTTGGAGATCGATCAGTGGTGCCAGCGCAGCCGGGATGCGTCGCCGTCAGCGGCTACATATCGTCCTTGCTTGGAACAACGCCTCGTGGCGGTATTTCCGCTATCCAAGCGCCGCTGGATCGATTGCGTTTGGCAGACTTTCTCGCTGTTAGTATTTTTCTCGGGGGATATGCACAGAACGACGTTCGGAAGCCTACCAAAATAGCGGATCTGCACGATGTATCGATAGCGGTCTCGTTTGCTCGGGCCGCAGGCGATGCCTTGGAAGCGTGGCCCTCGGGATATCGTGCGTTGCTTCGGCGCCTGGTTTCAAAGGACGGCGGTCAGGCCTCTTCAAATCGATTGGCGGAGTGGTTCGGCTATTTCTACACCGCCTTGTACAAGCGGTTCGGCGATAGACAGTTTGATTTTCTGCGCGACGAATTCGAGTCGTATATTCGCGACGAATGGTCTGGACAGCTTGCGGAGAGAAATCGACGTTTTTCAAAGAGCACGCGGATTGAGCACAAGTGGATTTCACTTACCACTGCAGGCAAGACTCTCGGAGTCAAGCGCAGCATGGTCTGTTCATTCATTGAACGGGGCATGCTTAGCGGTCAGTTGCATACGACCGCAACAGGACGGACATCGGGAACGGTGAGGCGCGATACGTTGGAGGCGCTATGTGCGGAGAAGACGCACTGGCTGACGCTGACAGAGGCGCGCGAAGTATTAAACCTTTCACGCAAGGGCGCATACACCCTCCTGAATTCCGGGAAACTGCGCCCGGTGAGCGGGCCAACCGTTGACGGCCGCTCTATCTGGAGATTCATCGCAAGCGAGGTAGTCGAGCTTGCTTCGTAGGAGCGATCCGATCCGGAGTTCGACCAAACGTGACTCAGGTGGGCGCGCTCACGCGAGAGCCAATGGCAACAGCGCGAGACGGCCACGCGGTCGCCAGGTTTGGGGCTTTCAGAGCCGACACACGAGCAATGTGCACGCGTTGATATCTGCAGTTTCGCTCTCCACCGTGCGACGCAGAACGTAGGCGTCAGATCCGTCTGTTTAGCTGCGGGCGGATTGCCTCACTGGAGTCTGGTACCAGCGGAGTCGCAACTCGCCATCGTCAGAAAGAACGAACAACTGAGATGATACGGCGAGCCAAAACTGAATGCTAACCGCCCAGGATGTGCCCAGAGTCTTCCCCAATATGGCCGACCTCAATGTTCGATATCCAAAACGGAATCCCCAAAATTCCTCAAGGAGACGTTTCGCATGCTTGATCTCATTGCAATTCCACCAACGCCCCCAGCGATTGACCCATTCATCGTTAAAGAGCCAATTCTGGATCAAGGAGTGTCGTAACGACGTCTCATGACTTCGCTCGTCGCCATCTCGCAAAACGAACTTGCCGGACAGAAACACGTAGTCTTCGACGGAGAAGGAAAACTCATCGTTCTTAAGCGCGATGTCGAGCTCCGGGACACTCCTGAGAGATAACACGATGGGTCTAGAGTTTATATCTTGGAGACGAATATGCTCTTGATACCGAATGCCCGCCCCTCGAACTTCGAGGATCATATCCGCCGATCGTACCTCGGGGCCGTGCGTACGAAATGCGACCCGGCATACACGCGGCTCAGGGTAAGCCGGATGGGGGAAACTGATGTCGTATTCGACGCCGTCCCAAAGTGGTTTCCAGCTCGTGCCAAGACTATTGCGTCTTAGCCAAGCCGCATGAGATCGGCGATATGTCGGCAGCATGAACAAACGAGTCAGTTTGTCCCAACACCAGGCCGCGACCTTGCCGACGCAGCGGGCGATCCCACGAATCAGCCCGAATGAAACGTGAAGGGCCATCAATTTCCCTGTTTTTGTTGAATAGGCGCTAGATTAACGCCACCTTGTTTGCCACGAACTCGAAAAGAGAGACGGATTTCGTTCGCATTTCGGTGAAATCACCGCCGCCATTCGATAAATTAGCTTCACCCTCTGCGACCAAGGTTTAGATTCATGCGGCGAGCTAGCGGTCTCGCCGTCTGTTCCGTTTTGCGGGGGCCCGCGTCAACGCGCTTCGCCCAAACCGCTATACAGTCTAAGCTGCGCGTGCGAGCTAAGATATTATGGATACGAGTGAAAACAGCGCGGAGTCGTTCGGAGCGCAAAGTCAATGGTTGAACGGGGGCTTCATGCAGCGAGGATGTTTTCCGGCAGTACCTGCGGTTGTATTGACATTACCGAGCGGCTACTGTCGCGCCTGCCGCCTAGCAGCCCCCTGACCGGAGGCGCAACATGATGCGACTTCGTTTCCTGCTTGACACGAATGTACTGATTCCTCTTCAGGATACGTACCAGGTTTTGGAAAGCAACCTGGCTAACTTCGTCCGACTAGCCGGGCTCGGCGGTCACCAGTTGCTTTATCACGCCGCGACGGTTGCAGATTTTGAACGCGATCCGGACGTGGCAAGGAAACGCCGAAATCTGGAGCGGTTGGCGCAGTACTCGATGCTGGATCGTGCCGCTTCGTGTCCGTGGAATACAGCCGAGACCTCACCGAACGATGCATGCGACAACGAAATCCTCTACGCATTGGAATGCGATGCGGTTCATGCTCTCGTAACCGAGGATCGTGGGATTCACGTAAAGGCGCGTGTCCGAGGCATTGGAGAGCGGGTCTATACCATTCAGACTGCCGAAGACTGGCTGCGTCGCCTGCACGAGCCCCGGCAGATAGCGTTACCGAATATCGAAGATGTGCCGCTTCACAGCCTTACCCCGGTTCTGGCACTGCCATTCTTCGATAGCTTGCGTGACGGATACGGCGGCTCGAAGTTTGACGAATGGTTCAGACGCAAGGCTCGCGAAAATCGCAGAGCGTGGGTTTACCAAGACGAAAATGGTAGGTTGGCGGCGATATGTATCTATGCCGTCCAGCATGACGAGCAGATCACAGAGACTGGAACCAAGCTGGTCGGGCCTGCGCTGAAACTTTGCACATTCAAGGTTGGCGAGACAGTTCGCGGCCGTAAGATTGGTGAGTTGTTTCTGAAGGCATCGTTCCGTTACGCGACGGAGAACGCGTGCGAGCACGTGTTTATTCACGCGAACGCGCAGAGGCACGACTATCTCATCCGGCTTCTTCAGGACTATGGGTTTGGAGAACGAGGCACGTACATGGGTGATTCTGTACTTGTGAAAGAGCACCCTAAGAGTGCACCGAACTTACCCGCGCTACCCGCGTCCGAATACAACCGCCGTTTCTTTCCTCACTTCCGGCGGGACCGATTTGTCCGAAAATTCATCATCCCGATCCAGCCACCATTCCACGATACGTTGTTCCCGGATTACCATCCGCATCAGCAGCGTCTGTTTGCGCCACCCAGCAGCGTGGGCAATGCGATCAAGCTTGCTTATCTTTGCCATGCACAGACGAACGCAATCAGCGCTGGAGACGTGGTTCTCTTCTACCGCACGGGCGATGAGAAGGCTGCCACGTCGATTGGCGTGGTCGATCGGTTTGATGTGCTGGACGACGCCGCTAGAATCGCGAGCCTTGTCAGTCGCCGCACGGTCTACAGTCAGCAGCAGATTGTAGAGATGGCAACGCGGCGGACTAAAGTTATCTTATTTCGACTCGTTGAACACTTGCCGGACCCCGTGCCGTATGCTCGCCTCCAGCAGGAAGGCATCGTTGGCCCCATACAATCCATTCGTGAACTTCAGGATGACGCTTTTTCCAGAGTGCTCGCAGCCGCAGGGCGGTAGGGCCGTGTTGCTGTCGATCAAACCGAAATATTCCGATCTCATCCTGTCGCGCGAAAAGCTCGTCGAGTTCCGCAGATCGTGGGCACGGGAAGACGTCGGGCTGGTTGTCATCTATGCCAGTTCGCCACAGCAACGCCTAGTGGCAACGGTGCCGGTCGAGGAGGTCATCCACGCGTCTCCGAGCAAGCTCTGGGAATACTGTCGAAGTCATGGCGGTGGTCTTACAAGGCGAGAGCTGTTCGACTATTTCTCGGGTAAGCCGAAGGGATACGCGGTCATACTCGGGAAGGTTAAAAAGATGCGGAAACCCATCGATCCCGGATCACTTATAGAGAATTTCTCGCCACCACAGTCGTTCCGCTACCTGACAGAGGTGGAATTGAAGAGGATTGAATCGGCCAGCTCCTGACCAGAGATATCTGATGACCATATTCGTTGCCGGAATGCATGGCGTTGGGAAGACGTTTCTTGCGAAGCCAGCAAGTGAGCGGCTTGGTCTTCTCCATGCGACCGCGAGTCAGCTCCTCCGGGAGGAGCGAGGCGCCGTCTCATGGGACGCCAACAAACGCGTGGGGGGGATCGATGAGAACCAGCGCGCTTTAATTGCTGCCGTCTCGCGCATCCGAGCGACAGGCAGGACGCTCTTGCTTGATGGACATTTCGTGCTGCGCGGTGGCGATGGCGAACCGGTGTTACTTGCGCCAGAGGTCTTTCGTGACCTCGGGTGTGTGGGCGTGGTGCTTCTTGAGGCGAGTGTCGAACAGATTGCGTCGCGACTACAGGCTCGCGGAGATGATTCATGGACGTTACCGCAAATCGCACGCTTTGCCGAAGAAGAGAGGAAGCACACAGAATGTGTATGTTCGCACTTGGACGTTCGATGCCGGAAAGTCGAATCGCCGACTCCCGCATACTTCGATGCCGCGGTATCTGCCCTCTTGGGATCGTAACTAGCACTGCAGAAAGCGCAGCAAGGCGAGGCGCACATTCACGTCGGTTTCGGACCTTGAAACGTTGCCAGGACGGGCCAGTTGCAAGCTCAAGAAGTGGCACTCCCCAACGACACGGTTTGCTGATCTATCTATTGAGACAAAAGTATGATTCCAGAGGTACCGAGACTAGCCGAGGTATTGCAAGATCGTGAACGCTTCGAGACGTTCGCACGCGGAATGCTTGCCCGAGGCTGGGTAAGTGATGAAGAACTTCACATAAGTCGCGCTGTGATTGTCGAACTGCCAACGCCCAATGAACTGGAGTCGCTATGTGAAAGATTTGGCTCGCGCGACCTAGTGGATTTGCACTACAACTCGGTCGCTTTCAGGCACGACGGCGGATTCGTCTATTACCTGTATGACATGAAGCGATTTGACAGCGCGCCGGATCTTGTCGCGGACCTGAAATACCACGGCATTGAGGTCCAATGGCGATGACTCAGCAAGACACGGCAAAGCCGGCAACCATTGCCGGCGACGGCCTTTATTTTTGACGTAAATAGACCTAAGTGGTTGCTGGATTGGTAGGGTACGCTGTGCCGGGTGACCTTGACATGATCCAGCAGTTGGAACCAACATCAGCTAGGAAATAACGCTGAACTGCTGCTGATCGAGCGACACTGTTTCAACGGTTGCGTTGAACTCGGCCAGCAAGTCGGGCTGACGCTGCCGTAAATACTGCCTCACTGGCTCATTCTCCAGCAGCTTGGCAAGGTATCCCTTTGCGAGCACGAGATTCAGTACGTCCTGCCCGTAGGTCTGCTCGACAAGCTTGTACTGTGCCTGCAGGTTGTTCATCTCCCTTTCCATCTTTGCCATCTGCTCAGGGCTAACACCGGCCAGCTTGGCTGGTTTCTTCCCGTCAATGAGTCGGGCAGATGGTGTCGCAACGAGTAGCGCTTCCGCGTACGACACGGTCACGTTATTCGCCGCCACCATGAGTTCGACACATTCGACCTGTCGTGTCGGCTTCATCTTTCTAAGCACGCGCGACAGCTCCGGTGAGAACTGCCGGTCACCAAGTAGCTCTGCGGCTTCAGGACAGATCCCTTCCAGCAGCGAAAGCCTTTTCAGAATCGATGTCACGTCGACGGCGAGTGCTTTCGCCAGGCGCTCCGGCGAAACACCCCGCTCGACGACGCGGCGGATCATGAGATGCTCCTGGATCGTCGAAAGTCGATTCAGCCTGTTGTTGTAGGTGTAACTCTCGTCGTCCGTGGCGACGAGGCAGGCCGTCTCAACGAATCCCAGGTCCCGCATCGCCAGCAGGCGAAGATGACCGTCGAGCAGGACGTAGTTCCCGGTAGCCTGATCTACGGCTGTTACGGAAAGGGGTTCGATCAGGCCGATTTCTTCGATCGAGGATCTGATCTGTTTGAATTTTCGGGAGTCAATGATTGTCGCGGGTATCCTGCGCGAAGGCAGGATACGAATGAGCGCTACCGACAGTGGCTCTGGTATGAAACCAAGCGTCACACCTGTCATACAGAACTCCCGCCTGGCCAGACCCGCTCTGCGAGGTACTTCGGCAAAGATGCCAGTCCCTCCGCGCGGAGCAGGTTGATGAAATTTTCATCGGCGAGCAGCTGTCTGAGCGCGCCGACGACGAACAAAAGTCGTTGCTGGGCAAACTCGGCCTTTCTGACCATGGCTTTCTGTCGCTCCACCTCGTTCTGATAGGTTCGAATGAGGCTGGATGTGGTTACATCAGTCACCTTGCTGGACATGATGCGGCCGGCAGAGCGTCCAAGCGCTTTTCGTCGTTCGATGATACGGCGCGCATTCATGAGCGGCTTGCCGCGCAATTTGCCGGATTCGTATGCCTCTTGGAGAGCGGCCTGTATCGCGGCGTCGTCATCTCCAGCGCCGACAATCGTGAGGGCGGCGTTCAGTGGAATCTGACCTTTCTCCACCGCCACGACGAGCCGCTCCTCTCCCTGATGCAACAGCGTCAGGATGCCCTGCACATACTGCAGTGTCAGACCGGTTTTGTCAGCGATCGCCCTGGGTGCAAATCCGCGTTCCTGCAGCTGCCGGATGCCAGACAGGAGCTCAAGCGGTCGACATCGACGCCGGGCGATGTTCTCGGCCAAGCTCATGATGAAAGCGTCCTCGTCGCTGATGTTCACGACGAGTGCGGGGATCGTTGTTTCGCCGAGCGACCTGAACGCCTTCAGACGACCTTCGCCACAGACCAGGAGATACTTCTCCACACCATCGGCGGTCACCCGCGGCGTGACCTTTATTGGCTTCTTCAAGCCGATGGCCTTGATGTTCCCTACGATCTCGCCGAAGACACGACTGTTCCGTTCGCGCGGGTTGATGACCTCTATCTGGTCGACGGGAACCATCTTGACCTGGCCGGTTGCCTGGAGCGCGGTCATGCCACTCTCCTGAAACGTGCCCGTTCAGCCATGCCATAGAGATATTCCAGCGTATCGAATCGATAGCTTTCGAACTCGATCGGATTCCGGTCGGCGAGGTTGATACGTGGGTTGCCGAAATCCAGCCGCGGCAGGAGGTAGTAGTCGAATGCTGCAGCGTTGCTGTGATCAAGCCGTACAGCTACAGTGATATCCGGCAGGAGGCTCGCGTCGAACCGGACCTTCCAGTGATTGCGGCCATCGCTGTGCGTCTGGCAACGAGCCAGCACCAGACAGGCCGTGAATTCATCGTTCACCGTGAGCAGGTCGGTCGCGGGATCCCGATGCACGACGCCGCCGAGATCGGCGATCTTCTTCTCGGTCTGGGCGACAATCTCCGGATGCAGTTGCCGGAGGAATCGGTTGGTCTCGAGATAACGATAGTCGCGCCCCGGCGTAAATCCGACGGACTGATATGCGCGGATCAGACTCCCGAAGCGATACACGTAGACAGAGGTCGACGGCATGCCTTCGGTCTCATCAATCACGACGCCCGAAAGAAATCCGCGATTGCGGTACAGGTTGCGCAGGCGTTCAATTAGCTCCTCATTCGAATAACGCCGGGCGCGTGCCCGCATAATGCCCTGCGCTGTATAAAACATTTCGCTGGGGATGATCGACTGGAATGCACCTTCCTTCCGGATTAGCATATCCGGCGTGTTCACGACGCGCATTTTCTTCAGCTTGAAGGACACGCGGTTATAGACGTTGTTGCCGATGTACTTCTCGTTGGTCAGCACCTCCCGAACGGTCGCGCGGGTCCATTCCCGATCGAGGTCCGTCCGAACACGCATGCCGTTCAGTCGACCGGCGATTTCGTTCTCATTGAGCGACTCGTCAATGAACCAGTTGTAGATGAGGTTCACGATGCGGATTTCGCTGTCAGGACCAGGCATGAGAATCACGCGGTCGGTTTGCAGGCTCTTGTGTTCGCCTCGCTGCAGTTCGCTTTTCATTATGCCGTGCTGGTCGATCAGTACGCGGCGCAGTCCGTATCCGGCGGGCCCGCCTTGCCGGAAGCCCAGTTCAATCAGCCTGCACTGGCCGGCGAACACTTTCGCCGAGAGCTCGCGACTATATTCGCCGGCCATCGCCCGCTTGACTCCCTTTACGATGGTGGAGACTGGCGAGCCATCATTCTCGAACTGCTCGGCGCAGTAGGCGACTTGGATGCCCCTGCGCCTGCAGACGTACTCGTAATAGGCGCTTTCATCCGCGTCCTGGAATCGCCCCCAGCGACTCACGTCGTAGACGAGGATCACCTGAAAATCCGCGCGCCCGCTTTCGACAGCCCCGATGAGCTGCTGCAGCGCCTGGCGCCCGTCAATTCGTAGCCCGCTTTTACCTTCATCAGCGTAGGTCCGGATGATCTCGAGGCCGCGGCGGGCAGCATAGTCACGGATCCTGTCGCGCTGGTTCTGCGTGGAATACTGCTGATGTTCTGTCGACATGCGGACATATTCTGCCGCCCGCTTCAAAGGGGTATTCGCAGCAGCGGTATCAGCGTTTGTGTGATCGAATGACACGGTTCTGCTCCACCCCAACATTGATCCTCGCTCACCGGGCCAGCGCGTGCGGCGGCTTCCGCACGGCGTCTGTGCTTACCTGTGAACGCCGGGGCTTTGCATCGCATGCCGGCGTCTGATGAGAGCGGGTACAAGGCAAAGGTAGCAGGGCCAATGGCGAAGTCGATCACGTCATCTCTTTGCAACCATGCATCGGAGGACCGTCGGGAGCGGATAGGACGGCGATGTGGACGGTGCACGCGTTCATCTTTGCAATATTGGTCGCAGCTGCGCGTCGTAGGACGTAGAAACCCGACGCGAGCGGGCGACAAGCCGGCGACACGTCAATATTTGCAACTGGGCCGGACCTCTGCCGCGCGTTTCGTTTGCGCTGCATGGCGCAATTGCGTTCGCGGTAGGCAGGGTGGGAAGCGCGGTACTGCCGCCAGTAGTCCGGATGGCGGCTGCGCCAAGTCTGCTGCGCCCGTGCCTGGTTGTCGCGGTAGTCCGGGTCACTGCGAAGCCGCTCGCGCTGCCAGCGTCGCCGGCGCTCGCGTTGACAGGCGGTGGCAGAGCAGTAGCGCTGATGGGGGATTTGTGAACGAGGGTTGAAGAGGACGCCGCAGGCGATGCAGCGACGGGCGACATGCATGACGAGCTCCATACGCCGGGAAACAATCTGGAGCGCCGCCGAAAAGGTATGGAGTTCTGGTAGCCGCGCGTCCAACCCGCCCATTAATCCGAGGACGTCGAGGCCAGCAACGGGAAAAGGGCCGTTGGCGCCGTTCTGCTAGGGCTTGAACCCAGTCTAACGAATTCGCGTCGCAAATCCGGCTAATCCAACTATTTCGGGCCGGGTCCTATGCGGGACTCGACCGAATTAGTTAGCAACTCGTTGATTAATAAGGAGGCGCAGTCTAACGAATTCAGTCTCCCCGCACTTGTCGTAGGGCGCCAGAGTAATTGCGACTGGCGCCACAGTTTTGCGACTGTGGGACGGAGTTAATGCGACTGGCCTACTTAGACATGAGGTGAAGCCTTGAGCGATGCTGCGGCTTTCCCCTCGAATATCGGATTCGGTGGCCTGTTTTCTCTTTTGGCGCGACCAAATCAACGTCCGGGCGATCCAATCGCAGAGGCGGGGCGACGGGTGGTTGCGACCGTGTACGCCGCTCACCAGCTTGTTACGGCGGCGGCTCATGGCGACCAATACCCAGAATTCAATGCAATTATGCTCCGACATGTGAGCCTCGACCTGGCGAAGGCGCTTGCCGAGTTCGGACGGGTAGTGGGGGAGGCACCTTAGTCCAATTGGCTGAACGGGCGCAGCTTTCCGTCGTCTTGCTCGTATCGTTGGCGGTCGTTGCCGTGATTGAGGATGCTGGTGTCTTGATCTTGGCACGATTCTCCAAACCCCGACAAAGGCGGCGTTCGCGGACGTATCAGCGTCTCGTAAGGATCCGATAGTTGCTTTCATAGTTTCCGGCATCGCGTCTGGCATTGAGCATAAGGCAGTGGGGCAACTTTGGGGACAACTCATGGGCGGAGGTGGATTGATTCTCTGTCTGGCGGGCATGCGATGTCTGAGTTCGATCCTCCTCCCGTCAGGTATTCCAGACAAGTCCGAAACGAAACAGGGACCATAGCCTACCGAAAACACACGGCATTGCCCGTTGGTGTCCTCATTGCCTGGCAGAATCTGACTGCTACTGGCGAGAAAACTGGCAATCCGGGCCCGCGGCGTGCTTTGAACATCGCTGCTGGCTCACCTCATCGTGCAATGGCTGTCACCGTATCTTGCGCTGGAAGCATGTCCGCTTTGCAAACTGCACGTGCGACGCACCATTACAGGATGCACCGGCAACGATCTTTTCAACCGAACTCCAGCGGTTAATTGCCGATCGAGCAGACTCAAACGCTGGAACGCTATCTGTTGGCGAGCGATGGAATCTCGCGCGATTTTTGGGAGCGCTGGCGCAGTTTGGGCTTCAAGGCAAGCCATTAAAGAAGGCCACACGTCAGACGGAAAACGTCGAACAGTTGCTTGTGACTGCTGGCGCGTCATTGATCGCTGATCAGTCGGCCTGTTTTGACTTGCTCGATCGCCTTCGTTCGCTTCAGGCAGGCGAGAACAATGTCCCCTTACTGTCGCAAGTTTTCCCGCGTTTGCTCACCATGCTGCGCAGGCAGTTACATGATGCTGAACGTGGTTGGATGGTGAACCTGCTGGAGGCATACGTTGCGATCTCATCGCGGCATGGATCTGTGGTGCTATGGGAGCGCAAAGGAGCTGCCGGGCGGGCAGACGAGGAGGCGCATAGTCGGCAGAAGACACGAAACCCGGCCATTGCCAACATGCTTGCGCAGACGGGTTCGACTGTACCGGTCAGGCGAACCCGGTCCGGACGGCAGAAGTTCGTGATCAGTCACGCGGACCTGCAGCGCCTCCGGAGAACCCAGCGTTCGCTGATCCCATTGAAGGTAGCAGCTCGATATGCCGGGATGTCCACCAGACGTATCCAGGCGCTAGCGAAGGCAGGCCTGATTGCTGCGACTGGGACCCGGATCGACACGAGGTCCGTCGACCGCCTGCTCGGCAGCATCGTGGCGACCTGTGTCGAGGCCGCGCCGGCGTTTGAAGACCCGGTCAGCTTAGCCGACGCATTGCGTCTGTACGTTCCTGTTGAAGCGTCAGCGACATTCTTCAACGGGCTCATGAACGGTGCCGTACGCCACGACTTCGGGCCGGACAAGGTACCGGCGTTACGGGAGATTTTCGCCGACCGTGGCGAGGTGGTCTCCGCCATGCGGGCGCGTGTCGAATCGAGCTCCCAGATATCTATTGTTGAGGCTGCCCGTCGGCTCGGCGTCAAGCAGGAAGTGATGTACCACCTGATCAACATAGGTCTGGTCAGGACCCGAATGGGTAAGCTGCGGCGGCGAGCAGCGCGGGTCGTCAATATTGATGACCTGCAGAAGTTCACTGAGCATTTTCTGCCGCTCGCCACGGCGGCGAAGTCGATGGGACTCTCCGCTCGCGAAGCACCAGGTTGGGCCAGGCAGCATGGCATTGAGATCGTCACCGGACCATCAGTCGACGGCGGACGGCAATACTGGATCCGCAGGGGGCCAGCGTGGAAATTTCCCGCAGTGTAGGAAGTGAAGCATGAAAGATTGGTTTTCGTGGATCGTGTCAACCCTGTCCTGCAATCAGGAGCGTATATGGGAATCTGGAAATCTCCGCCTGTTGAGTTACAACCTATGGTCTTCCTGTCCCGCTGGCAAGTCATGGAGACGGACGAGGGCTTCCGCTATTTCATTGGGCACAACATGGAACCATGAGCGGGCGGGTAACTACCTTTATCGTGAAATTTGACCCGAAGACGCGTCGAGGAGTGACCAGATCCGGGAGAATCTACGAACTGGTCGGCGATAGCGGCGTTGACGCGGCGGCCAACTATCTGTGGGCCGTCACGTGCGCTCAGGCTGGCACGAGTTCGACGGATGTCTCGTCCGACTACGATCAACCGGCAATCGCTTTCCATCGACCTGTCGCACCTTTCGTAGCGCATCTGTTCTACGAAGGCGAACTGGGGTGCCTGAGCGCCACAATCCCGGCGACCGGTCAATCCGTCGAGGTGCGGGATCCGGAGGACCTGGCGGAACTGCTGTTTGCCAGCGGCGTGAGACAGGGTTACTTGCGCCTCCCGCACTTCGACAGGACCGAGAATCGACCCGAGTTCGTCGACCTTGTGCGCGCAGTGGAGCATCGGCTAAATCAATTGGAGCGGGGTTTGCCGCGCGACGCTGATGGAGCACAAAGTTCAGAATAGTCGTCATGACCCCGTGACCTGCCGCAATAGAACGCCCTGAATTGGCACCGGCTAGTCAACTCAGCAACCAGACTTTGGATCGTGAAGCCATGAAGCTGCTCGTCCTATCCGATCTGCACAATGAATTTGAGCCACTTGCGGCCGACGCTGAGGTCATCGCGCAGGCGGATGCAGTCGTACTTGCCGGCGATATCCATACGAAGGATCGAAGCGTCGAGTGGGCACAGTCATTCGTTAACGATCCCGCGAAGCCAGTCATCCTGGTGGCCGGAAATCACGAATTCTACGGGGGGCACTTTGACTACACGCTGGGCAAGCTTCGCGAGCGTGCGCACGGCACCAACATTCATGTCCTGGAGAACGACATCCTGGTCCTGGGGGCCGTTCGCTTTCTCGGATGCACACTCTGGACGGACTTCAGGTTATACGCCAGCGATATCACCCCTGCGATCTGCATGCGAGATGCGCAAAGCGCAATGCAGGACTTCCGGCTGATTCGCGCGACGCCGTCGTATCGGAAGCTGTACCCGGCAGATACGGTCCGGCGACATGAGTTGTCGCGCGCGTGGCTTGCCAATACCTTGAATGAGCCATTTGACGGTAAGACCGTGGTCGTCACACATCACGCGCCATCTCTAGGGTCTGTCGAGGCGCAGTATGAGGGAGATTCGTTGACACCAGCTTACGCGTCCGATCTTGAGCGTCTTATGGGACCCGCAGTCTGCTTGTGGATTCACGGTCACATGCATACAAGCTTCGATTACATCGCTCTGGCCGATGATGATTCCAATGGGTGTGGTACACGTGTGATCTGCAACCCGCGCGGGTATTCGCCCCGGCATCTGAACCCAGGCTTCAATCCTGGCCTGCTGGTCGAGGTATGAGTTGGGGTCCATTACCCACAACAAACATCACGGCGATGCGAATTTTTGTCGATACTGAGTTCACCGATTTCATAGACAGCTAGCCGATCAGTATTGCGTTGGTATATGGATATGACGACTGGCGCGCACTTTCCGGTGCATTGGACCAACGGTCGCAGAGTCGGACGGATGATCCCCCCCGGCAGGGGGCCCAGCGTCCGGCGTTCCGGGGAAGCCAGCCACTCAGCTGGAGCAACTACACGGCACGGTCTGGCGTTACGACAGCCCGACCGATGCTGCATGGCCGACAAACGACGAAATCTGACTGTAGGGATTACACAACATGAGCACCAAAGCGACCCTTGCGCATCACCACTCGGACGAAGCAGACAAGCCGTCCTGGCACCTCTACGAAGAAGTGTTTGATCCAGGCGTGGTTTATCTTCAGTTGGAAGGCGTGACCATGGAATTACGCACGCGGGAACAAGGCGGAGCTGACGTAGTAGTACGATTGCCGATTGAGACGGCAAAACAGCTTGGCCTGGATACAAATGTGCCGCCGGACCGTTGGGCGCTCGCGTGCGATACCGGCAAGCCGTGAAAGCCGTCCACGTCCAGTTTGATTCCGCACGCGGGCTGCTCCTCGGCACGTTCGACGACGGGCTGACCATCAAGAGCGCCGACCAGTACGAGCTGGCCGAGCGAATGTTTGCGGCCGGTGCTCCGCATGGACACGTCGGCATGCCCGACTGGCGCGAAGGCGACATCGCGCCCGCCAGCGGTCATAAGATTGCCTTTCAAGTGCGGCTTAACCAACTGGGTCGAACTGCATGACAGATGCTGAACGCCTCGCGCTGCTGCAAGCCGTCCCCGTGCATGAGCACAAGGGCCGCCCGTACTACGTGTGTCTGGGTGATATTCCTGCGCCGTGGCAGGACGCGTTTCGCGCGGCGCTGCGTGGGTCTGCCTGTCCCGTGATCGACGGCAGGGGCGAATGCGCTTATGAGTGGGACTGGTCCGACTGGCTGCAGGGGCGATTTCCACACGGCTGAAAGATGCTTTTCGACATCGGAATGAATGTCTCTTGATGGTCGACTTCACCCCGACAATAGAGTTCGCCAGCGTCAAGTGAAGAGCAGCGCACCTGATTGACCCACTCCGTTGGACACGGCAACGAACATTGGCGAGGTAATCAATGGAGTCATTGGGCGCCGACGAATATCAGTGTTTTACCTGCAACCGCATGTTCGGCAATCCCGTGTTCAACATCACGCGGGAGTGGGAGCGGACGCACTTCGATGAGGGGATACCGTCAGTCGAAATCCTGGATAGTTATGGGCTTGAATGCTATTGCTCACTTGCATGCGTCGACGCCCGGCGAGATGTGGTTATGCGCGACGAAGGAGTACCAATTCGATGTCCTGGAATCGGCCCAATTGAATCCTGTACGATATGTGGGAGGCCAGTTGATATGACCGAATTCCATCGTTCCTACGTTGAAAGCGAGGAGATCGCAGTCAACAGTCTGATATTGAAGCCGGTCAACGTTGATTACCTGGCAGTGGTCTGCCGACAATGTCAGCCAATGAAATCCATGAATTCGGCGCTTCAAACTGAGGGATGTATCGATAGTCCAGGTGCGCGAGAATGAGTCAGGTGGATGAGGCCAATCCCGGACCTTCGACCGGTTCATCGCGATTCTGTTGAAGCACGACGACGGATGGCTTTCTGCGTGGCTCGCGCCACAACGGATCATCGTCGCTGCGGCGGTCGCCCTGTCGCATAATTGTGGCCTCAGTCGCACGTACTCTGGCGCCCTACGCTTCAATCCGGCTAGCGCACCGCGACGGATCCAACCTGTCTTCAACGGGGTAACGCATGCGGCTTTTCGTGGACACGGAATTTACCGACTTCATCGACTGTGACCTCGTGAGCATCGCACTGGTGGCCGACGACGGCCGAGAGTTCTATGGCGAGCGATCGGATTACGATCGCGCGAGTTGCAATGAATTCGTGCGTGCGGCGGTACTGTCCCAGCTCGGCCAATATCCTGACCGCGTATTTACGCGCGAGGCGCTACGCGCGGCACTCGTCGCGTGGCTTGACCAGTTCGCGGACGAACCCGAACGCGTACTGTGCTTCGATTACGGCGGTGACTGGGAACTGCTGTGCGATCTGCTCGATGGGCCGCCTGCAGGATGGCAGGCGCACCATGTGGGCCAGCAACTCGATCCGGGACGCCAGGAGGATTACTACCGCGAGCATCGCGGCCGGCACCATGCGCTGGTGGATGCGCGCGCAAACCGCCATGCGATGATGGACAGCGACCCCGCGCCAGACACGCCGTAAATGAGCCGGCGCGCGTTCGCCTAAAATGAAACAGCGTGGTCAGCCGGCAACTGGGCGTCGACGACAGGCGTCTCATGAAAAAATGGACCGACAACGCACGGCGCGCATTCACCAACGCAGCGGCTCCGGATTGTACTAACAGCCCTGGCCCCGACCTGACGACGATCATCCACAAGATGTGAGCGGTTCGGCTCAGAGGAACTCGAGGCTCTAGCGTAGGAAATCCTCGATATTCCTGATCACCAGCGGGTCATCCAGGCCACGTGCTGGGTCGCAAGCGATGAGCCGCGGCAGCAGCGCCGGGGCAGACGAGAATTCTTTTGGCGCGTCGTCCAAGATCAGATAGTCTGAGGGTGAAAGACGTCTGCGTCGTATGTAGTCGAGAACCCTGAGCGCGCGGCTTTCAATGCGTCTGTTTGTCAGCTGGATGTGCGCTACTGCGCCTAGCCGGGGCTAGTATTCGTCTTGAAGTTTTCGCGCGTCGAACATATAGATCCATGTGCTATGGATCGCGATATTGATCGTTTTTCCAGTGACGATTTCCGCCAGCTTTGCCTCAAGCGCACAAACGCCGACCCCTACCACCTTGGGACCGTGTGGGCCGTATTCGAGCTCGCCGACAGTAGATGGATGCAATACGCCATCTATGTCCAGAAAAATAGTCTTCATTCGGTACCGGCAAGCGAGCAACAAAAGGCTTCGAAGGTATGTGCTTCCTTGCATTCTGGAGATTAGCCATATGCCACGTCCCCGCTCTTCAACGGCATTCAGCCAGTCAAACAAGATAGTACATCCTCCTTTGCCGCAGAGTATCCGCGGTCGCTCCTTGAACAAGTGATCTGAGTGCCCCCAGCGCCAACCGCGTGCAGATATGGCTATCAATCTTGAATGAGGCTGATGCCGGTTAATGTGCGGGTGTCACAAAACCAGGTTATGCATTTAGCGTATTTCTCAACCCGCATTCCGCTGAGATGTCGGTGCGGCTTGTCATATCTACGTATCTAGCAGACTTGGCGACAACGGCACGCGAAGAACACTCGGTAAGCACGGGCCTGATGCGATCCCAAAGCGATTGCGGAGAAAACCCACCTGATCCAGAAATAGGTGGGAGGCCCCCTAGCGCTGTCGCATTGGAGTTAGAGCGCGCAGCGTCCGGGTCATCGCACCGAAAACGGGAAGATTCAGCTGAATGCGGCGCCCGCGATTGTCGGCGCCGATGATGCCGCGGTCGTGCGCTGCTTTCCAGGCGACTCACGAATCCGGAGAAAATGCGAGGCGGCGCACGTCATTAATACCGATATGAGGCCGTCCAGTCGGACTTGGAAATAAATTCCGATTTAACAATTGCTTTTGAATATACGATTGCTGTAAACGTCTTATTTTTTGTATTATCGCGCGATGGCGCGGGGGCGCAATTTGCATAAAAAGAGGCGGTATGGGTGCGCAGGACATTATCGCAGCAATAAAAGGCGGGCTCGCGCAAAGCGATCGACTGCTTAAACTGGACACGCCACTGGGCACCGACGTCCTTTTGCCACAAAGGCTGTTGGGCCATTCGCGCCTCGGCCGGGATTACGAGTTCACACTGGACGTCGTTTCAACCAATGACAATATCGAGCTGAAAACGCTGATCGCTCAGCCGGTCACGCTCTGGATCCAGCAAACCGACCAGCCGTACGCGCCTCACCACGGTTATGTTCATACCGCCCGTCGGTTAGGCTCTGATAGCGCGATTACCAGTTATCAGATCGGCTTCGTCTCCTGGATGCATTTTCTGCGTTTCAGAAAAGATGCACGAATCTGGCAGGATAAAGCCGTCGATGAAATTCTCACTGATGTATTCAATATGCATCAGCAGGCGCAGGGTGCATTCCGGTTCTCATTGCGTAATCCTTTGCCTCAGCGTTCGTTCTGCGTGCAATACGAGGACGACTGGAATTTCTGTCACCGCCTGATGGAAACGGACGGGCTGTTCGGCTATTTCGAGCAGGCCACTGACGGCAAATCGCACACGTTGGTTATCACCGACGATATCGGCAGCCTGCAACCGCTTTCGCCGCAGGCTGTGGATTTCTACCGCTCGGGCACCAACAGCGAAGCTGACGCTTTCGTACAGTGGAGCGGCACGCGCACGCTGCAGAGCACGACGCTCACCACCCGCACATTCGACTACAAGGCTCCGTCCGCACCCGCCAATCCAAAGGGGACTACGGTCCCGACGCTGAGCACCCAGGGCAACCTGCCGCAGCAGGCCGAGGTGTACGAGTACACGGGCGCGTATACGTACGGACAGCAGGACCGCGGTGATCACCTCTCGAATGTGAGGATGGAGGAATGGGAATCGCAAGCGAAGCGTTTCCACGGCGTAGGCGCAGTCCGTCGCATCGACGCAGGCCGCTGGTTCGAACTGCAAAACCACCCGGAGCACGACACCGGTAGTCAGCAGGACCGAAAGTTCGCGGCGATCGCCGTGGACTGGGTCATCGAGAACAACCTGCCGGTCTCTGCCGGGACGACGGACTTCCCGCATTGCCTGAAGCAAACGATAGCCGCAACCCGTGCGCAGCACGCGAACGATCCAACGCTGGTCATCAAAGCGGCAGACGGCAGCGAAGGTTTCTTCATGGCGATGGTCGAAGCACAGCGCAAGGCCATCCCGTTCCGCAGTCCGCTTGAGCATCAGAAGCCCAGGATGCACATGCAGACCGCAACCGTGGTTGGCCCTGCGAACGAGGAAGTCTTTACGGACTCGCTGAACCGCATCAAGGTGCAGATGCACTGGGATCGCCTGAACCCCGGCGATGAGAATGCGTCCTGCTGGATGCGGGTGGTTCAGTCAGACACGGGCGGCAGCTACGGTGCAGTCCACGTGCCGCGCATCGGTGAAGAGGTCATCGTTTCGTTCCTTGACGGTGACTGCGACAAACCGCTCGTCACCGGCCGCGTCTATAACGGCGCAAAGACACCCGACTGGCATTCGAACGGCATCCTGTCCGGCTACAAGTCCAAGGAATACCAGGGCAGCGGCTACAACCAGATGGTGATGGACGATGCGACCGGCCAGAACCGGGTGCAGATGTACAGCAGCAGCGCGAACTCGCAGCTGCATCTAGGCTATCTGATCGCGCAAACGGGCAACTCGCGCGGCGCGTACCTCGGCAGTGGCTTCGATCTGAAGTCGGACGCATACGGGGCGATCCGGGCGGCACAAGGCATGTACGTGTCGACGCATCCAGCGACCGGGACGTCCAGCCAGCCCCTCGTCGTCCGTGAGGCGAACAATCAGCTAGTCAATTCCGAAAGCGTGATTGAGTCGCTCAGCCAGGCGAGCGAAACGCATCAGGCCGAAAGCCTGAAAGACGGCTACAACTCGCTGAAGTCCTTCACAGACGCGACGCAGAACAGTGTGTCTGGCGCGACAGGCAGCGGAGGTAACACAGCGGGCGGCGGTACCGGCAGTGCGAACGCTTTCAAGGAACCAATCATCCTGTTCGCCACGCCGGCAGGCATCGCGATGTCGACGCAGAAGTCGGCCAACGTCGCAGCGACCGAGCACATAAACCTGGTCAGCGGCCAGAGTACGCACATCGCAGCTGGCAAATCACTACTTGCAAGCGTCGGCGAGAAAATCAGTCTGTTTGTTCAGAACGCGGGCATGAAACTGTTCGCTGCCAAAGGCAAAGTTGAGATCAAAGCGCAGTCGGACAACGTCGAATTCACCGCACAGAAGACATTCAGGTTGCTTTCCGCAACCGAGAAAATCGAAGCGGCCGCTGATCAGGAAATTCTGTTGACGAGCGGCGGCGCATACATTCGCATTTCAGGCGGCAACATCGACATCCACGCGCCGGGCATGGTCGATGTCAAAGGTGCGCAGCATAGCTTCAACGGCCCAGCGAGTCAGGGCTATCCGCTGCCAGCGGCGCGTCCCGATCAACCGGGGCAGCTTGAGTTGCTCCATCAATACGCGAATGGCGAGCCGGTCAAAGGGGGGCAGTTCTCGGTGCTGGACGCCAACGGCGGACTCCTGCGACAAGGAGCGCTCGATGCGAACGGCCGCATGACTGTCAGCGGTTTGCCCCCAGGCGTCGCACAAGTGCAATTCGGCAACGATCCTCGCGACCCATCCCAGCCGGCCAACTACTTTAAGAGCATCAAGTGGCCGGTCGAGCCACTGAGCGCTTCAGGCGACGCCGCAGCTGCTTCGCAAATGGCTTCGTTCCTGCCGGCCGCCGGTGGCGCATCGAGCGCCGCCGGAACGCTCGGAACTGCTGGCGCAACGAGTACGGCGAGCTCGCTTGCCAGCGCGGCAAAAGGCGCAATGGGCGCGGCCGCAGGTGGCGCATCGCAACTCTCAAGTCTCGCGAGTATGGACTCGCAGGGAACCAGCGGACTTACATCAATGGCAAAAGGTCAGGCTACAGGGTTCGCTCAAAGCGCACTCACCAAAGCGTTGCCGTCGGAAGCAAGCGCCGCGCTTTCGCAGGCAAGCCAGGCCGCCAGCGCCGCCAAGGAAATCAGCACGATCGCGCAATCGGCGCGCACTGCGCTGCCGGCACTCAAGGGCATCGTCTGACTAGATGCCGATCATTCGACTTCAAGTAAATACAGTCCAGTCATGAAGAAAACGGCCCTTCTCGCAGTTGCGTTAATCATCACCTCGACGGCATTCGGCGCGACCGAACTGAAGCTATCCGCAGCCGCGATGGTCTCGCAATACGCGAGCGACGACGACGCGGTATCGAAATACACCGACAAGCCGCTCGCGCTAACCGGCACGCTGCTGTCCCTCGAATCCGGCTTGACCGACAACATCATTGGCAAGCTCGGCGACGAATCGGACACCGCCGTGCGTGTGACCTTCGCCGACAAAGCGAGTGTCGACAAGATCCGGTTGCGCGTCGGGAAAAAGGTGACGCTCCATTGTGTGGGCGCGTTCTCGACCCCCTACCCGTCGGCGACTGACTGCAAGGTCAAGTAAGTCCGCGATGAAATTTGCTCAGACTTTGATAGGTATGGTGTGCGGCGTTGCGCTTATCGTAAGCGCGCATGCCCAGTCGGCAACCGATCTGCAGACGATCGGCCGCTTCGTTGAGTGCAAGCTCGACGCGCGCCAGATCGACACTTTCATTGACCGCATCGACAGCGGGGCCGTGCCAGGTTTCACGAGTCAGCCGCCGCAAGAAAAAGCGGTCGACCTGGCATGGAAAACGCAGAAACCGATTCAGGCATGGGGCACATCGTCGAACCTTGTGTCGATCGTGTCGCCACGGCAGATGCTGCTCGCCATTCCCGCACCTGAAGGCGAAGAAATCAATGTTGCCAAGCAATGGGTCGCGCGTATCGGCGGCATGAGCGAAGGAGCCGGCACCATTTCTCTGCGCGAAAACGCTCAATGGCGGGGCGTCGACTATCGCAAGACGGTCGGCAAGAAGGAAATCAGATTGCTTGTCGATCAGCAGGAAAGCCCGGGATGGATTCTGCTCGGATGCGGATACGACAAACTCTTTACCAACAGCAACTAAACCGACCTGACCCAGCATGAGCGCAGCCGCTGCCCAGACCACCGCCGTTGTCCGAACCGAAGTCGCAATCGCGCCGCTCGTCACCATAGCGAAGGAGGACGTCGGTTCCGCACTCGAGCAATTCGATGCATGGCTCAAGAGCGTCAGCGATGGCTATATCACCCTCGATCGCGTCGAGCAACTGGCGAACTACATTCCCGTCGTTTCGAACATTCTGTCTGCGATCGACGTCGTGATGGATATCAAGCGGCTGATCGAAGCGGAGTCTAAAGACTTCTTCGACTATCTGAACCTGGGCATCGACCTGATCGGTGTCATTCCGCTGCCACCGGTGATGGGTGAATTCCGCATGGGTGCCCGGCCGCTGATGAAGCTGGCCCGGGAGGAACTCGCGAGAAGCGCAAAGGCCGTTGCGGAAGGCGGAGCACAGATGATCGCCGATACGGTGATCTCGGTGCTGGTGGCGCACATCAGCGCGAAGTTTGCTGGCGACATCGAAAAATTCATTCAGGAAGTGCAGGCCAAGCTCGCGCAGATGCTCAATGACTGCGCGGATCATGCGAAGAAGCTGCTCGAAGGTCTTGCGCAGATTTTTGAAGGTGCGGCGTCGGGCAAGCTTTTCGACACATCGGGCAACTATCGCGCGGCTGACAAGCATCTGGAGCAAGTCAGCGACGGCTTTGCCGCCCATGATGCGAGCAAGGTTGCCGAGAACCTGTGGTCGTATCTGAAGGACGGCACCAAGGTACTGGTCAAGGACGCGGCAAATCTCGCCTCCCGCGCAGCGAATGAAATCTCGCCATCGACGAACCAGCAGCTCAAGCAAATGGCTGCGGAAGCGCGCCACGCGATTCCGATGGTGACGGAAAAGATCAAGGGTTTGAATAGTGCGGACGTCGGCGGCCTGATCTGGATGCTCGACGCGCTGATGAAGGCCGTGGCTAAGTGGAAGGAAAAGCAGAAACACAAACAGACTGTCGGCATCAAGGCAGCCGGCAAGGTCGAAGCCGAGTTGAAGAAAACCGAAGGCGAACTGGAGACAATCGCCACGCAGGGGAAGGCGAAGCACCCAGGGGCGAGCGACTGCAAGAGCTGTGGTCTGGGACGCAGCGGCGGCTCGATCGGCTATGCACTCGGCGACGAGCGCTTCGATCACCAAGACTTTGTCTTGCCCGGCGCGATGCCGGTAGTGTGGCGACGTACTTACCGGTCATTTCTCTCTGAATATGACGAAAGCAATCTGGGTGCGCGCTGGATCACTCCCTACACCACGCGCTTCGATATCCACGCGGCGAAGCTTGTGTATCACGATCCGAGTGGACGCAGTCTTGAGTACCCACTGCTCAAGGCGGGCGAGACGCACGACGATCTCGCTGAGGACCTCACGCTCGCGCGACTCGATGACCAGTGGCTCACGCTCACGCGCGGGCATGAACTGCTCGAAGCGTATGAAAAACGCGGCGGCGCCTTCCGTCTCGCTTTCCTGAAGGATCGCAACGGCAGTCAGGTCACACTGGACTACGACGACGCACATCGGCTCACGCGGCTGATCACCGCGCAAAGTATCGTCGTGTTTTCACACGATGCAGGCGGCCGCCTCGTCGAAGCTGTGGAGATCGACCAGGAAGGTGAACGGATCGGCACGCTGGTGCGTTACGCGTACGACCAGCATGGCGACCTCATTGCGGCAACCGACCGCCACGGCAATCGTCGCGAGTACGCCTACACGCATCACCTTGTGACCCGGTACACGGATCGCACCGGCCGTGGCATGAATCTGGAATGGGATGGCTCTGGACCCAAGGCGAAGTGCGTGCGCGAATACGCGGACGACGGGAGCTACGACACACGCCTCGCGTGGCACCCAGACATCCGTCTCGTCGACGTGAGTGACGCCCTCGGCAACGTCACTCGCTATTACTTCGATATCGACGGTTACACGTATCGAATCATTCATGCGGACGGCCTCAATGAATGGTTCTACCGCGACGCCCAACATAATCTGACGCAGCATATTTATCCGGACGGCAGCGTCGAGCGTTTCACCTACGACGAGCGCGGCAACCTGATTGAGCAGGCCCGTCCGGATGGCAGCGTGGTACGCATGGAGTACGACGCAAAGGATCAGATGATTGTGATCATCGATCCGCAAACATATCGCTGGACCCGCGAGTACGATGACGCGGGTAATGTCACGACGCAGATTGATCCGCTGGGTCACAAAACCCAATACAGCTACAACGATCAAGGGCAACCAACCGAAATCGTTGACGCAAAGGGCGGGGCAAAGGCACTCGCATATGATGCTGCGGGGCGCCTTGTCAGCTATACAGATTGCTCGGGAAAGACAACGCAGTGGACCTATGATGGAGAAGGCCGCCTGCTCGAGAGCAAGGACGCGGGTGGGCGGAGTGTCATCTATCGTTACGGTGGCAACGGACAACTGGCCAAAGTCCAATCTGCTGCGGGAATCGAGAAGCTGGAATACGACGCCGAGGGCCGGCTCCTGGTGCATACGGATCCGCTGAACCGCGTCACGCGCTATGGATACGACGCCGCCGGGCGGATCGCGAATCGACGCGATGCATCGGGCGAACTGCTGACCTATCGCTATGACCGGGTCGGACGCCTGAGCGCGCTCACCGATTCAAATCACGCGACTTACCAGTTCCATTACGATCCGGTCGGCCGACTCCTCGAGGAAATTGCCTTCGACGGGATGACGACCCGCTACGCCTATGACGCGGCGAATGGCCAGTTGCAAACCGTCGATGAAGCGGGTCAAACGACCCAGCTCGAATACGACAGCGGTGGACGCCTTGCACGGCGCATCGCCGGTGCAAGCGACGAGCGCTTCATGTACGACGGAAATGGCCGCCTGATCGATGCACAAAACGCAATCAGCCGGGTGCAGCATTTCTTCGACCCAGTCGGCAATCTGGTGCGCGAACATCACGCGCAAGAGTTATTCGGCGAGCGCCGCAGCTATGTATGGCGACACGAGTACGACGAGATCGGCACGCGCATCAAAACCGTGCGCCCGGATGGTCATGCGATCGACTGGCTGGTTTATGGCACGGGCCATGTGCATGGCATGCAGATCGACGGCCAGGAACTGATTCAGTTCGAACGTGACGACCTGCATCGCGAAACACAGCGCACGCTATCGAACCGGATTGCACAGAACACGCGCTACGATCCGGTCGGGCGAATGGAATCCCAGGCACTTAGGCGTGCCGGCGCACCCGCTCCGATCGTGGCACGCCGGTATCAGTACGATGCCGTGGGACAGCTAAAGGAGATTGACGACAGCCGGCACGGGGTGACTCGCTACCAGTACGATCCCGTCGGCCGGCTGATCGAAGCTGTCAGCCCTTTTGCGACCGAGCGTTTCGCATTCGACCCCGCAAGTAACATCGTCGATCCGGGTAGCGCTGCACAGGCGCGCACTGGCGGAGGGCAACAACTAAGTAGCCTGCCTGCGCGTACGCCAAAAGTCTTGGGCAATCTGTTGACGGACTATGCCGGCACACACTTTACGTACGATGCCCGCGGGAACCTGATCGCGAAGCGCTCACCCGGCGCCGAACAGCGCTACGAGTGGGACGAGTTCAACCGGATGACAGCCGCAAGTGTCGCTGAGCCAGCACGCCGTCACGAGGCGCGCTACTTCTACGATGCGTTCGGACGCCGCATCGGCAAAGAAGTCGACGGCGCGCGTACGACGTTTGGCTGGGACGGCGACACGCTGGCTTACGAAAGCGTCGACAAAGGTAGCACCCATTATGTGTATGAAGCGGGGTCGTTCGTGCCGCTGGTGCAGTTCGTCTCCGGCCCGGTTACAGGTATTGCTACACCCGATTGGAAGCAGACCGATCGCTACGCGCCGGAAGATGATCCGCTACTGAAGCCTGTAAGTTCCCTCTCCCCTGCGCACGCTTTTTATTACCACTGCGATCAGCTTGGCACCCCGCAGTTGCTTACCGATGAGCTCGGTGAGGTTGTGTGGGAAGCCAAATACAAGGCGTGGGGTGAAACTCGGGACGTGATAGCGCGGGTGTCGAAGGTGACGCTCAGCGCTCCGCGCAACCCGATCCGTTTCCAGGGGCAGCAACTCGACGAAGAGACTGGGCTCGCGTATAACCGGCATCGCTACTATGATCCGAGCACGGGACGGTTTACTGCCAAAGACCCGATTGGGCTGCTGGGCGGCGGAAACGTTTACCAATACGCGCCGAATCCGACTGGCTGGATCGACCCGCTGGGGCTCAAGAAGAAAGCGCAAACGCCGAACAAGGATTGCTGCCAGAAAGATCCCTGTGCCGGGAAAGATCCCGCTGCGCAGGCTAGAAGCTGGCAAGGCAAAGACCCTTATCCGGGAGTCGACTCTTATACGAACACGGTCCTGAAGCGCGGTACAGTGTTGTACACGTTGTATCCGTATGCGCCGCCTGACAAGATCGCGACTGCTTTGCCCGGCAATTATTTCTCCGACGCTCGCACGATTCTCAGCACCGGTGGATCAGCGCGCGAGTACAACGACATGACGCAGATTTCGCACGCGAGCAATACCCCCAACGCCCGGCCGATGAGAAGCCAACTGAGGGCATTCGTCGTCACGAAGGACATTTGTGTAGCGAAGGGGCAGTCGCTCGCCAATCCCAATCTGGGCAAGGGCGGAGGCACTCAGTATTTCGTAGCGAGCGCCGACAAGGGCAGCCTCGTTGGCGGCAACATTTTGAAGTTTGGGAGTTAACTGAATGGCTACGTTTGATTTTGCCACTGGCACGCTGACTATCGACGCGTCAACGAGCCTGTTTCACGGCAGACCGTCGCCTGACGAATCGCCTTTGTCCGGCGGAACGGAACTGGCGAAGTACGGCGAGTGGGAAAACTATGGCATCAAGAACGTGAAAGTATGGGGCAAGACTTTTGGCGTAGCGGCTCGCTTTTGCAATAGAAAACTCGCAATGATCGACTTCGTGTGGGTCGATGGAGTTGCAAAAAAGATCGACTGGTCGGCGACTGAGGATGATCTCGTGAAGGAAAAGAAGACGCTGTCAAAGTTGATCGCATCCGAAGCGCAATCGCCTTGTGTGTCTTCCACGATCGGCGCGGACACATTCGTCTTCAATTGGGGAACGCTTACTGTGCACGCCGACCTGCGCTCAATGATTGTCACGATAAGCGTCGCGTATACAGAGGAAAAAGCGTAGGCGGCCGACATGACGGCCCACCAAACAGGGTTGAATGCGCGAAATTTTAAGCCTCGGAAGCATCATGAAACGATATCTGATTTTGAACGGCGACAAGACGACAGCCAACGGCGTCGTTCAGGCAGTCTCCACCTCTATTCAATTGAGCGATAAAGACGTCGCCCATGAAGGGGATCCGGTCGCATGCCCCGCTTGCAATACAACGGGAAAAATCCAGTGCGATGGACCGCGCCAGGTTATGACCGCGCCGGACGGAAGGCACGCTGCGTTAAGTGACGATCTATGTATATGCGGCTGCCATCCGCCGCCGCGGCTCGTGTCCTCGCAGCAGATGATGTCCGTAGAAGCATAGTGCAGCGGGATGAATCAGTGCGACATGCGGGATCACGTCAAAGATGAATTCCCCCAGACTTTGCTCCCGCCATGGTTTGCATGGGGAACATCGAATCGTCAAAGGATGTCGATGCCTGCATCGGATCAAGGGGGCGGTTTGCTGCAGGTCAGCTAGTCAAGGTGTCGTTCGACAGGCCGAAGCGCAGCAGGGAGGTCCGGATGCACCGGGCTGAACTGACCGAGTATGCACACCTCATCGCTTACGCAGGAGAGACCGCTCATCTGAAAGACGTTCCGGCAATAGCCGCAATCGAAAGTTCTTTGGTTCCGGTCTGCCCACGCTGTCTCGACGAATTGTTGGTGCGCTCCGAGGAACAACCCGTGCAGGTCACCTCGCGGGAAAGCGCTTTCGACACGTCGCTCGTTGCTGAAGACGCCAATGTGTCGGAGGGCGTTCCTTCCTGCCCAGTACACGGCCTTGCACGTCTGAAGAGAACTTCGCCGCAGATTGCTAACGCAAATGATTCTGGTGGCCTGCTTCCATGCAGTGCATTAATTAAAACCATCCTCGCATCTGACAAGCATGAAAATGTCTTCTGGTTTGAAGCTGACTATTTGCGTAAGAGGTTTGGACCAGGAATAGATTTGACATCGTCGACCTGTCGGTTGAAGCAGGGGGAACAAGGGGAAGCATTGCTGGAAGGAGCCGCACGGGTTTGCCCTCGATGTTTGCGCGACTTTCTGTTCCATAATGGTGTCGAAGTCTGGATGACTCCTTCAAGCCCGAGATGTTTAATGGATCCCCCTGAAATACCGAAGCGTTTTCTTGCGGCAGCACTTATGTGCCGAAATGCTGTTTTTACCGATTCCCGAAATGCATCGATGAAAGGCGAAACAAATTCCGATTTAACACTTGTTTCCACTGAATTGATTGCTGTAAACGTCTGATCTTTTGTATTATCGCGCGATAGCGCGGGGGCGCAATTTGCATAAAAGAGAGGCGGTATGGGTGCGCAGGACATTATCGCGGCGATAAATGGCGGATTGCTGCAAAGGGACCGGCTGCTGAAACTCGACACGCCACTGGGTACTAACGTCCTTTTGCCGCAAAGGCTGTTGGGCCATTCGCGGCTAGGTCGTGATTACGAATTTACTCTGGATGGCGTTTCAACCAACGACAATATCGAGTTGAAGACCCTGATTGCCCAGCCCGTCACGCTTTGGGTTCAGCAAACCGACCAGTCGTACGTCCCGCATCACGGTTATGTCAACACGGCCCGTCGTTTGGGGTCTGACAGCGCCATTACCAGCTACCAGATTGGCTTTGTTTCCTGGATGCATTTTCTGCGTTTCAGAAAAGATGCACGAATCTGGCAGGATAAAGCCGTCGATGATATTCTCACCGATGTATTCAATATGCATCCGCAGGCGCAAGGTGCATTCCGGTTCTTATTGCGCAATCCTTTGCCTCAGCGTTCGTTCTGCGTGCAGTACGAGGACGACTGGAATTTCTGTCACCGGCTGATGGAAACGGAAGGGCTCTTCGGCTATTTCGAACAGGCTGCCGATGGTAAATCGCACACGCTGGTTATCACCGACGATATCGGCAGCTTGCGACCGCTTTCGCCGCAGGTGGTAGATTTCTACCGTTCTGGCACGAACAGCGAAACCGATGCCTTCGTGCAGTGGAGCGGCACGCGCACGCTGCAAAGCACCACGCTCACCACGCGGACATTCGACTATAAGTCGCCGGCGTCGTCTGCCAATCCCAAGGGTACGACGATCCCGACAATGACCACGCAGGGCGACCTGCCGCAGCAGGCCGAAGTGTATGAGTACACGGGCGCGTATACGTACGGACAGCAGGACCGCGGCGACCATCTCTCGAAGGTGAGGATGGAAGAGTGGGAGTCGCGGGCGAAGCGTTTCCACGGCGTAGGCGCGGTCCGTCGCATTGACGCAGGCCGCTGGTTCGAGCTGCAAAACCACCCGGAGCACGACACTGACAGTCAGCAGGACCGGCAGTTTGCTGTGATCGACGTCGAATGGGTCGTCGAGAACAACCTGCCGGTCTCGGGCGGCACGACAGATTTCCCGCATAGCCTCAAGCAGACGATTACCACGGCGCGGGCTCAGCATGGAGCCGATCAGACGCTTGTCGTTAAAGGTAGCGACGGCAGTGAAGGCTTCTTCATGGCGACAGTCGAAGCGCAGCGCAAGGCCATCCCGTTCCGGAGTCCACTTGACCATCAGAAGCCCGAGATGCACATGCAGACGGCGAGCGTGGTGGGTCCGGCGAACGAGGAAGTCTTCACGGATTCGCTGAACCGCATCAAGGTGCAGATGCACTGGGATCGCCTGAACCCCGGCGATGAGAACGCGTCGTGCTGGATGCGCGTTGCGCAATCGCATGCTGGTGGCGGGCATGGCGGCGTACATGTACCGCGCATCGGCGAAGAAGTCATTGTGTCGTTCCTCGACGGCGACTGCGACAAGCCGCTCGTCACCGGCCGCGTCTATAACGGAGCGAAGACTCCCGACTGGCATTCGAATGGGATCCTGTCGGGATATAAGTCGAAGGAATACCAGGGCAGCGGCTACAACCAGATGGTGATGGACGATGCCACCGGCCAGAACCGGGTGCAGCTCTACAGCACGAGCGCAGACTCCCAACTGCATCTTGGATATCTGATCGCGCAAACAGGCAACTCGCGCGGCGCCTATCTCGGCAGCGGCTTCGATTTGAAGTCCGATGCGTATGGTGCGGTCCGGGCGGGGCAAGGCTTGTATGTGTCGACGCATCCAACGACCGGGACATCAAGCCAGCCTCTCGACGTCCGTGACGCGAGTAATCAGTTGGTCAATTCGGAAAGCGTGATCGAAGCGCTAAGCCAGGCAAGCGAAACCCATCAGGCAGAAAGCCTGAAAGACGGTCACGACTCGCTCAAAACTTTTACCGATGCGACACAGAGCAGCGTAGCGGGCGCAACAGGTAGCGGTGGCAATACCGCAGGCGGTGGCATTGGCAATGCCAACGGCTTCAAGGAGCCGATCATGCTGTTCGCGACGCCATCGGGCATCGGGATGTCGACACAACGGTCAGCACACGTCGCCGCGACCGAGCATGTCAACCTCGTCAGCGGCCAGAGTACCCACATCGCAACCGGCAAGTCGCTGCTCGTGAGCGTTGCCGAAAAGATCAGCCTGTTCGCACAGAACGCGGGTATGAAGCTTTTCGCGGCGAAGGGAAAAGTCGAAATCCAGGCGCAAGGCGATAACCTTGAAATCACCGCCCAGAAGACGCTGAAGTTGCTCTCCGCGACCGAGAAAATCGATGCGGCTGCCAAGCAGGAAATTCTTCTCACGTCGGGTGGCGCGTACGTGCGCATTTCCGGCGGCAACATCGAGATTCATGCGCCGGGAAAGATTGACATCAAAGGAGCCCAGCACGCTTTCAGCGGCCCGACGAGTCTCGATCGAACTTACAACGCAGAAGGCAAGAAAGCCGACATGCGCATCCGCTACATGGATGCGGAGGGCAAAGTGCCCGAAGGTGAACCGATCAAGCTCGCGTCGGAGGATGGCGCGCTGCATAACGTCGTTCTCGATGGTGAGGGCAAAGGCGAACTTAAGGGCATTGATTTCGGCAAGTTCGTGGCAGACCAAGTCAAGCGAAGCGGAGAATAACAATGGCCGACCGTCCCCTGATCCAACATACCGTGTGCATCGATTTACCGGGTGAACCGGTCGAATGCTGGGCCGAGACTGATATCACCGTTCTGCTACGCAAGCACCGCGACGTGATATTCGATATTCAGGTGAAGAAGGGAGCAACCTATACCGTCGAAGCAACCGAGGACTGGATTTACGACGTGGTCAAGAAAAAGCGCGTCAAGCAGGGGCAGTTCCAGGACGGCCAGCGTTATCACATCTGGATTAGCAGGGATTTCAAGGGACATCTGATACTCAAGCAGAATGGCAAGGTGTATCAGAACTATTCTATGCAGATGTTCGGCTTGACGAACACCGCCGCTTCGCCGAAAGCCAAACCTGAGCCGATCATCATCGCGATCGGTACGAATCACGCCTCGCATCCGCCTACCGCTCCAACGTCATCGAAGTCGACGAACGTATCGCCACTGATCACGTACCCGCAAGCGCCCACCCCCGAGTATCTGCGCCTTGCGCCGCCGTTTGATCCGCTGCGCGCAGATCAGCAGTGGTCGTGCCCGTTGCCGATCAAGTTGGCGCCTGGCACCACGGTCGAGCCGACGCAGGAAGCGCATGTCTTCGAAGTCGACAAGAGCTCGGTTCCCAAGGAAGTTGTAGATGCGCTGGCCGCGGGCGGCTCTGACGAAACGGCGATCGACACTAACAAGATTGCGACACGTAACTGGCTAATTGGGCAACTGGCCGGTGCAACGGCGTTTCTAAACGATAACAAGCAGTGGATTCAGGAGCTCTGGGGAGAGAAGTTCAGATTGACGAAGGTTGTTCACAAAAACGTCGGAGAAAGACTGTATGTCGTTTTCACCGGAAACCCGAGATTGCGCAAGCTGGTGACGGCCGCGCGGTACGGCGTGAAGAACGAAAAGGTGCTGACGATTGCTGGCGGCGCTGGCACGGCAGAGTCGGGCGCGGCGGCAGCCTGGGAAGGATCCAAGGGCGCATTTAAGAAGGCCGGTTTGATTGCGTTGATTTTTACCGTCACGCTCGATACGGCTGAATGGCTTCACGATTACGAAGAGATCGGCCCGGACGGAAAGCGAAAAAAGGACTTTGCGGATCTGCTCGGCAAGATAGGCATCGATCTTGCCAAGGCGGGCTTAAGTGCCGCCATTGCTTCCGTCGTGGTTGGGGCCATCGTGGCCGGACTGGCGGGCACTGTGGCCCTGCCGGTTGCCGCAATCGTGGTGGGAACCATTGTCGTGGCGATCGCGGTGGGTTACGGGCTCGACTGGGTCGACAAGAAAACGCACGCGACGGAGCATGTCACTTCGTGGTTTCGCTCTATCGGCGAGTCGATGAAGCACGCGGCCGAATACTTGGAAAAGTCCATGCCAAAAGATTACGATACGTACCCCAATGATGTACATGCCGTGATAGGACATCCACCGGAAAGCGAACCTAGATGCCACGAGCACAATCGATGACGAAGCCCCGGGCGGAACCGAAAGACTCGGTTTGGGAGATGACGAAGAAAGCCGCGCCGATGAGCCTGTTGCTTCCCTTGCTGGGCACGGGTATTTCGTACGCGGCATATGCAGACGATCTTGCGGTATCTGGATGGCCATGGAAAATCGGCCTGCTCGTTACGCTGTTTTGCCTTTTCGTACCGTTCGCTGTCTCGATGATGTACCGCCGCACGAACCTGTTGTGGGTGTGCGGATTGGTACTGTCGACCGGAATATTTGCCGTCTATTTTTTCTTTGGTGTATTCGCTTATTTTTACTATTTTGTGTTTGCACCAATGTCCCCCGTTCTGCGTTGGCCAGGACTATTGGGCGGGATTGCATTGACGCTGTACTGGATCGTCATGTCGCGGCGAACAGTGAAGCATACGATCACGACAACCTCTTTCGTCAAGGAGGCCTTCGACGAAAATGCATCTGCCTTTCGCTATCGAACGCAAGCCGGAATGGCGCTGTTCGAGCGGCTCAATAAAGAGCGTTCGCCGTTTCCAAAAATCTATTCCTACATTGCCTTCGGTATTGCGCCCTTCTATCTGATATTGGGTCGATTATTGTCGTCGAGCTTTGGGACGAACGGTGTGTTGTTCGCCTTGGCGGTGTTGGGTATGCCAGTGTCGCTTTGGTTTGTTGGCCTGCTCGTCCGCATCTATCTCGTGATGATCC
The DNA here is from genome assembly GCF_052045835.1 of Paraburkholderia sp. 22099. Classification (NCBI taxonomy): domain Bacteria; kingdom Pseudomonadati; phylum Pseudomonadota; class Betaproteobacteria; order Burkholderiales; family Burkholderiaceae; genus Paraburkholderia; species Paraburkholderia sp. 22099. The sequence continues at coordinate 7,887 of NZ_JBQEPU010000006.1, read as the reverse complement.
GATTACCTAGAAAGCTGGAGCAGGAACATCGCAAGCCTGTGTTGGTGGCCGATTAGGGGAATGGGGCATTTTATGCAAGTGATGCGCCACCATCTGTCGGGACTGAGGGTTTGTGCCACGCGCGGTGGAGCGTGAAGGTGGAAGACGATCTGCCGGCCTACAAGATCAGACTTCGATAGAAGTCGAGCACTGAGCGGCAACCAGTTTCGGCGGCGGAGTGCACTGGCAGATGCACAGATCGTCGCTCGGTGCCGATAGTCGCGTGCATGCCCGCGTGCTGTCCCGGCACTGGCGCCCGACCGAACCGCTGCACCGCGCCATAGTTGAAGGGGCGGTGCCGGTCTCGAACCGAACCAGTGTACCGGCTGCCTCTTTGGCACTCGGCGCCCGATGAGGCCCGCATCCCAAGAAGAGCTGCGAAGTCACCATGGTGACCGCTTGTCGCTTTTTCCGAAATGCAGCACACGCTGCTGGGCTTCGCCAATTGCATAAACCGGGGCACGCTGCAACTGCTGTTCGTGCAAATCGAGAATCCCGGTAATCAGCAAGCAGTCGGCTGCTTCGATGAGCCAGATGTTTTTCCTTGCGTTTCTGGCCGCAGCATCCAGGATGCGTTCTGCATCAAGATAGAGTTCACGCTTCGCTGCACCGAACCCAGCCTCCTGAAGATACCAGGCGAGATAGAGCCTCTTTACCAGTTCTGCCAGCAGATCGCCGTTACCCTTGCCGGCCCGAAATGCTGCCAGGGCGAGGTGCCAGTGCAGCGACTGTTCGCGCACAAAAGTGGCCGTGTGTGGCAAGAGCATGGTCTTGCCAAGCGGCTTTCTGCTCGACCGCCCCCCTGCGGACCGCCTCTTACGATTTTGTGACATGAATTATGCTTTCTGATTGGTATCGTTTAATACCGAAATCGTAATCTATGGGGAAAGCTGGGCGACTATCAGAATGCCCGCTTGACAAAATTTACCGATATGCCGAACGCATATCGGACTGTGCAAATAAATGCCGTTTTACATTTGTTGATATTGGCTAGCTGGCCGATTGATCTGAACTTTTGTAGAATCGCGCAGAGCGCGGTCGCTCGATCAGCCAACAAGAAGAGGCAGTATGGGAGCGCAGGACATAATCGGGGCAATAACTGGCGGACTCGTCCAGAGTGACCGCCTGATGAAACTGGATAGTTCGCTGGGTAATAATATTCTGCTTCCGCAGCGGCTTGTCGGTTATTCACGGATTGGCCGCCATTACGATTTCACCGCTGATGTCGTTTCCAAATCTGCGACGATAGAACTCAAAACCCTGATCGCACAGCCTGTCACGCTGTGGATGCTGCAGACCGACAGGTCCTATCTGCCTTACCATGGCTACGTACACACGGCGCGACGTCTAGGATCAGATACCGGCCTCACGAGCTATCAGATCGGCTTTGCATCGTGGATTCACTTTCTGCGCTTTCGCAAGGATGCGCGAATCTGGCAAGACAGACCGGTTGACGAAATCTTGACCGACGTCTTCAACATGCACCCGCAGGCCCGGGGAGCATTTCGCTTCGCGTTGAGCAAGCCCCTCCCGTCACGTTCATTCTGCATGCAATACGAGGACGACTGGAATTTTGTCCACCGGCTGATGGAAAGCGAAGGGCTGTTCGGCTACTTCGAACAAGCCAGCGACGGCAAATCGCATACCCTTGTCGTCACAGATAATCTGGATACATTCCAGCCGCTTTCGCCCCAGACCGTCGGGTTCTATCGCGCGGGCACGAATAGCGAAACTGATGCTCTGGTGCAGTGGTCGGGCACGAGAACACTTCAAAGCACAACACTCACGACCCGCACCTTCGATTACAAGGCACCGGCTTCGTCCGCAAGTCCGAAAGGCACAAATATCCCGACGCTTCCCACGCAGGGAAATTTGCCCCAGCAAGCCGAGGTATATGAATATACGGGTGCTTACACCTACGGCAGCCAGGACCGGGGTGATGCCCTCTCAAAAATCCGCATGGAAGAATGGGAATCGCGGGCGAAGCGTTTTTACGGTTCCGGCGGTGTGCGGCGGATAGACGCCGGTCGCTGGTTTGAACTGGATGACCACCCTGATCACGCCACGGATAGTGGGGAGAACAGGCAATTCGCTGTTATCGAGGCGGCATGGTTCGTTGAAAACAACCTGCCTGTGTCCAGTCAGGCTGCTGATTTCCCGCACAGCCTGAAAGGCGAACTGGCGGCGGTTAGATCGAGTCACGCCTCTGAAGAGGGGTTGAAGGTCAGACACGTCGATGGAAGTGAGGGCTTTTTCCTCGTTGAAGTAGAAGCGCAGCGCAAGGTTGTGCCGTATCGTAGCCCGTTGGAACATCACAAGCCGGTAATGCACGCTCAGTCAGCGATTGTTGTCGGACCGGCTAACGAAGAGGTCTATACCGACCAACTCAATCGCATCAAGATCCGCTTTCATTGGGACCGACTCAATGACGGCGACGAAAAAGCATCATGCTGGGTGCGGGTTGCCATGTCCGATACCGGTGGCGGATACGGCGGTGTGCATGTCCCAAGAGTCGGCGAAGAGGTCCTGATTAACTGGGTTGACGGCGATTGTGACAGGCCGCTCGTAACGGGCCGCTTCTATAACGGCGCGACACAACCGCACTGGCATTCCAACGGGTTGCTCTCTGGCTACAAGTCCAAGGAATATCAGGGCAGCGGCTACAACCAGATGGTGATGGATGACTCGACGGGCCAGAACCGCGTTCATTTGTATTCCACGAGCACGAATGCGCATTTGCACCTGGGTTATCTCATCGTCCAGAGCGGCAACACGCGGGGATCATACTTGGGCAGTGGCTTCGATCTGAAGTCTGACGCCTTCGGCGCTGTGCGCGCGGGTCAAGGTCTGTATGTCACCACCCACCCGGCGAGCAATCAACCGCTGGATGTCCGTCAGAGTACTTCGCAACTGGCAAATTCGGAAAGCGTGCTTGATGCGATGTCTGACGCCAGCACCACGCACCAGGCGGAAAGTCTCAAGGATGGTTGCGACTCGCTGAAGGCATTCACCGACGCGACACAGAACAACGTGTCGGGTTCATCGTCAGGTGGAAATACCGCAGGCGGTGGAACAGGAAGCGCAAATGCGTTCAGAGAACCGCTCATGCTGCTCGGCAGCCCTTCCGGTATCGCCCTGTCCACGCAGCAGTCCGTGAACATCGCCAGCGATGCACAGACCAACCTCGTGAGCGGACAGAGCACGCACATCGCAACTGGCAAATCGTTGATCGCGAGCGTCGCACAGAAACTGAGCTTCTTCGTCCAGAACGCCGGAATGAAACTGTTCGCAGCCAAAGGAAAGGTGGAGATCCAGGCGCACAACGACAACATCGAGCTCACCGCACAAAAAAGCGTCAAGCTTGTTTCAGCGACCGAGCAGATTCAGGCTATCGCCAAGGGCGAAATTCTGTTGACCTCGGGAGGCGCCTATATCCGCCTCAAGGACGGCAACATCGAGATTCACGCTCCGGGCAACGTCGATGTGAAGGGCGCGCAGCACAGCTTCAATGGCCCCGTTCGCCTTGACGAGAAGTTTCCCTCATGGGTTGACAGCAAGCCGAAGCGGTCGGTGGACTTTTCGGGGTGACGGCGATGACGTCCTCTCAAAAAACGAACTGAACAAAGGATAGCCAGTGGCACAACAACAAGAACAGCCGTCGAAAGTCGAGAGATGGGCGTATCCGTTTCCTTTGAAGAATCCCGGTGCACGTCCTGCGCCGGAGGACTATCTCAGCGCGCTCAGCACGTCGGAAGACGGTTTTTATCCGATCGGTGCGAACGGGCTCTGGCACGGCGGAATCCATTTCGGGATGGCGACGGCTGGCAAGTTCGAGCAGGACCACGGCGTCAGGTGTATTGCCGACGGCGAGGTTGTGGCGTATCGCCTCAATGCGAAGCTGCAGGAGCTTGCGTATCCGGAGGGGATCAAGGCCGGTTACTCAAGTGGGTTCACACTCGTACGGCATCGGCTTGTCTTGCCAAAGCCAGCCGCGCCATCCACGCAGCCTGCGAATACCGCGAACGGCGCGCCGGCGCAGAACACAAGCACGCCTGCCGAAGACGTCTTGACGTTCTTCAGTCTCTATATGCACACGTTGCCGCTCGATGGTTACGGTGCGTCGAAGGCGCTGCCCTCTTACTATGGCGCGACGGACATTTACACAGTAGGCACCAAGGCAAACGATTTTCGCAAGAATGCGGCCGGCCAAGAGGATCACAGCCAGCCCGGCCTGAGGGTACGCGCTTCGCATGCGGCTGGCAGCGCCGTGCTAGGTTGGCTTTCGCGTGGTACGCAGATTGAAGTTGGCCAGAAACACGGTTCGTGGGGCAAGATCGCAAGTTTTGTGTCAGGTGCAGTGCAGTCTTATCAGGAAGGCGCTGCATTGCCTGCACATGCAGCGACGGGATGGGTTTTCCTGGGAGAGTTGGATAAGCAAAGCCAGCCTTCGGCTGTGGATCAGGTCTATGTTTTGCCAAAGCCTCATAAGGTTGCGGCGGGCGAAACGGTCGCCTATATAGGCGAATATCAGCGGCTCGTGGAAGCGCGGGCACATCATGGGTTGCCGCCCAAGCTAGGTGCACGTCCACTGCTCCATGTCGAGGTCTTTACGGGAGACGATATCAACGCGTTCATCTCGCGCAGCCGCGTGAGAGCGTCGCAACTCGATCCGAAATCCCGCAGCCTATTGCTGATTTCGAAGGGCGCAAAGCTGGTGCAGCCATCTTCTCCCAATTCGTCGATCCCACATGGAACATCCATCAAGGACGCCCCCGGTTCGCCGGATAGCGGTGCCTGGCGGAAGGTTTTGCAGGCTAACGCAAGCGGCACTCCGATTAGCAACGAAGCGCTCTGGGTCGCTCGCGAGAGTCCGCATGGCAATGATGCTCGGCCGGCGTGGAGGGAGTTTCCGCTGAGCTTGCAATCGGCGGGCGGCGCAGCGGCCGCCTGGACACGTGTGGTTAGCACTGCATCGGCGCAATGTTGTGCCGACGCAGACGGCAAGACGTGGTACGCGGTCAGCATCGCCGATGAGAACAATGCGCAAATCGATGGCTGGGTGTGCGATCACGGTCACCCTCTCGTTGAGCTAAAGAGTCCTTGGGATTGGCCGGGATTCGAGGTTACGAACCTGCAAACATCGGTTTCCGACATGTTCGAACGCGCACTCTTCATTGCCGATAGCGGCACGCCGGATGAGATCGCACTTTTCGAAGACTCGTTCAACAGTGCGCGCTCCGATGAAACCATTCGCAAACTCGAAGATGCCATAGACGCTCTGGAGCAGCGCGACGGCAAAATCACTGCGCACGAATTGCAGATGGCGCTCGGCAAACCGTGGCTCGCGGATCGCATCGATCACCTGATCGTGCGATACGAGAGCGAATGGGGAGGAGAGATGGGTAAGTGGGACGCGCTGGATTCGCATATGCATGCGGGATTACCTGTATGGCAGGCGGAGAAGACGCGGATAGGGGCGCTTCGATATTGGGCATCTATTAGCGGAGTGGCGGGATGGCCAACGAGTGCGAACGTCTACCATATGCATCCTGCCGGTGTCGTAGGGAATTTTTTTGATCCCGACGCTTGTGCTTGTGGCTGCTGCGTGGACGTCACCGGAACACGGTTTAAGGTGGATGCAAATACGTATTGGTACGGGCCGCAGCATTCGGGTTCGATTCAGTTGGGTGCCTGTCCGGCTTTGGCAACAATGCGGGCCAACGGGACATTAAGCGAGATTGAGGAAAGGATTTTGCGCGCAATGTCTCAGAATGAAGGCAAGGTGGATACGGTCCAAGCGATCGACAAGGCGATTATCAGCGCCGGAGCAATGCAGAAGACCATCCGAGGCGCGGAGAGCCGGGGCGAGTTGGCCACTCAGATCGCCTCTTTTCGAGACGCGCATCCGGCCGATTACCAACGGTATTTTTCCAATTGCGGCTGGACCGTGACCGGTTCGGGCGGCGATGCGTCGCTGGGGTATGCGGATTCGACGTTTACGAATGGCGTTCGGATCACCGGCGATGAGCTTTACACTGCGCTGCGGCGCGACTGTTCGATCGACACCTTTGGCAAGCCGGTCAAATGTCCGCCGGTCGCATCGATGGCTCACGCCGTATCGTCGCCGTTATATCAGGAGCTCCAAGTTAAGGATTTTGTCGATCGTCTCAATCACGCTATTGGCAAGAGGCCAAGTGGCTATGATTACCAGATCAAGGACTATTTGCAGTCGCCACTGGGCCGCGCGACCGTCCTGGATCAGGACGTCAATGCACCCGGTGCGACGGCAAACAGTATGAAATCGTCGCTAGATCATTTTTTTCAACACAATCCGCATGTGCCTCGCAATCCCGCAGAGTGGGGGGCAAACCGAGCGGCGTACGAAACCAGCATTCTGCAAGACTACGGCCCGTCGCGCTATATGGCGCAAGTGAACGGCGTGTCGGTCGCGCCGCAGCGATACTCTCATCTGGCTCAAATTCTGGGAATGCCATCTTGAAAAACGCGACCTTTAAATTTACAAAGGCAAGTGTTTCGTCGGTTAGGATCGGCTCGCCTCGCACGCAAGCTGTTGGTATCTGCACGGTGATCGCGACGGCATTTTTACTGACCGGCGGTGCGGTTGCCCCGGCACTTGCCGCCGCGCCGTCCTCCACGTTCCGGTTCACTTTGCCGGGGGGGGCGGCGATTCTTTATGGCAACGCCGCGAACCCTCAAGCGCCATTGCCCCAGCGTGCATGGAAACAGGCCGTATTCCATTTCCCGACCGGAGCGACGTTCAGCTTACTGCCACGTGCTGGCGAGCGGCAAACGGGCGGAACACAAATGGAACCACCGAGCGACAGCAATATCTCGCCATCCGGTGACTACGTTGTTATCGGGCGAATTGAGTCAGGGTCGGTATCGTCGGGGCCGGGGCAGGCGGAGTCCGACTCGAGCCGGGAGTACTGTTCCGCCATTGAGATTCGCACGGGATGCATCACCGCCGATCAAACCGGTGAGATATGTGGAGCGGGCTGGCAGGTCGGGCAGCGCGCGCGATGGGGGACTGACGATCAGACGAGGTTGATGCTTAAGAGCGACCGTCCGTCGGCAAGCCGGTTGTTGCATTTTATCAGCGCTGGACAGCCGCCACGCGCACTCATCGACGGCGATTCCGGTGCCGACAATCTCTTGCGTTGCGATCCGCCGTCGTCAGCCAATCGTGAGATCTATCGGAAGATAGCAGCCAGTTTTCGTGCGGCTGGTGCGCAGAGCGATGCAGGCCTGATTGAGGCCGCGCTGGCAAACGAGGACGGAGGCACCGCCGATACGCCAGCGCCGACGGCTGTGGAAAGCGGGCATCGTGCGATCGTATCGGTGCCAAAGGCGTCGCTTTACACGGCGCCCGATGACGCCCACGCGAGCCAAGCCTATCTGGTGCGGAACGATGCAGTGACGATATTGAAGCAGTCGCCGGCCGGTTGGGCCTATGTGGACTACGTCAATAGTTCGGGCAAACATCTGCTTCGATGGATCAAAACCGATCAACTGGCGATCGAGCCGTGATGTGATCCGCCATAGAAATCGGAACCTGTGGCGTGGCTTATTGATTCTCCGCGAGATTGTCCTGTCCGCTACTGTCTCCTTGCGCGATAGAGCACGCGGACAAACCAATGGACCGTCCTTAGCGAACCGATAAGTATCTTCAGTGTGGCCTCGTTGGCGTAATCGCAGCACCTCGATCATGGTAAGCGCGCAATAAACCACGTGGCTTGCTCTCAGCGACCGGCTGTGCGTCAGTCTGCGGAGGGGATGAGGCGCCAAGGCAATAGCGCCTCGTAGTCGTCGCCGGTGTTTGCGAGAGGC